>LIDE01000018.1 GCA_001438605.1 SAR92 bacterium BACL16 MAG-120619-bin48 | reverse complement strand
TCCACAAACGGGTATCCACCTATTTCATTTCCCCCAATCACTCTGCTCGATGAAAGTTCGCCAAGCCCTAGCAGACAACGCTGTGCAGTGGAAATCCCACCATATGCTTCTTCCTGCTTATCAACAATACGAACCTGATTGTGTTCGTATAAATCCTCGATGAGTTTTGCACCAATAAGAAATCCTTTTCGGAGAAAAAGACATTGCTACTATTTATTAGGCTATGCCTCCTCCTTACTATTTTTGCCAGTTATTACGCTCTTTATTGATTAAGTGCTTTTATAAAAAACTAAACTTAGCCATGAAGATCGCCGCTAAAAACCACGCCCCCAAAGTAATATCGCTGCGCTTGCCCGCAAAGAACTTAACCGCCACATAGGTGATAAAGCCCAGGGCTATGCCATTGGCAATGGAGAACGAAAGGGGAATCATAATGATGGTCACCAGTGCCGGCAGCACCTCACTCATATCCGACCAGTCCAGCGCCTCCATACCGCAGAGCATCAGAATGGCCACATAGATCAGGGCACCCGCCGTGGCATAGGCTGGCACCACAGCCGCCAGGGGTGAGAAGAAAATCGCCAGCAGAAATAATGTACCTACCACCACCGCGGTAAGACCAGTGCGACCACCGGCCTCAACACCAGCCGAGCTTTCTACATAGCTTGTAACCGGCGCGCAGCCAAAAAAGGCACCAAGGGCACTGGCGCTACTGTCGGCTTTTAGGGCGCGATCAATATTCTCCACATTGCCCTGCTCGTCGATCAAACCACTGCGACTGGCGACACCCAAAAGTGTGCCAGCGGTATCAAATAGATTCACAAACAGAAAGGCAATAATCACACTGATCATGGCCACATCAAATGCACCCACTATATCGAGCTGCATAAAGGTCGGCGCCAGACTAGGAGGCGCTGAAACTAGACCATCAATTTGTACCAGCCCCATAGACACGGCGATCGTGGTAATACCGAGAATGCCGATAATAATTGCCCCCGGAACTTTTCGAATCGACAGAATCGCGATCACCAGAAAACTCATGGTCGCGAGCAGGGGTTCAATTTTTGTCAGGTCAGCCAGGGAAAGGTAGGTTGCGCCATTGGCGACAATAATGCCGCCGCTCTTGAGGCCGATAAAACCGACAAAGAGTCCGACACCGGCGCCCATGGCGATACGCATATTCAGTGGAATGCTGTCCATCATCCAACGGCGCAGGCGGGTCACACTCATAACCACAAACAGCACACCGGCTATAAAAACCGCACCCAGAGCGATCTGCCAGCTGTAACCCATCTCGCCGACCACTGTGTAGGTGAAAAACGCATTGAGTCCCATACCGGGCGCCAGACCAACTGGCCAGTTGGCATAGAAGCCCATAATGTAGCAGGCCAGTGCCGCCGCCAAACAGGTTCCTACAAAGGCGGCGCCGTGGTCCATGCCGCTCATTACCATCAGTTGCGGATTAACAAAGATGATATAAACCATGGTGATAAAGGTAGTGGCGCCTGCGATCAACTCAGTACCTACTGTTGTACCCTTGGTTCGAAGTTGAAATAGTCGATCTAACAATGGGTTCATAGGTTTTTATCCATCTTCTTATCTATGTTTTAGCGATTTTTTATCAGCGAAATTTGCCAACATATCGCGCAATCATAAACCAACCCATAGAGGTATAGCCAGCGGCGGGAAAAGCCACGCATCAGGGTCTACTTTTGACACATATGGCAAGCTAATTGCACAGTACATTTAGAGTGTATCGGGACTTTATGTAGAGCACCTAGAAACACATAAAAGCCAATTAATTAGCACCACTTTGATCGAAAATAGTGCAAAATGCGTACATTTATTTTCTTGTGCACCATAGCGTCTCGCCAACCTTAAAACACTTAACAATGTTATATTCAGGAGTTAGAATGAAATATCCGCGTCTCCCCCTTAAAACACTTTCGTTGGCCATCTCAGCATCCTTATGCGGCAGTGTTTTTGCCCAAAGTTCTGACCTCGTTTTTGAAGAGGTGCTGGTGACAGCGGAAAAACGGAGCGAGAGCCTACAAGATTTGTCCCAAGCGATTACTGTTTTAGGTGGAGCGGATTTAGATAACCGTCAAATTGCCTCTTTCATCGATCTCAGTGCCATTGCACCGGGTGTGAACATTGCCAAAAACGAAGGTTTCAAAACCGTTATTACTATTCGTGGTGTCGGCAACGAAGCCAACCAAAACGCTATTGCGAACCCTTCAGTCTCTTACCACTTAGATGGCATTTACGTAGCATCGCCGTTTGCTCTGCAAACGGATTTTCTCGATCTTGAGCGCATCGAAGTGTTGCGTGGTCCCCAGGGTACGTTGTTCGGTCAGAACTCTACTGGCGGTGCGATCAATGTGATCACCACTGCACCCTCTATTGATAGTAGCTTCGGCAAAGCCGACTTGACTCTGGGTGACTACGGTTTAGTTAAAGCTCGCGCCGCATACAATCTGCCCTTAACTGATACTTTGGCCATGCGTGCATCGGTTATCTCTAATACCCGCGATGGCTTCACCGAAAATCTGACCCTGGGTCAGGATCTAGACGACGCCAACAGTATGTCTGCTCGCATTCGTGTGCTCTATGAGCCCAGCGATAACTTCCGCGCTAACTTCACAGCGCAATACTTCGACGAAGATCGCAACGGTGCCGCCCAGAAAGGCCTGCTCGATCCTACCCCAGATGCACGTGAGCTCCGTCAGGATTCTCTCGCCGCGTATGAGCTAACATCCGAGCTATACAGTGCTGTTTTAGAATGGGACTTTGAGTCCTTCACCTTGAAGTCACTGACCAGCTACCAGAATGATGACGTGATGATCATCCGCGATAATGACCGCAATGATAGTGCCGCGATTTCAGTCTTTCAGATTCCCAGCCTCTATGATCCAGAGACCAACAAACAGACCACCATCACTCAAGAAGTGAATTTGGTTTCAGTGGACCCGCTGTTTGGGAAATTAGACTGGGTAGCCGGCCTGTTCTATCTGGATACAGAAGTCGAGATCAGTATTCTCGAGCGCCTCGACTTTGGCTTGGATGGCTTTGATCCCATCACCGATGCAGATATCGCATCCTATGGTGGCGATGTTGGCTTTATCTCAGACTCCAAGCCTGAGCGCGATTCAACCTCTGTTTATGGTCAGGGCACCTGGCACTTCAATGAAGCGTGGCGTGCGGTCTTTGGCCTGCGCTACACAGAAGACGAAGTCTACAGTGAAGTGACCAACTTCTATGGCCGCGAAGGTACCGACATTATTGAAACCAGCAGCGAAAAAGTGACCGGACGTTTGGTTGTCGAACATGACTTCAACGAGAGCACTATGGCCTATGGTGCTTATACCCGCGGCTTTAAACCTGGCGGATCCAACCTAACCTACGGTCGGGAAGAGGTGATTGCACCGATTGTGGTATTGCCAACCTTTAACGAAGAAATGGTCGACGCCTATGAAGTGGGTTTGAAAACAGACCTGGTCGATGGTCGCGTGCGCATGAATACAGCAGCCTTCTATTACAACTATGAAGGACTGCAGTATCAGGCAACTGATCCAGAAGTCTTCCAAGGTGGTGTGGGTAATATTCCAAAATCAGAAATTTTTGGCGCTGAGCTTGAGCTGTCTGCATTCTTATCAGAGTCATTAATCCTTGATGTGCGTCTGGCATGGCTGGAAACTGAAATCACTGCTGATCATTTAGCTCTGGATAATGTCCAATCGGAAGCTGCCGGCGGCACATTAATTGGTGGAGGTGCTGGTCTATTTAGCCCTGAAGTCCAGCAAGCCCGGTCCTCTGCAGTGCAAAATGTTAACGGCAATGAGCTAGCCAAAACGCCGAAATTTACCGGCAATGTGGCTCTCAACTGGAACACCGATATCGCCTCTTGGGGTGAGCTCAACAGCAGCCTGCAATACACTTACAGGGGTGGCTTTAAGCACCGTATCTTCAACAATGATGCGACCGATGTGGTGCCGAGCTACAACGTGATTGACCTGATTATTGGCTTGCGTCCAGAGGGCAAAGACTGGCGCGTTGAGCTGATCGGTAAGAACCTGTCTGATGAAGCGGGTATCAATGCACGCTTTACTGATGTCTTTGGTGTTGGAGCAACTGGCGATGAGCTGATTGGTCCACGTCAGTTTATGGCACGCTTCTCTATGGATTTCTAATTTTGAGCAATTGCTTATAATTTGTTAAATCTAGTAAGACAAAACCTGGACTATTAATTAGTCCGGGTTTTTATCAGCGGGATAATTAACTATTCCCCCGGGAGCACTGTCAGGTTTCACCGAGCCATATATTAGCCAACAACTGATATGCTAATATTGCAGGATCGTTCATTTTATATTTTGGATCCGTCTCTAATGTCAAAGCGCTATATTCAAGCTCAACAACTGCTAGAAGATTCCTACCAACTGGCCTGGCAAGTTTTCGAAAGCGGCTATAGACCCAACTATATTGTTGGCGTTTGGCGCGGTGGCGCACCCGTGGGTATCGCGGTGCAGGAATTTCTCGATGTGCTGGGTATAGAGTCAGATCATATTGCCATTCGCACCTCCTCTTACAGCCGTGAGGGCCAGCGCAGCAAAACCGTTCATGTCCATGGGCTGAGCTATATTATTCGCCAGCTCGAGGCGGAGGACTCTCTGCTGATCGTCGATGACGTTCACGACACCGGACTGTCAATTCAAAAGGCCATCGTCGATTTAAAAAGCGCCTGCAAGAAAAACACGCCACAGATTAGAATCGCCACCCCCTACTACAAGCCCAATAACAACAAGACCGGCGGACCACCGGATTACTATATCCACGAGACTGAAGAATGGTTGGTATTCCCCCATGAACTGCATGGCCTAAGTGCCGATGAAATTCGTCAACACAAGCCTGAGCTATCAGCATTGATCAATAAGATGGCGCCTTTAATTAAAGGCTAGAACTAATCCCCGATCTCTTATCACTATCAGGCTTATCTAATAGTGATAAGAGATCGCACTTAAATACCAACCTCAGCATTAACAGATATACTCCTCGACGCTCGCAGAACACCCCTTATACCGCCTACTAATATGTCGATGCAATCGACAGGTTTAGATTCCCGCCTACTGTTACTGAAGCCCTCGAAAGTAGGTACTATGTTGGCCGACCGCTATCAATAATAGACCTGAGTTTTAACCGGCCAGTAGACCAAGGGGAATGTAATGATTGGGTGGTATTTAGATTACGAATATTGGGTTGCTGTGGTGCAGTTAGTCCTGGCAATGCTCGGCATGGGCGCCGGACTCCGCGTCGCTGACTTTCAAAAGGTAGTGCTGCAGCCAAAAGCAGTGAATACAGGCCTGCTGATGCAGTTGGTGATCGTGCCATTGACCGGATTGGTGTTTATTCTCGCCACCGACCTGCCCTCCGGAATGATCATTGGTATCGCCATTATTGCGGCGATACCTGGCGGCGCTTCATCGAATATCTTTACCTTTATGGCGCGCGGCAATGTGCCCCTATCAATCAGTATCACCGCGCTAACCTCGGTAGCATGCCTGGCCACCACGCCCTTAATTTTAGATTTTTTGATCGCTGAATATATGCCAGACAGCTTTACCATGCCGACCCTGAGAGTGGCGCTTGAGATTGGCCTCTGCCTGCTGCTACCACTGTTGCTGGGTATGGCGTTTCTGCGTCGCTTCCCTGCCTGCGCGGTACGTTTTTCAACTGTCTGCGTGAGGGGCTCACTGCTGGGTATTGTGATGATCGCCGCCGGCTCCATCGGTTCTGGCAGGCTCAATATAGCCAATACACCTACTGCTGATCTTGTCACCTTGCTTGGGTTTATTATCGGCCTGACCATTATCGGCATCGGCTTAACCAAGGCCTTTGGGCTGGCGCAAGAAGATAACACCGCTATTGAAATGGAAGTGGTAGTGCGCAATATAAACCTTGGCTTTTTACTCAAGGTTTCGCTGTTCCCGCTGGTTGCCGGAGAGGTCAATGCTGTGGCCGACATGGTGCTGCTGTCGCTGCTGCTCTACGGCTCTTGGCAGTTGGTTATGGGGGTCGTGTTTATCGTTTGGCGGCGCAGCGGGTAAACAGCAGTCTTAGCTTATCGAAGCACTAAATAGCACCGACGTCCCACCGCATTTGAGTAGCACGCCGCTTTAGAGTCCAATTCCATAACCGAGGAGATTGGAAATGAATAAGTGTTTCACTGAAGAACAGATCATTGGTTTTCTGCGCTGTGAATTGACAGCCATGACTTACTCCATGTCCAGATGGCCTGTATGCAATCTAAAATACTAACCTCAGCGATACGAAGAATAGGATGCCACTTAACTCCCGTCTGAAATGGAGGCAAAAAAGAGTAGGCAAAAAAAATCCCGTCAGATTGAGATCCGACGGGATTTTTTTGCAGTGCGCAGCAGACAAGCTTCAAGCAGCAGCTTGACGAAACGCGCTACTCCATTGCTGTCAGTTACCTGGTCAACACACAGGTAACTGTTGAGGAGATCTCTTCCCGCTGTGGTTATGGTGATGTATCGAACTTCAGGAAGGCGTTTCGGCGCTGGGCAGGAGAATCGCCTTCGGCGTTCCGGCAACGATCGGTTTGATGTGGGTGGGGTTTTTACTCCGACCCCAAACTTCGCTGGTCAGACCATGATCATGCCGGACTTTGACAATCTGATGGCGAGCTCCTGCATTGTACAGTCATACTCCCAGTACATATCGCGATCATGGGAGGACGTGACTAAAATATATTCTTCAGTGATAGATTGAATGCGCTCGACGGATATCAGCTTTTTGGTAAATTCCTGCTCTGCATGGTTTTCCACAACTGCATTATTATCGTCATCGTAGCCTCGCATTTCATAAAAAATAATAGAGTTGTCAAAAGGCGGTAAAATTCATTAGATATTGTGAAATCCGATGGTTCATGCAGAAAAAAAGATGCCACTAAAAAATCTGAATATGCCGACCTCGTCTGGCAGGAATTTTATGCTCTTCTGGCAGCTGACAAATGCGATCCATATGGGTCGTCGTGCCATCGACATATTCCCATACTAACTGCTCGCCCTCCATATACCGTCTAACCACCACCGGGCCCCAGCCGAAAACATTGAAATCCAATACCTTTTGATTCCACGTCATACTGGCAGAGGTTCGGCCACAGTATTCTTTATCTCCAACAATAAAGAGCACAGAACCCTCGGTATCGTTAGAATTTAAACCGATAACATCGGCGCTGAGATTAGGGCCGCTGTCATGAATAATTCCCGATGTCGTAATCACTACACGCGAGCCACACTGTTCTACTCGTTCCACGTGTCCGGTGTGCTCGCCTTTAACGCCAATCCATAAGCCGCGAATATCATCGGCTTCTTCCGGTAACGGTTCTGTGCACTCAGCCAAAATAGGTAAAGGAAAATGATCGTAGCCACAGCCCGGCGTGTTGCCCTTGGCGATTTCGGCAGCCATTTTTCCGCTATTGTCGAGTGTGGGTAATTCACAATAATTAATGGTGGTGCCATCGCCTGCCAATGTGGTTGGGTCTGTCATCAGTGGTGGGCGATCTGAAAAATACAGCTGCCAAAATGCAGCTAGCAATAGTATCGCTAGGACCGTGAAAATTCTTAGTAACCATTTTTTCATAAACTCATCTTCCAAAAAAAGGGAGGACTTTCGCCCTAGAAAACAGGTTAGACACCTAAACTTCAGCGTGTTCTTGATTCCTGGGCATTATTGAAAATAATGGCATCGTCAATGCCAATAGGCAATAAGGGTAATAGGTAAAACAATGCGCAGTTTTATGTTTTTTTCGGCTCCTTTGTCGGGCCGCTGTCGCTGGCTACTGGACAATACTTCAATGTTGCAACCACCGCGATAATGATATTTCATAGTAAAACGAATATTATGACCTGCGCTATGGATCTCGGGACGGTTGTTTGGTAGGCGCGGCTTATTGATCAAATATACAGCCAATATACAGCCAATATACAGCCAATATGCAGATAAAGGCAGCATGAATTTTGCGTCGAATTCTGACGCTGAATAAACGTCGCGTCGGACCAGCGTCAGTAACATCCCTAAAAATTAATAATAACGAGTACGTGTAATCAGCATCGCGCACCCCTCCACAAGCAACAGCTAAATTGGACTAATAACTATGAAAACAACCAATACCACATCTAAAAAGCTGAGCAGAATCTCTCTCGTGGATAAGTACATTCAGTTGCTGACCGCAGCCATACTTGCCAGCGTCAGCTTGGTTAGCCAAGCAACCACGGTGATTCATGCGGGACAGCTAATCGATGTTGTCGAGGGGAAAGTGCTTAATGAACAGTCCATCATTATCGATAACGGTCGTATTACTGCAGTCGAATCGGGTTTTGTCGAGAGAGCATCGGCCACGGTAATTGATTTAAAAGACGCTACTGTCATGCCGGGTTTTATGGACATGCATGTACACCTAGACGGTGAGTTAAACCCGCCCACAAGCTACAGCGCTAATTTTTACATGAACTCTGCCGACGTTGCATTGCAGTCTACTGTTTATGCCAAACGCACATTAGAGGCGGGCTTTACCACCGTGCGTGACTTGGGTTCGGGGGATATTGAGGCGAGCTTTGCGCTGCGCAATGCGATTAATCGCGGCTATGTTGTCGGCCCGCGTATTTATGCGGCAGGTAAAGCTATTGCAACCACTGGCGGCCACGGCGATCCGACCAACGGTATTCGAGAAGATTTGCGCGGTGATCCGGGTCCGAAAGACGGTGTCATGAATGGTTCAGAGGAGGCCTACAAGGCCGTGCGTCAGCGTTACAAAGATGGCAGCGACGTAGTCAAACTGACCGTGACGGGCGGTGTTCTGTCGCTGGCCAAAAGTGGTGACAACCCACAGTTTACCGAAAACGAACTCGAGGCTGTGATGGCTGCGGCAAAAGACTACAACTATGTCGTGGCTGTGCACGCTCACGGTGCTGAAGGAATGAAGCGCGCGATCCGAGCTGGTGTCGATTCAGTCGAGCATGGCACCTACATGGACGAAGAGGCCATGAAACTCATGAAACGCAAGGGCACATGGTACGTGCCGACTATTTCAGCGGGAGAGTGGGTTGCTGAGCTAGCCACGCAAGAGGGCAAGTTGCCTGCGGTCGTGCGGCCAAAGGCTGCGGCTATTGGGCCGCAAATTAGTGCTACTTTCGGCAGGGCCTATCGCTATGGCGTTAAGATTGCTTTTGGAACTGATGCGGGGGTCTCGCCCCATGGTGCAAACGGCAAAGAGTTCACCTTCATGGTTGCGGCAGGTATGCCGCCGATGGCCGCTATTCAGTCGGCTACTGTGAATGCGGCAGAACTACTGCGGGTCAGTGATGAGCTGGGCCGAATTGCCGCTGGATATCACGCCGATATCGTCGCTGTTCGCGGTGACCCATTGGCCGATATCAGTGTCCTTGAATCGGTAGA
Source organism: SAR92 bacterium BACL16 MAG-120619-bin48 (assembly GCA_001438605.1). GTDB lineage: Bacteria > Pseudomonadota > Gammaproteobacteria > Pseudomonadales > Porticoccaceae > HTCC2207. The sequence continues at coordinate 58,961 of LIDE01000018.1, read as the reverse complement.
TTTTGTCATGAAGGGCGGTGAAGTATTCAAGCAACGGTAAGAGTGCCTTGAATGATTTCTCGTTTATTTTTTTGGTGATTACATCATTCACGAATCCGTGTGTGGCTACGCAGTGAAAATTGACCCCCTAGCGCCTAGTCCTGTTAGAGGTTAACCTAACTGAACAAAGCCACAGGGGTATGCCACTATGTTGATTAAGAGAATTTCTCCAAGCGACTGTAAAGAATCTGATGTAACCGATGAGCGTATTTATCTCGGTCGACGCGAAATTATTAAAGCGATGGGTTTTTTCGGCGCGGGTAGTTTGCTGGCATCATCGGCAGCGAGTGCGGGGATTTTGGATATCTTTGGTGAACAGCCACAATCGAATTTGTTTCAACAGTCTGCCCTCGACTACAGCCCTGCGGGTGCGTCTGCGGAGGAACTGACGCCAGAAGCTAAGATCACCGGTCACAATAATTTTTACGAATTTGGTGTTGAAAAGCATCAGCCTGCCGAGCTGGCCCAATCGTTTAAAGTGAATCCTTGGCAGTTAAAGATTTCCGGTGAAGTGGAAAATCCTTATACCCTTGATTATGACGACCTTCATACAACGTTCTCTTTGGAAGAGCGTATTTACCGGCTTCGCTGTGTTGAGGCTTGGTCGATGGTGGTTCCTTGGATTGGGTTTTCCTTGGCGGAGTTAGTAAAAAAGGCAAAGCCAACATCACGGGCGAAGTACCTAGCTTTTGAAACACTCTATGACCCCGATCAGATGCCGGGGCAAAAAAGTCGCCGTCTGGGCGGCGGTATCGATTATCCGTATATCGAAGGATTGCGCATCGATGAGGCGATGAACCCTCTGGCGCTGATGAGCGTTGGTCTCTACGGTAAAACCTTGCCTCCTCAGAACGGCGCGCCGGTTCGGTTAGTCGTGCCGTGGAAATACGGGTTTAAAAGTATAAAGTCGATTGTTGGCATTAAGTTTGTCGAGAGAAGGCCCCCAACGACGTGGAATATTCTAGCGCCGAACGAGTATGGGTTTTACGCCAATGTGAACCCAGCGGTCGATCATCCGCGGTGGAGTCAGGCCAGTGAACGGCGCATTACTAGCGGCGGCCTTTTTGCACAAAATCGAATTCCTACGCTGCCTTTTAACGGCTACGGTGAGCAAGTCGCCGAGATGTATCGTGGCATGAACCTGAGAAAATATTACTAGCGTCATGGCCATAAAGGTCCCACGAAAGTGGATTCCCATTCTCAAGGCGCTAGTGCATTTTGCGGCGCTGTATCCCCTCATCAGTCTCTATTACGCGGCTTTCCAAGATCGCTTAGGCGGCGATCCTGTAGAGGCGGTTATTCATTTTACTGGTATTGGTGCGCTTAATTTATTGTTGTTAAGTCTACTTTTAAGCCCGCTTGCTAAGAAATTGCAGATGGCTTTTTTGATTCAGTTCAGGCGTATGATTGGGCTTTATGCGTTTGTCTACGGGTTATGCCATGTGCTGAATTTTTTGTTTTTTGAAGTGCAGTTTGATCTGCAGCTCTTTGTCGATGAAGTGTTTAAGCGACCCTATATCACGGTGGGTATGGCAGCATTTTTGTTGCTTTTGGCGCTGGCAGCTACCTCTACACACAAGATACGGCGCAAGATGCGAGAGCGCTGGCAGACGCTGCACAACTTTAGCTATCTGATCGCATTGTTGGTCGTGATTCACTTTTATTGGTCGGTGAAATCCGAGATTGTCGAGCCGCTACTTTACGCTTCGGTCTATGTTGCTTTAATGGCCTTGCGCCGTCACAAGCTGCAGAGTTGGGTAAGACGAAAGCATAGCCTGAACAAGTCGTAGCGGGATGCAACGGAAAAAGTGTTGAACTATTTCCAGTACCGCGGGTTTAGATTCCAGTACCGCGGGTTTAGGTCGTTTGTAGGGATAATCTGAGATTCATAAAGAAAATTTATACCTTGAAATAGCCGCATAAACTGGCGATGATCGGCGCACACTTTGTCTTCAATGGCACACTACGATGATAAAACAGATACAGGCATTTTTGACATCACTGGCGATCGCCACGTTTTTACTGGTCACCCACACCACCATAACCAATCTTATCTGGCTCAACAGCATTAATATGCCTGTGGATTTGGGTGTTGTTGTCTCAAGCATTACCACTGATTTGGTCGGCATGAATTTCAGAGGCGCCTTTCCGGCTATTGGCCTGATTTTTGTTGGGCTGCTCGTCGCTTTTGTCACGGCGCGGGTGATTTCCATTTGGAGTGGGATGAAGAAAACCTATCTTTACGCCTTGGCTGGTGGTGTCGCTTTGCTCGCCATAGTGGTTTTAATGCCCTTGGCTTTTTATCACCTAGATTTAATTGCCGGCGCTCGCACATTGGCGGGTAAGGCTTATCTTGTTTTTGCTGGAATGATTGCTGGCTACTATTTTGGTGGCCACCCTCGCAGTGGAGGTTCTAATGAAATTAACTAATGTGCGATTTTTGTGGGCGAGCTTATTTTTTTGCAGTGGTTTGGCAGCGAGCAGTGACGACAGTATTCAGGTTGACGTTCTTGCAGAGGGGTTAGACCATCCGTGGGGCATGGCATTTATCTCTAATGAGGAAATATTACTGACTGAGTTGTCGGGAAATCTCCGGCGCTTGTCTAACGGCGTTTTAAACCCTGCGCCTATTGCCGGAGTGCCGGCAGTAATGTACGCGGGGCAGGGCGGGTTGTCGGAAGTGTTGTTGGATCCTAACTTTGCAGAAAATGGATTGTTGTATCTGTCATTTTCAGCTGCTGATACAGATTTGCCAAAACTCAACCGCCTGAATGTTATTCAAGCGCGTCTCGATGACAATACGCTTGTCGATCACAAAACCATTTTTCAATCTGACCCTCCTCGCAAAACTGCGGCGCACTACGGTGCTCGGTTAGCGTTTTTAGCTGATGGGACCTTGCTGATTACGTCGGGAGACGGTTTCAATTATCGCGAGATGGCGCAGGCGTTAGATAACCATTTTGGCAAGATTTTGCGGATTAACAGTGATGGCAGTGTTCCAGAGGATAATCCCTTCAGAAACACGCCCGGTGCGCTGCCGGAGATTTGGTCTTACGGCCACAGAAATTTACAAGGATTAGTGATTGCCGATGACGGCACCGTGTACGAGCACGAGCACGGCCCCAAGGGCGGCGATGAGCTCAACGTGATTAGGCCGGGAGACAACTATGGTTGGTCGGCCATCACCTATGGTGTCGATTATAGCGGTGCAATGATTTCGCCGTTTACCGAGCAAGCCGGTATGGAGCAGCCGATAAAGTACTGGGTTCCATCAATCGCGCCCGCTGGCATGACGCTTTATAACGCAGATATGTTTCCACAGTGGAAGGGCAGTTTGTTGATTGCTGCCATGGTTCCCGGCGATGTTAGGCGTGTTGAAATTCAGGACAACAAGGCTGTGAACGAAGAGGTCTTGTTCAATGAGTTTGGTCGCATTCGCAACGTTGCAGTGGCACCCGATGGTAGCGTGATTCTTGCAACTGACGGTGCGAATGGCAAGTTGATACGGGTCAGCGCAAAGGGCTTAAATCCCGAAGTGCCAACCGGTGAAGTTGACCAATAAATGCGTCTCGCGCGCATCTCGACATTGAGTTGCCACCAACGGATTTAGCGAATAGTATCAAGCGTGAAATTCGTGAGCGACTATTAGTAACTTCTGATATTAAACTGGTCAACTATGGTTCTATGCCACGAGAGACCTATAAGTCTAAGCTCGTCGATTTTAGCCAAGCGGTATAGATGATTAACAGGCTGCTCGGCTTGTTAGTTAGCCTGTCCACCAAGGCCTCATGAAAATGAGGCTTTTTTTATTCTTTTGAAGTCACCCGCTTCTTTTAAGCGTGCTCATGAACCCATTGAACGCATTCTTTTTGCTTAGGTAAGCGGATTGCCGCAGTCTTGCATGGGTAAGGTATTCAAACCAATACACTCTGGTGTTCAAGGATTAATATGTTAATGGTTACTGTGTTTTCTCGTTGCAGCGCACTCTTTTGCAAAGCAAAAACTGCCTGCAAATATGCGTTAATTATTTGCTGCGGTTTAGTGATCTCTGGCTGCGGAGGCGGCTCTTCAGCGGTCGATGTGCCGGAGGAGAATACGTCGGGGACTGTGCCGCCCGTGGTGGAGGAGCCCGTCGAAGAGCCAGAGGTCATTACTGTTCCCTATGACATGCCTCGCGAAGGGCGAATAGAAGGTGTGCATATTTGGCAATTGCCCGATTCGCCTGAGGGAGACCGCCCCGATCAGTGTTGGCTTGCCGTTGGCTCTGATGCCACGGGAGAAATTTATATATCCGGACACGATCATCAAACCAATTCTATGCTCTACCGTTTGTACCAAGCGGACAACAGCCTGCGCTGGATAGGCGACGCGCGCACTGCGTCGCAAGAGGCTAACAATTGGCAGGCCAATGAAACGGCACAGAAGTTTCATACCAGACCGATAAACCACAATGGTCACGTTTATGTCGCCACCCTCGACAGTTCAGACATGAACAACAGCTACCTGAACACCAGAGGATTTCATTGGTACGGTTACGCTATCAGTGAAAACAGATTTATCGATTTAAGCGCCACAGAGCCCAATGGCGTTGGTTCGCCGACATTGCAATTGGCGACTATTCAAAAAGATCCGCGTAATAATCTTCTCTATGGCATGTCGATTCCTGAAAACAAACTCGTGCGTTACGACATCGCCAAGGCCCAGACAACGGTGCTTGGTAAACCATCGGCATGGACGAATTTTTTCTATACCAATCGCTTTATGTGGGTTGACTCTCGCGGGCGTGTCTATATCACTGGCGGGTCGTCAAGAGCGCAGTGGAATCAAGGCGAGCCCCGAGCGCTATTTAACCATGTCTGGTATTACGATCCCGTCAGCGGATTTGGTGAACTGCCTAATTTTGCGTTGCAGGGTCCGAATGCCATGGAAGTGGGTCAGTGGGATCGAACGCACGCCAATCTCTACACCAGTGATGATCAGGGGAACATCTATCGGTTTAATGACGCGTCTGCAAGCTGGAAATTTTTGGGCCGCCCCGATTTCTCCGCGTCGCTAAAGACATGGGTGTTCCAGCTTTCGGCTGATGAGAAAAAAATCTACATAGGGCTGAGTGACGGTTCTAGGCCCAATGCGATTTATGAATATGATATCGCGACAGGCAGTTCCTACGAGTTAGCAAAAATAAGCGATCTCGACGATGTTGCAGCAAACGAAAACTTTATTACTGGCTATGACTCTTGGGACAGCCGAGGCAATTTTCATATCGCCAGTTTCAGTATGTACGACGGCGACAATGTTTACATGATCGGCATCAACCCCGTAAAGCTTAAAGTGGCCAAGGGTATTCTGACGGAACTGGTCGAGGTGACTGCGGCTGCGCAAGGCGCCACGGTGACATTGTCTAGAAATAGTGCTGGTAGTGCGGCCTTAGATGTGTTGTACGAAGTGCGTGGAATGGATGCCAGCGGCGCGTGGATTGCCACCACCTATGGTAGCCTGAACTTGCCGGCAAACCAAACCAGTCTCACAGTGAATGCGAGCAGCTTGCAAGGCCCCGCGGGGGTGGTAAGCCGGTTATTTGTCTTGATCGCTGACGGTAATCAGTATGTCATTAATGAAACTGCTACCGCAGGTATTTCAATTCCCAATTAGTGAGCTTTGTCCGTATATTGCCAATACGCCGATAAACTGTCACATTGTTCACCGGAAGTCTTAGATCAAAGCGCCGATTGGCGACGACGAGAAAGGTAATGAAAGCGGCCGACTATTTATCAAAAACAGAGCGTCAGGAAATCACGCGCCGCAGTGACTGGCTGGCGGCGCGCATGCTAATGACCAATTGGTTGATCGTGTGGGGCGCGTTTTTACTCGCGTATTATTGGACCAATCCATTAACGATACTGATCGCGCTATGCCTGATTGCAGGTCGGCTATTGGGTATCGGTGTGATTATGCACGAGTGCGGACACAATAGTTTTTTCGCGACGAAACGGGTTAATCGCTTTTTTGGCCAATGGTTTGCGGGCAAGCTTGTCTTCGATAATCTGCACCCCTATGCGGAAGGGCACAAACAGCATCATCGCTTGGCAGGCACAGAGCACGACACCGATCGCACTAACTACAATGCCTATCCGATTGAACAAGCGGGATTAAAAAGAAAGATAACACGTGATTTAACGGGTCAAACCGGTGTGCGTTTTTTCGCGCAAAAAATACGTGCCACCGCAGATATTTTTAGTGCAGATCCTGAAAAGCGCCGGATGGCCAAGCCGTATATCAGCATGTGGCTGACACAGTTAGCGTTTATTGCGCTGCTCCATTTTACCTTAAGTGCTTGGTTGTATCTGCTTTGGTTGGGATCAACGCTAACACTGTATATGCTGGTTAGTCGCGTGCGACAAATTGCCGAGCATGCCGCGGTTCCCAATGCACTCGATCTTGACCCTCGGATGAATACCCGTACCACTTACGCCAATTTTTTTGAGCGCCTCTTGGTTGCTCCCAATAATGTTAATTACCACCTTGAGCATCATTTGATGGCGTCGGTCCCCGCCTATCGTTTAAAAGCGTTTCATCGGTTACTTAAAGAGCGCGGCGCTTATCGCGAGACAAAAATTTTTGCTAGTTACGCCGACGTGCTGCGCCACGTGACCACCCTACCCACAGAGCGTCACCATCTCCAGCTGGCACATTGATTGGTGCGATTGATGTGTATTGATGGGTGTGATTCCCATCTGCTTGCGCCTCCGTTAATTGATCCAGATTCCATTAGTCACCTGACAGTCGATGGCATCCAGCGCCATGTGAATTATCAGACCAAGACCGAGCAAACGGGTGTGCGGTATTGCGCTTAAGAAGCCATAAAAAGCAATAAATCCGAGCTGATGAAGCGGATGAAATCCAATACTGCAGCGCGTTGGATCGTAGATTGGATCAGCAAGTAAATGATCTACATCCACCAGCATGGTAGCGATCAGAATCAGATAGGCAACTCGCCAGTGCTGTCGGTAGAAGAGGCCGACCAACAGCGCGGGAACGACAAAATGTAAGGCTAGATGAAACACGCTTTTTTTACACTCTTGTTGTGGGTTGTGGGTTGTGCGGGTACAAGGCCAACTAAATCAAACATTTGTCGTCGGTGACGATGCGCCAATCGCCCGCACAAATGCCTCATAGTGCCCGACAAACTCTGCCGGCGCCTCGACCTGAGGGTAGTGGCCAATGGAGGGCAGCTCCGCCAAATAATCGAGACGGCAGCTGAGTGCCTGATAGCGCGACACCATGTGTGAGCCCGAGACAGGGTCGACAGAGCCATTGATCAGAGCGAGAGGAACAGAGGATGTCTGCAGAGCCGAGACCCATCGTTCGCGGTGTTTTTTACGATCATTGATGTAGGTAATCAGATTGTGAAACACATGTTTGCCATGGTTCACATTAATCAGCCACCAAAAGTCATTGAGCTCTTGTTCCGATGGCTTGGTTTCCGCACCAAACACCGAACTAAAGTTGCGGCGAAATTGGTTAAAATTTGATAAATGATTAATCAGCGCGCCAAACGGACTTAACAGCAGTTTTTGCGTGAGCAGTGCGCGATGGGTTTCTGGAAACAAACCACCATTGAGTAAACAGCAGGAGAGCCATTGTCCCGCGCCGTTGCCGTCTAACTGCCGCGCCAACAACTCCTGCGCAACGGTGTCGCCGTAATCATGCGCTAAAACATGAAACCTATTGAGCTGCTTTGCATGAATCAGCGCTTCAACCACATCCGCTTGACCATGAATGGAATATCGATGGTTTTTGGGCTTGTCTGAAAAACCAAAGCCGAGCATATCTAAGGCGATTATTCGGAAATGCGCGCGCAACTGCTGCCAGACAGGTTGCCAGTCCCAGCTGGAGGTAGGGAAGCCGTGGATAAGCAGTAATGTGGGCTGCGCCGGACTACCTTCATCAACGACAAATATTGAGTGGCCCAAGAGAGTTATGTAGCCACCTTGTGAGTGCCATTGTTGGGGGGCGGTCATGGATTGCGTCGCGCGGGTAGGCATAGCATCTATCTCGTCGGTGCGGGCAAAAAAAGTTGAGCGGGCATAGCGACTTAAATCGTAACTTGACGCTAATTTCGGGTTAGTGCAATACTCGGTTGTCAGGGGGCACAAGTCAACGCTATCAAAAAAAATCGCTGCGCTATTGATAGAGATCGCTTTGCTATTGATAGAGATCGCTTCGCTATTTATAGAGATCGCTTCGCTTTTCCGCGCCGTAAAAATTACCAAGAACTTACAAAAATAAGAAGAGAATCCGAATGACAGAGGTTCATCCCGAACAGATCGACACGCTGATCAAAAATGCCAAGATTTTTAACAACGGCGCCTCCGCGATAATCGAAGATATCGCGATTGCCGGTGGTCGCATTGTGGCTCGGGGCAAGCACCTAGACGACGCAGCGGCCAGTCGTGTCATTGATGCTGAGGGTCTCTGGTTAATGCCCGGCTTATTCGATATACACACTCACTACGACTTAGAGCTTGAGGTCGCGCCTGGGTTGCCAGAGTCAACCCGCCACGGCACCACCTCGGTGGTGATTGCCAATTGCAGTTTGGGTTTAGCCTACGGTTCGCAGCGCGACGGTACCAATGATCCCATTGTTAGCTGCTATGCTCGCGTTGAAAATATTCCCAAGTCGGTGCTAAAAAACTGCGCCGACAACATTGATTGGCAAACACCACAAGCGTATCTAGACCATTTAGAAACACTCAATTTAGGCCCCAATGTCGCGGTGCTTTTCCCCCACTCCATGTTGCGTATTGAAAAGATGGGGTTTGAGGGGAGTATTAGCCGCGATCCAACGCAGGCTGAACTCGAGTCCATGCAAAGCGCTTTGCGCGATGCGCTCAAGCAGGGTTACGTCGGTTTTTCTACCGATGCACTGCCATTCCACTATTTAGCCGCGCAACCCCATTGCGCGAAGACTATCCCGACGCAGTTTGCTAAATACCCCGAAATTAAAGCGCTTGCGCAGGTGGTTCGCGAAGAGGGTGGTTTGTGGCAGGCGACACCGCCAAAAGACAGCGTGATTGGCACCTTGAAAACGTTTTTACTCACCAGTGGCAAGCTCTACGGTCAGCCATTAAAGACAACCGTGGTTGCAGCCTTAGATGTTGCCAATAACTGGAAAATTTCTCTGATGACACGGGTGCTGGCGCGCACGCTCAACTCAAAGTGGGTGGGCGGTGAATTCCATCTCCAAGCGCTCGGCGCTCCCTTCAAAATCTGGGCCGATGGCGCAGTGACCCCTATAGCAGAAGAGATACCCGAGCTGCGACGATTGAATGAAACCGATCTTGAGGATCGCGCAGGACGCCGTGAGATTCTCAACGATGCTACCTATATTAAAGCGTTTAAAGCCATGTGGATGAAAGGAAAGCAGGGCTGGAGCGCGGCTCGATTGAAGCGAAAAATTAATTTGGAAGATTATGCGTTCAATCGCAATCTCGCCGATATGCAAGTAGAGCGTTGTCCTCAGAGTAACTGGCAGGGCATGAGTTTTCAGGCGGTCTTTGAGCGCGTGCTAGCGCTAAAAAATAATCTTCAAGGCGACGATATCAGTGCTGAAGAAAGAAGCCTTGTGCAGCGTGACTTTTTTTGGATTGCCGACGAAGCGGATTTTGTGCTGCAAATGCTCAGGTCTTTCGATAATGATTTAACCTGGAGTACCGTAACCGCTAATCGTGATTTAAGCGTGGTGCGCAAACTATTAATGCACCCGCTATTGCTGCCAGGCTTTAACGACAGCGGGGCGCATTTAACCAACATGGCATTCTACGATGTTAACTTGCGCAGCTTGCAATTGGCCGCGCAAGGCGGTGATGCGGATGTTAGCTACATGGTGAAACGCTTAACGAAAGACGCAGCGGATGTTTTCGGCGTTGCAGGGGGCACGGTTAACGAAGGCGATATCGCCGATCTTATTTTAGTTGATCCGAAAAAGCTTGCGGCCTACGACGGTGAGAAAAATGTTCAGCGCATCTACCGTGAAGAGTTCGCCCATGAACAGTTAGTTAATCGCTCGGATGATGTTGTTAAGCTGGTGATGATTGCCGGACAATCGGCATGGGAAAATAACGCGTTTAGCCCAGAGTTTGGTCAAAAACCCATGGGTCGTCTGTTGCGCGGTCAGCGTGCTAGCAAATGCTAAAAAACCGGGACTCTAAAAGTTCTCACCGGTGTGTCGTTAAAAAGCCTCCTTGCGGAGGCTTTTTTATCGCTGTCGAAAATGCATTAAGAGGCGCCTCTAGCTTCTGAAATCTGCCACACCCAGATAATCAATTTTGCCCAATGCAACGCCATTGTGGCGCAAAATATTGTAGGTAGTGGTGACGTGGAAAAACATATTGGGAAGTGCCCACAGGTTTAAATATTCAATACCAGTAAAGGTCAGCTCAATAGGTCCCGCAGGCATAACAATCTTTATGTCGGACGAAGCGTTAATTTTTTCCTCTGACAGAGTCAGTAAATAGGCTTTTGTCGCTTCTATTCTTGCGCTCAGTTCGGCAAAAGTGGTTTCCGTGTCTTCGGTCGATGTGGGCTCATCACCCGACAGTCTAGCGCCAGCACGCCTAACCATATCGCAGGCAATTTGTACCTGACGCGACAGCGGTAACATATTGGGAAACAATCGCGCGTTGATCAAAACCGACTCATCAATGTCTTGCTCGGTTGAGTAGGTGGCGCCTGCCGCAAGAATGCCCGAGAGATTATTAAGATAGCGCACAAAGACAGGGATGGAGTTGTTGTACATGGAAATTGACATGAATGGCCTCAGTGTTTTTAGTAAGTGTTGATGTTAAGTTAAGCAGCTATCGATCGATCAGTAGCGCATTAATCGCGAAAGATCCAAGCCAGTGCCCGCCTTCATAGCTGTCGCCAACGACGTTGGGCAGGGCAGAGTTAATGTGCAGATCGGCAACCTTTTTCAGGTGCGAAAATTCTGGGTACTGCTCGGCAAGGCCGTAAAAAACCCATGCTCTGCTAAAGTTTAGACCATCCAGATGAACAAGCTTGCCGTCACTGCGATCTGACACTTTACCCACGGCGAGCTCAAACGTCGGCGAACGCAGCTCTGGCAAAAACCCATCGAGCCATGTCAAGAATTGCGCTTGCGGTAAGATGCGGCGCATAAGATCAACCTCTTCCAAACAGGGCGATAAAAAATCATAGCCACTCGGCTCCCAACTCAGCGGACAATTTTTATCATTAGCGTAAAAATCGTTAGCGCGCTGCTGAATGGCTAATTGCAACGGCTTGTCACCAGAGTGAAGTGCATAGTCCCACGCAAAAGTGAGGCCGAATGCGGTATTGGCGTGTTCCCCGACGCGAATCGGGTAGCCGAGTTTTGGCAGGTGGGCGATATACATCGCAGACACGTCTTCCGCCAACGGTGTTAATGTCGCGGCCAGGGGCGCTGCTATGGGGTCGTCCCATGTCTCCAGTTCAACCATGAGCTTTAGTAGCCAAGCCCATCCATAGGGACGCTCCCACGCGGAATCGGTTTTAAAATAGGCTATATCGGCGGCAATATTTGCGTCAGTGATGTGTCTCTGCAGAATGTCTCGGGCCTGTTCGTGGCCGCGCATGGTGGGAAATTCTTTGATAAGGCGCACCATAGACCAATGGCCATGCACAGCCGAGTGCCAATCAAAGCAGCCATAAAATGCCGGATGCAAACTGCGTGGCGACCGGAGGTCAGCGTCGCTATTCAGCATTTGGCTAAGTTTATTGGGATATTCAGTTTCGACACAGTGGAGCGGCAGTTGCAGCAAATTTTCAGCTTGTGGTTGCAGCAATGCTGGGCGAGACGGGGCGCTGAGCACAGGCCCCTGTTCAGAGGTCATGTCGGAGCAAGCAGCAAGAGCACAACAACATAGCGCTAAAAAAAGTCCGCGACGCAGCGTTTGACGATCGTTTTGCATAAGGGGTTCTCTCAGTAGTTGAATAGTCTGTTGCGGTGCGACGTTCTTGATTTTTTATAACCTGTCCCTTGCGCGGTATAGGCTCTGTTCATAGATGCTGCGCTCTTTTCGACCTAGTATAAAATTAACCTGTGGGATTAGATATGCTCGGTATAATTTTCATGGTTGGTGGTTATATCGTTACTTGAATACCCAAAGTGAGAGCAATAAAGTACTGTTCTCGATTAGGACGACAATGTGCTTAAAAAATACACCTAAAAAATGTCCCTAAAAATGCCAAACAAAAAAATACGCTCAACATCAGCCAATAGTATTGGACAGGCGTGGGTAGAAAACAAAAATACAGGAAAAACACTATGACTGAAGCATGGATTATTGACGCCTGCCGCACGCCCCGTGGTATTGGCAAAGTTGGCCGCGGCGCACTCACCGATATTCACCCGCAGCGCTTGGGCGCCACCGTGCTCAAAGCTCTGGCTGAGCGCAACAATGTAAACACTGCCGATGTCGCCGATGTGATTTGGGGCTGTAATGTTCAGCGTGGTCAGAACGGCAATGACATGGGGCGCATGTCAGCATTGGATGCGGGTTATGACATCACATCTAGCGGCGTTACCCTCGACCGCTTTTGTGGCTCAGGTATCACCACAGTAAATATGGCGGCTGCTTCAATTATGTCGGGTATGGAAGATCTTGTGGTCGCCGGTGGCTGTGAAATGATGTCTGGCTATGGTGGCATGAGTAGCGACCTGAGCCCATTTGTCGATTCGGGCAACAAACATCTGCGTGACATGTATGGGCAATCGCACCAGGGCATTTGCGCGGACACTATTGCCACCATCGAAGGCATTTCCCGTGAAGACCTCGATCATCTGGCAGAAGTTAGCCAGCAGCGCGCGGCCTACGCGATTGCCAACGGTCACTTCGATAAGAGCTTGGTACCGGTCTATCACGACGATGGTACTCTGGCGTTGGATAAAGATGAATTTCCGCGCCCCGGTACCACGATGGAAACGTTGAGTCAGCTCAAGCCCTCCTTCGAAAAGCTGGCGCACATACCTCTCGACGAGGACGGTATGACCTACGCAAAATTGATGGCGGTAAAATATCCCGACGTGAAGATTAACCATGTTCACCACGCCGGTAACTCTTCAGGTGTTGTAGATGGTGCTGCCGCAGTGCTGTTGGCCTCGCCGGATTACGCGACCAAGCAAGGCTGGACGCCCCGAGCGAAGGTAGTCGCATTTTGTAATATGGGTGACTGCCCATCACTTATGCTGAATGCGCCAGTGCCTGCGGCCAAGCGTGTTTTAGCGAAGGCCGGTTTGACCAAAGACGATATTGATCTGTGGGAAATTAACGAAGCATTCGCCGTTGTTGCAGAAAAATTTATACGCGACCTCGAGTTAGATCGCGACACCGTGAATGTGAATGGTGGCGCAATGGCGCTGGGTCATCCAATCGGCGCGACTGGCGCAGTGCTCATTGGCACCATGGTTGATGAGCTGGAGCGACGCAATCTCAAGCGTGGTTTGATCACCATGTGTGCCGGTGGCGGTATGGCTCCTGCGATTATTATTGAAAGAGTCTAAGTAAAAATAGGGCCCAGCTTGCTGGGCCTTTCCATTTAGTGAAGTTAATGAAGAGAAGACAATGATATTTTCCAAACCCCGCCAGACCAATGCACTGCCGACGATTCTTTTTGCGCTGCTTTTTACAACAGCTCTTTCTGCGCCAGCGGTTAGCGAAAATTATCTCGATAAGGCGACTGTTGCTGAGGCGAAAGCACTGATCGATAGCAGCCTCAAAAGTAATATCGGATTTGATATTGTCGAGAGCTTGACCACTGAGGTGGGCCCGCGCCTCGCAGGCAGTGAAGCTGAAGCCCGCGCCAGAGAGTGGGGGGTTGCGATGTTCAAAAAGTTGGGATTTACCAATGTGCGCATTGAACCTTTTGAAGTTAATTTTTGGCAGCGCAATATAGAGACCGCAGAAATTATTGCGCCATTCCCGCAAAAGCTGGTAATCACCGCTCTTGGCGGAAGTGTTGCGACCGCCGCAGGGGGTGTTACTGGGTCTGTCGTGCGCTTTGCAACGCTGCAAGATTTGCGTGACGCGCCCCTTACCGGACTTGAAGGAAAAATTGTATTTGTCGACGAATTTATGACCCGTACGCAAGACGGTTCGGGTTATGGTGTGGCGGTGCAGAAACGTTCTGGTGCAGCCAACGAAGCGGGCAAGCGCGGTGCGATTGCAGCGCTGATTCGCTCGGTGGGTACAGACCATCATCGCTTTCCTCACACAGGCCAAATAACCTATGCCGATAACGTCAACAAGGTGCCGACGGCCGCGCTCTCAGCCCCCGATGCTGATCAGCTTGCACGCAGCGTGGCGCTCGGTGATGTTCAGTTGCGGTTAACTCTCGATGTCGAATCTCCCGGCAAGCGTTGGTCGGGCAATGTGATTGGTGAAATCGCCGGTGAAACCGATGAAATTGTCCTCATGGGTGGACATTTGGATAGCTGGGATTTAGGCACAGGTGCTGTCGATGATGGCGCAGGCATTGGCATTACTGTCGGTGCTGGAAAAATGATTTTAGAGTTGAAGAAAAAGCCCAAACGCACCATTCGCGTGGTCATGTTTGGCGCAGAAGAAATTGGTTTGGTTGGCGCAAAAGCCTATGCCGAAAAGCATGCAGCAGAGGTCGCTAAGCACGTGGTGGGCGCGGAATCAGATTTTGGTGCCGGTAAGATTTGGCAGTTTGATACACGCTTTGCCGAACAACACTTGGGCAAAGCGGATGAAATGCATCGCGTTTTGGCACCGCTGGGTATTGCTCGCGGCTCCAACACAGCCAACGGCGGCCCTGATATTGGAGCGCTCAGACAGCTTGGCATGCCCGTGGTCGTGTTAAAACAAAACGGTTGGGACTATTTTGATTTGCACCATACTCCCGACGACACCTTGGATAAAATTGCACCCGCAGATGTGGCGCAAAACGTTGCTGCTTACGCAGCCTTTATTTGGATGTCAGCTAATATCGATGGTGACTTCAGAGCCAATTGAGTGCGAGCTAAAAAATAATAAGAAGGAAAAGAGCCATGCCTGTTAGCGTTAAATTACTGATTGGGTGCGCTGTGGTTGGCGCGAGTTTTCTGGCCAGCACGGCGGGCCAGGCTGACGGATACAATCCTGAGGCCCTGAAGTCGGGCCGTGCTGATCCTAGCATGCATCTGCAACAAGGCAGCGATCAGCGTGAAGCGCAAAAGATCAATGATGTGATCTACAAAGCGACTGGCTTTGGTAACACCTTTATGGTGGTGACCGGAGAGGGCAATGTCATCATTGATACCTCGCTGCCGAGTATGGCCCCGCGCCATAAGGCGTTGCTAACAGCAGTGAGCGACGCTCCCATTCACAGTATTATTCTGACCCATGGGCACGGTGACCACACTGGCGGAGTTGCTCTATGGCAAGAAGCGCAAACCCAGGTTATTGCGCAGCAGAACTCGGTTGAGTTTTTAGCCTATCAAAAACGCTTCAACGGTTTATTTATACAGCGCAATGCCGCGCAGTTTGGGTTTGATCTGGCGGGCAGCACTGATGCCGTTAAGTTAGAAAATACCGGTGCCAATCTTCAGCCCAACCAGCTTTTTGACCAACGTATGCAGTTCACCTTAGGCGCGCAGCAGTTTGAGTTAATCCACACGCCGGCTGAAACCTACGACGCCTTGACCGTGTGGATGCCGCAGTACAAAGCAGCGTTTGTGGGCGATCTATTCTACCGCTCGTTTCCCAATATCTACACTTTGCGCGGAACTAAGCCTCGCTGGGCACTGGACTACATTGACTCAATCAATCGCGTGCTCGCACTTGAGCCTGAAATACTCCTTCCCAGCCACGGCGAGCCGATTATGGGTGCGGCTGCTATCCGCGCCGACCTTATTCGCTATCGCGCCGCGATTCAGTATGTCCACGATGAAACCGTCAAAGGGATGAACGCAGGACGCGATGTGTACGCCCTTATGGGTGAGATTAAACTGCCCGCCGAGCTCGATATCGGCGAGGCCTACGGTTGGGTGTCTTGGTCAGTGCGGGGAATTTACGAGGGCTATATGGGCTGGTTTGACGGCCAACCCGTCACTATGTACGACCAATCACCGCAGTCTGTTTACGGTGATCTAGTGCGGCTGGCTGGCGGCGCTGAAGCGGTCGCCGCCGTCGCGCAGCAGCAGATGAACGATAAGCAGTTGGTAAAAGCGCTGCGACTGATTGAAGCTGCCCTAGAGGCCGAACCGAACAATAAAGTGGCGTTAACAATGCGCTTGCAGATATTGACCGCGCTGCGCAAGGCGTCCGGTAATCTCAATGAATCTGGCTGGCTAAACTATGGCATCAAGCAGACTGAAAGACAGCTGGCAGACTGATTGACCGCGTTAATAAAGGACGCTGTCGTTTCGGCGACAGCTATTTGCGCATGATGCTGTAATCTATGAAGATTGTCCTGAACCTGTTTTAAGTGAGAGTAATTATGTCAATGATTGTTAATCGCCGCGATGTGGACTTTATGTTTTATGAAGCCCTCGACCTGGATAAGCTGCTCGCGTCAGAGCGCTATGCCGATCACGACCGCGAGTCGCTGGACGCAATGTTAAGCCTTTGCCAATCAATTGCTGAAGAAGAGTTTCTACCCAGCGCAGCCAAGCTCGACGCCAACGAACCACAGTTTATCGATGGCGCGGTGAAGACCATTCCTGAACTCAAGCAGGGCATCAACGCCTATCGCGATGCGGGTCTTTGCACCTCTGGTTACGATGCCGATATTGGCGGTATGCAACTGCCTTGGATGGTTGATCAGGCGCTCAATGGTATGTTTGTCTGCGCCAACAATCCGATTCACACTTACCTGTTTTTGACCCAGGGCGTGGCCAACATGCTCAACGTGTGTGGCTCAGACGAGCTCAAAGCGAAATATTTAAATAAGCTTGTCGAAGGCGAATGGTTCGGCACTATGTGTCTATCTGAACCACAGGCTGGATCATCACTGGCGGATATTCGCAGTAAGGCTGAGCCATTGGCCGATGGCAGCTACAAAATTAGCGGCACCAAAATGTGGATTTCTGGCGGCGAACAGGATCTGAGCGACAACATCATTCACATGGTGCTGGCAAAGGTTCCGAACGGACCCGATGGCGTTAAAGGCATTTCGTTATTCCTAGTTCCCAAGCGGCGCTTGAATGGCGACGGCACTCTTGGTGAAAGCAATAACATTGCGCTGGTCGGGCTGAACCACAAAATGGGTAATCGCGGTACGACCAATACCTTGCTCAATTTTGGCGAGAACGGCGACTGCATCGGCTTCTTGGTTGGCCAAGAGAATGATGGCTTAGCCAATATGTTTCATATGATGAACGAAGCGCGCATCTCTGTAGGTATGGCTGCAGTTATGACTGGGCTTGGCGGGTATTTGTACTCGCTAGATTACGCGCGCAATCGACCACAGGGCAGACATTTAGCCGACAAAAATCCGCAGTTGCCGCAAGTGATGATCAGCGAGCACGCCGATATCAAGCGCATGCTAATGACGCAAAAAGCCTTCATAGAAGGTGCGCAGATGCTTATGTACTACAGTGCGCAAATTATTGATCAACAAAAGATAAGCGGCGATCGTGATGAAATTGCACGCATGCAATTGCTACTCGAACTATTGACACCCATCTGCAAATCTTGGCCTTCAGAGTACTGTCTAGAGGCCAACAAGCTCGCCATCCAAGTGCTGGGCGGGTACGGCTACACTCGAGAATATCCCGTCGAGCGACTCTACCGAGATAATCGTTTGAATCATATTCATGAGGGGACATGGGGTATTCAAGGGCTTGATATTTTGGGTCGCAAGGTGCACATGCACAATGGCGCAGCCGTTGCTATTTTGCGCGAAGATATTCAGAGAACCCTCGACTCTGCAGCGCACCACAACACACTTGGCGAATACTCCACTGCCTTAAGTCGCGCACTTGGGATTATGGAGCAAACCATTGCGACGGTGGCTCAGTGCGACGATAAAGCATTAGCGTTAGCCAATGCCACACTCTTTCTCGACGCTGCTGGACACATTGTTATCGCCTGGATGTGGTTAAAGCAGGCAGTTGCTGCCGCCAATGGCTTGCAGAACGGCGTCGCCGCAGACGTTGCATTTTATCAAGGGAAACTGGCCGCCACGGCATTCTTCTTCCGCTACGAGCTGCCGAAAGCAACAACGAATTTAGCCTTGGTCGCAGCGCTAGATAGCACCTGCTATGACTTAACCGCAGAACAATTCCTCGGTGTCTAGTTTGCTTGGCGAATGAGCCTAAAGGAGATAACGGAATGAATTTTTACGACAAACATATTTTGCCGCACTTTTTGAACTGCGCCTGTGGTTCAAAACCCATTCTCTATCAGCGTGCCAAAGTGGTTCCGCAGGCGTCAGGCCTTGTGCTTGAAGTTGGCATCGGCTCAGGACTCAACCTGCCTTTTTACGATACCAGCAAGGTCAGCCGTATTATCGGAATTGATCCGTCTGAAGAACTCAATGCAATGGCTAAAAAGATGGCCGTGGATAGAGGGCTGGAGGTCGAGTTTATATTGGCAGGTGCAGAATCAATTTCACTGCCAGACAATCACGTTGATACAGCCCTAATTACCTATACACTGTGCACCATTCCCGATGCGCTGACCGCGAGCAAAGAAATTCTTAGAGTACTGAAGCCCGGCGGTAAGCTTATTTTTTGTGAGCATGGCTTGGCCCCAGACAGCAATGTTGCCAAATGGCAGGGACGAATCGACCCGTACTGGGGAAAAATTGCCGGCGGCTGCCACCTTAATCGCGATATTCCTGAGATGATTCGCGCCGCAGGTTTTGAGATTCAGTCGATGGAGCAAATGTACTTGCCGAGCACGCCAAAGTTTGCCGGTTACAATTATTGGGGAACAGCAATCGCCCAATAATCAGGCAAGCATAAACCCTCACTTAATTGCACAGCGATTGCCCGAGGATTTTTTGCGGCCTATACTCTACTCGATTACATAATAATAAGAGCCGAATATGAGCCAGAGTTACTCACCACAAGCCACATCAGATATGTCGAGCTCAGCAATGAGCGTGCAGTCGAGCACGCCGCTTGATGTTGCCATTCACCGCCGCGACCGCAAACATGATTTGGCGGCCTCACTGTCCCGCGAGTGGATGAATAATAATGTTTTTGCCACCGCTTGGTTTAACGCCATGTCGATCACGTTTCCCCTTGGCGAACAGTTTTTTATCGAATCGGTGCGCCATTTTCGCGATGACATCAGTGACCCAAAATTAAAACAAGAAGTGATGAATTTCTTCAGTCAAGAAGGTGTCCACCGTCGCGAGCACCAGCGCTATAACGAATTGCTCTGTGAACAGCGTGGCTATGATTTGAACGCGCTTGAGCGCACTGCCCGCCGACGTCAAAAATGGATCAGGAAAAATGTGCCGGCCATAGAACAGCTTGCGGGAACAGTTGCAATGGAACACATCACCGCAGTACTGGCAGAAAAAATATTGGACGATGACCAATTTATGCAAGATGTTGATCCAGCCATGGCAAAACTTTGGCTGTGGCATGCGGCTGAGGAAATGGAGCATAAAGCCGTTGCATTTGATGTTTTTTGCGCAGTGGGCGGTACTGAAAAAATGCGCAAAGCGGCACTGCGTCGCGGTACATTGCTACTGGCGCTGGATATTTTTCGTAATCTCAGGCACATGTTGCGCGCGGACGGCAAGTTGTGGAGTGCAGGTGTTTGGCTGCAAGGCTTCAGGTTTCTTTTTGCAGAGGGTGGCTTGCTGCGGGATAGACGACCTGCCTACAGTGAGTTTTTCCAAGATGGCTTTCACCCATGGCAGCAAGACAATAGTGCTCTGCTGGAAAAGTGGAAGCTACAGCAATAATAGCGATTCTGCGTTCTAAGATTAAAAAAATAAGAAAACCAAAAGGAAAATAGCATGGCTGTGCAAAATCTGAGTTCGCTACTCGCGTCGTGGCTATTAAGTGCCATGTTACTTGCAGCATTAAGCTTCTCAGCCAGTGCTCTTGACCCTATCGTCACACAAGAACCCATGCAAGGCGTACCCCCTGCGCGAGAGTCACAAGTCACGATGCAAAATTATCGTGAATACCCCATGAACAAATGGGCATTTCGCAATGCCGGTGCACCGTTGAATATTGTGATGATTCCCCGAGCGGGGACGATTTTCCCGCTGCCTGGTCCCTCAAAGCCAGCCTTAGGCCAGCGTCTGTTTACCACGGCTCAAGGACAGCAGCAGTCCTTCGATGATCTGTTTGAAAGCAACTATGCCGATGGCGTGGTGGTGATGAAGGGCAACCGACTGGTCTACGAAAAGTATTTTCATGGCTTTCATGCAGACGCCCAACACATTTGGTTTTCCATGAGTAAATCCATGGCCAGCAGTGCCTTCGGCTTGCTGGTGGCACAGGGTAAGGTCGATCTTAATGCGTCACCCGCGGACTATATTCCAGAGCTGAAAGGCAGTGGTTTTGAGCGGGTCACCATTCAGCACGTGCTAGATCATGCGACAGCCATTGATTTCAAAGAGACCTATACCGACTTCACCTCAGATTTTGCGCTCAAGTATGCGCCAGCCATGAATATGGGCTATTTGCCAGGCGCCAGGGATGCTCAGCCGAGCAACACCAAAATATTGGGCGTCCACGATTTTTTGGCCCACTATATCAAGCCTGATTTGAGTATCGAGCCAGGCTCCAACTTCGATTACAACTCGACTAATGCTGACCTGTTGGGCTGGCTTATTGCGCGTATTAGCGGACAGCCGGTTGAAGAGTTTTTGCAAAAGAATATTTGGGCAAAGCTTGGCGCTGAACACGACGCCTACATCGCTGTGGATAGAGCCTTTATGCCTGTTATGACTGGCGGTGTGAACACAACTTTGCGCGATGCTGCGCGCTTTGGCATGATGATTCGTGATCATGGCAGATTTAATGGCCAGCAGGTGATTCCCAAAAAGTGGGTCGATGCCTCTTTAGAAATCACACCAACGCTGCGTGCCAATATGGCAAAAAATCCAAACTATGGCGAAGAGCCGTGGACCGCTTACCACAATATGTGGTGGATTTTAGATGAGACCATTGGTGAATATTGTGCCGTCGGGATACACGGACAGATTATTTATATCAATCGCAAAGCCGATACTGTGATGACCTGGTTTTCTAGTCAGCCGGTTGCCGGTGCTGCGCGTAATTTAAACTTTAGGGCAAAGCTGCAGGCGGCGCGAGAACTGGCCCGCACACTGTAACTTGCGGCAGTGTGCGCTTAGGCGGCTTGCTACGCTGGCTTGCTTCGCGAGGGACCGCGGAGTAGGAACACCATAGGCACAATAGCCAAAATAACCCACATCATTAATTTGAAATTATTGACGTAGGCAATGGTCGCCGCTTGGCGATTGATTTCCGCGTCGATCAACATCAGTGCGGAAGCAATCTCATTATTCAGTTCCTGAGGGAGTTGTTGCAATCCGAGGCTAAAGGCGTAGGGCGTAATATTTTCGCTAAGGTATGCGTGCTGAGATTGCCGCAACACAAAAAGCCTATTTGCGTGGGCATGGACTCGAGACGCAAATGAAAGGGCAAATCGCCATCAAAGGCACGCCACAAGCGCTGGATTACCAAGGCCGGTTCACCACAGTGCGCGGGGTGTTCGAACTCTTTGGCAAAAAGTTCAAACTTAAGAACGGCCAGGTGAGTTTTGCCAATAATGCAATTGCCATGACGGTATCGGGCGTCTACAAAAAAGCGGGATAGCAAATTAACGTTGATATTAACGGTCGCGATGACGCGATTACCTTAGCATTATCCGCCGTTCCTCCCCTGCCAGAAGATGAAATTATCGCCTTTATTATTTTTGGTAAAACCCTGCAAAATATCACGCCCTTTGAGGCCGTTCAGCTTGCCGCTGCCGTGCAAACTCTGCGCACTGGTGGCGCTGGCTTTTTTGATCCAGTGGGAGGCACACGGGAAATATTGGGCGTTGACACCCTGACCATCGACACTGAAAAAGATGTCAATGGCGACACCGGTGTCAATTTGGGTGTCGGTAAATACCTTAATGAAAAAGTCTACTTAGAGCTTGAGCGAACCCCCAACCCATCGCAGCCATGGCGAGGTAATATCACCATCGAATTGACGCCCACCCTAACCCTTGAAAGTTCAACAGGTGGCGCCTCCGGCATCGAAGGATTTCAGTTGAAATGGAAGCCTGACTATTAATTTTTGCTGAATAAAATCTGCTGCGATGATTTTATACACGGTAGGGTAGCGCAGTGATTGGTGTTACTATTCTTGACTTAAATAGCATTTGTGAGACGCATGATGAAGACAATTTTTGCAATGATGGCAGTGGCTCTGGTCGGGGTGGCAAATATGACGTTGGCAGCGGAAAAAAATCCTGTGGCAATGGTTATTCACGGTGGCGCAGGCACGATTCAGCGCGAATTAATGACCCCAGAGGTTGAAGCGGAATACCGCGAGATACTTGCTCGAGCGATACGTGCGGGTCATAGCATTTTGCTTGGCGGCGGTTCGAGCCGCGATGCCGTCATCGCATCCATTAATATTATGGAAGACTCTCCGCTGTTTAATGCTGGTCATGGCGCAGTGCTCAATCACGATGGCAATGTGGAACTGGATGCCTCGATTATGGAAGGGCGCACATTAAATGCCGGTGCGGTCGCTGCGCTGACGCGAATTAAAAATCCAATTAACTTAGCCAATGCGGTGCTTGAGCACTCGCCCCACGTGATGTTGGCCGGCGCCGGTGCTGAGGTATTTGCTGAGCAGCAGGGGTTCGCATTTGTCACTAACGATTATTTCAAAACCGAGCGCCGTCAGCGTCAGTTAGAGCGTGTTCTGGCTGAAGAGGGCGGTGTGGCACTGTCTGAAGATCCCAGTGATCGCGTTGTTGAAAAATACCAAGCGGATGAGAAAAAGTTTGGCACAGTGGGTGCGGTAGCCATTGATCAGCGGGGCGATATTGCCGCGGGAACCTCTACTGGCGGAATGACCAATAAGCGCTTTGGTCGTATTGGCGATGCCCCGATTATTGGTGCCGGCACCTATGCTGACAACAATTCCTGCGGAATCTCTGCCACTGGCCACGGCGAATATTTTATTCGCGCAGCAGTGGCCTCCGATATTTGTGCACGACTGGCGTATAAAAGGCTGTCACTGCAGCAGGCGGCGGACGAAGTGGTGATGGATAAACTTGTTGAAATGGGCGGAAGCGGTGGCGTGGTCGGTGTTGATAAAGAGGCTAATGTGGCCTTCTCCTTCAACTCGTCAGGGATGTACCGCGCATCCATCGACAAGCATGGCACGCTGGTTGTGCAAATATTTAAAAACGATTAAGACTAGTTTGACACTGTCGGCCAATGGATGCCAAAACCGTGCAAGTAACAATTGATAAGGCTGTGCCGCGCTGGGATATCTTCTGCGCAGTGGTCGATAACTTTGGCGACATTGGCGTCTGTTGGCGCCTCGCACGCCAACTTGCTGCGGAATACAACCTGAGCGTGCGGCTCTGGGTTGATCAGTTGGCGCCGTTTCGGGCCTTGTGCCCAACGTTGCAAGAGTGCGACCAGCAGTGGCTGGAAGGTGTCGATGTTCGCCATTGGCAAGGGGAAAATTGCACACCTGAGACTAGCGACGGAGCGGCAGACGTTGTGGTTGAAGGTTTTGCCTGTAATCTCCCTGCAGCCTATATCGAAGCTATGGCGGCGCGCGAGGAAGCGCCTATTTGGTTTAATTTGGAATACCTCACCGCCGAACCTTGGGCCGATGAGTACCATTCGCTGCCCTCAATAGATGCCCAGACCGGCCTTCGAAAAGTACTATTTGTGCCCGGATTTTCAGCGCACACCGGCGGTATTTTGCGCGAGCGCGATGTGATTGAGCGGCGCGACCAGTGGCAATCTCACTCGACTTATCGCAGTCTTTTTCTCAAACAACTCAATGTTCAGTGCGATCACCACACCCGTCTAGTCTCACTCTTTAGCTATGAAAACAGCGCCTTGCC
The DNA here is from genome assembly GCA_001438605.1 of SAR92 bacterium BACL16 MAG-120619-bin48. Taxonomy (GTDB): domain Bacteria; phylum Pseudomonadota; class Gammaproteobacteria; order Pseudomonadales; family Porticoccaceae; genus HTCC2207. The sequence goes on along the minus strand of LIDE01000018.1, from coordinate 34,839 downwards.
GGAGCTGCTCAGGGCGATGGAACAGTTTTCGCAGAAACACTGTGTCTTGGTGCCCATGGGCCGAGTGGTAGCGTCGATAGAAAGCTACTTAGGTGAATCCTTACCTTTAGGGCAAGCCATAACCCGCGGTGCATTGACGGTTCAGGCAATCCCTTTCTTAGCGCAGGCTGAATACGACCACCTGCTCTGGAGCTGCGATTTTAATATTGTTCGTGGCGAGGACTCTTTGGTGCGTGCACTGTGGGCGGGCAAACCGCTTCTGTGGCATATCTATCCGCAAGAGGGTGAGCATTTGATCAAACTGCAGGCCTTTTTGACCCGGTACACCGAAGGTTTAACGCCTGAGCAGGCCGCCGCCGTCACGGCATTGTGGATGGCGTGGAATACGCAGGCGTCGATGGTTGAGCCGTGGCAACAGGCACTGGCCGAACTGCCCACACTGTCACGACAGGCCCGCAGTTGGGCATTGTTGCAGTCTGGCAAGACTGATCTCGCTGCCAAGATGGTGCAATTTTGCACAAAGCTGGTATAGTCGCTCCCCTAAAAAGATAGGCTTAAAATCACTGGAGTTTAGTTATGAAAACCGCTCAAGAATGTCGCGCTGGCCATGTCATTATGATCAACGACTCACCCTGGGTTCTGCAAAAGTCAGATATGACCAAGTCTGGCCGCAACTCAGCTATCGTTAAAATGAAGCTGAAAAATATTCTTACCGGCGTTCTGACTGAAACGGTCTACAAGGCCGACGACAAGTTTGACACTGTGGTGTTAGAGAAAAAGGACGTTACCTATTCCTATTTTTCCGACCCAGCCTATGTTTTTGTTGACGAGGAGTACAACCAGTACGAACTGTCCGAAGACGATCTTGGCGACATGATTAATTACATCGAAGACGGTATGACGGATGTTTGTGAGATTACCTTCTACAATGAGCGCCCCATCTCTCTGACGCCACCAAAGACTGTTGTTCGTGTTATTGAGTACTCAGAGCCAGCCGCTCGCGGTGATACATCGGGCAAAGTCATGAAGACTGCGCGCTTAATGAACGGTTTTGAATTGCAGGTTGCTGCGTTTTGCGACACCGGAGATGCCATTGAGATTGATACGGCGACTAACGAATACAAGTCTCGCGTTAAGCTGTAAGCACTTTCTGTGTTGCAGGCAGTAAGTAATCTGTCTGCGATAAACCTTTAAAAAAAACGCTGCGCGATGACCTTACGCAGCGTTTTTTTGTGCCTCTCGAATAGCAAGGTTATCTCACTAGTTTTGCAGCCCTTTCCCGCGCCAGAGTAGATAGACGCTCGGCAGTACCAGCAGCGTCAGAACCACCGCGCTGAGCATACCGCCCACCATTGGGGCCGCGATGCGACTCATCACTTCCGACCCTGTCCCCGTGCCATACAGTATTGGCAGCAAGCCAATAATAATTGCCGCGGCCGTCATAATAATGGGGCGGACACGGAGGCCTGCACCGGCAGTGATAGCGCTGCGAATATCCGCGCGACTCAGTGCCCGTCCTTCGCTTACCGCTTGCTCGCGCTTCCTGTCCAACGCCTGATTGAGATAGAGCAGCATCAACACGCTAATCTCGATAGCAACACCGGCCAAGGCGATAAAGCCGACGGCCACCGGGATCGAAAAGTTAAAACCTTGCCAAAACATTAACCAGAGGCTTCCCACCAGCGCAAAGGGCAGTGTTGCCATAATCATCAGCACCTCATCCGCTCGGCGGAAGTGGATAAATAACAGCAGCACAATCAGCGCCAGCGTCAGCGGCACCACATACATGAGTTTGGCTTGTGCGCGCTGCATATATTGGTATTGGCCCGACCAGGTGATCGAATAACCTGCTGGCACAACCAATTTCTCCTGCACCCTCTTCTGAGCCGCGGCGACATAGCTGCCCACATCAATGCCGTCGATATCAATATAGGTCCAGCCATTGGTGCGCGCATTCTCACTTTTGATACCTGCCGGGCCATCTTCAACGGTGACAGAGGCGACATCGCCTAGCGCAATGTGCGTGCCATTGGGAGTGACAATGGGCAGCAAGGTTAATTGCTCAGGTGAGTTGCGGTAGCGCTGTTCATAGCGCAAATTGATTGGATAGCGCTCGCGGCCCTCCACGGTTTGCGCGACATTCATGCCGCCAATGGCAGAGCTGATCACTTGCTGCACGTCGGCGATATTGAGTCCGAAACGAGCGGCTTTGTTGCGGTCGATATCGACGTTCAGATAGCGGCCACCAGCGACACGCTCCGAGTAGACGGACGCGGTGCCCGGTAAATCCTGAAGCAGTATTTCAAGCTGAGTGCCAATGTTTTGGATCACCGCCAAATCAGGGCCGGCGATTTTTATTCCAACCGGGGTCTTTATGCCAGTTGCCAGCATGTCGATACGTGTTTTGATCGGCATGACCCAGGCATTGGTCACTCCCGGAATATTCACCAGAGCATCCAGCTCTTGTCGCAAGCTTTCCGGTGTCACTCCCTCGCGCCATTCGCTGCGGTCTTTGAGTTGAATAAAGGTTTCAATCATCGACAGCGGCGCCGGGTCGGTGGCTGTTTCCGCACGACCGACCTTGCCAAAAACAGACTTTACTTCCGGTAGGGTGCGGATTAAACGGTCGGTCTGTTGTAGCAATTCACGGGCCTTGCCAATCGAAATGCCGGGGTAGGTCGTCGGCATATACATCAGGTCGCCCTCGTCCAGTGGCGGCATAAATTCACTGCCTATTTTGCCGAGAGGATAAAGCGCCGTTGTCGCCAGCAGGCAGGCAAGCAGCAAAGTGCTTTTGGGAAACTGAAGGACTCCCTTGAGAATCGGTTGGTATGCACCCACCAAGAGACGGTTAATTGGATTTTGCTGTTCATGGCGAATTTTACCGCGAATAAAATAGCCCATCAGCACGGGAACGAGGGTTATCGCCAGTAGCGCAGCGGCAGCCATAGCGTAGGTTTTAGTGAAGGCGAGTGGCGAAAACATACGCCCCTCCTGCGCTTCTAGAGTGAAGACCGGCAAGAAACTAACGGTAATAATCAGCAAGCTAAAAAACAGCGCAGGACCTACTTCCGTGGCTGCTTTGGTGACGACTTGCCAGCGGTTCTCATCAGTAAGCGGTGTTTTTTCCGTATGCTTGTGCATATTTTCGATCATAACGATGGCGCCGTCGATCATGGCACCGATGGCAATCGCAATACCACCGAGGGACATAATATTGGCGTTAATCCCTTGCAGGCGCATAACGATAAAGGCAGTCAGAATAGCCACGGGCAAGCTAATAATTGCCACCAAGGAAGAGCGCAGATGAAACAAAAACACAAGGCACACTGCGGCAACAACCAAAAACTCTTCCAACAGCTTGTACCAAAGATTTTCAACCGCTCGGTCAATTAATCCTGAGCGGTCGTAGACAGTGATAATTTCGACGCCCTCTGGCAGCCCTTTTTTCAGCTGCTCAAGCTTTTCTTTTACCGCTTTGATGGTTGTCTGAGCATTTTCACCGAAGCGCATCACAACCACTGCCCCGGCGGCTTCGCCTTCACCGTTGAGTTCGGTAATGCCGCGGCGCATTTGTGGGCCAACATTGATCTCAGCAACATCTTGCAACAGTAATGGCGCGCCGTTTTGATTGACACCCAATGGGATATTGGCGAGGTCGCTGCGATCTTTGATGTAACCGGAGGCGCGCACCATGTATTCAGCTTCGGCCATTTCAACGACCGAGGCGCCGACCTCTTGATTGCCGCGCTTAATCGCCGTCTGAATATGGGCGAGTGGAATACCGAGTGCGCGCAATTTTTCTGGATTTACCGTCACCTGATACTGCTTGACCATTCCGCCCATACTGGCCACCTCGGAAACGCCGGGTACCGTTTGCAGTTCGTACTTCAAAAACCAGTCTTGCATACTGCGCAGTTGGCTGATGTCATGCTTACCGCTGCGATCTACCAACGCGTAGAGATAGACCCAGCCGACGCCGGTCGCGTCGGGGCCAAGTTGCGGTTTGGCGCTGTCGGGAAGTGATGGTGCGACCTGACTTAAATATTCAAGTACGCGGCTGCGCGCCCAGTAGAGATCGGTGCTCTCATCGAAGATCACGTAGACGTAGGAGTCGCCAAAAAAGGAGTAGCCGCGCACGTTGACCGCGCCCGGTACCGATAGCATGGCGCTGGTGAGCGGGTAGGTCACCTGATCTTCAACCACCTGGGGCGCTTGGCCGGGGTAGGAGGTTTTTATTATCACCTGCACGTCGGAGAGGTCGGGAATGGCATCGACGGGGGTTTGCTTTAGGGAAAAGAGCCCTGCACCAACCAAGATAAAACTGGTAAGTAGGACAAAAAAGCGCTGATGGATGGACCAGCGAATAATAGCGGCAATCATGGCAGTCTCCTTATTCGCTGTGGTTCATTTTGCTATGGTCCATTTTGCTGTGATCCATTTTGCTGTGATCCATGGCTTCGTCATTTATCTCGCCATGATTCATCTCGCCATGATTCATCGTTTCATGATTCATAGCTTCGTGGTTCATAGCTTCATGATTCATAGCTCCGTGGTTCATAGCGCCGTGATCCATTCCCCTATGATCCGCCTCGTCGCTAGACATTCGGGCAAAGTTAGAGGTTTTGCTAGACTCAGAGTCCAATAAAAACTGTGCCGACACCACCACTTGGTCGTCCGGCTCTAGGCCGCCTTTAATCTCGCTGTAAAGCGCATTGGAGTTGCCAAGATCAACCGCCACCGACTTGAAACGACCATCACCAAGCGCCAAGACAACTCTATTTTGACTGCCAGTGCGAATGACTGCGTCTCGGGGAACCAGCAGGGCGCGCGGCCGTGGTTTGGTTTCTATTGCGACTTGGGCAAACATATTTGGCTTAAGCGCGGCATCTTTGTTCGCGACACGCACACGTACGCGCAGGGTTCTGGTCTGTGGATCGAGGGTGGGGTAAATATAGTCAATCACGCCATGCCAGATTTCATTGGGCTGATAATCCATAGTGATAGCCACCGGCAGACCTGTTTCGATAAGGGAGACTTGGCGTTCGAAGATTTCGACTTCGACCCAAACATCTTCCAGGGTGGCGATAGACATCATGGTAGTGTCGGGCTTGACGTAAAAGCCTTCGCGAATGGGCAAGTTGTCGATTACGCCTGATTGTGGGGCATAAAATTTAACGGTCTGCTGGACCTGCTGTGTTTTGCGCAATGCAGTAATAAACGCATCATCAATATGAAACACTTTTAATCGATTGGCAGACGCTTGAATCAACCGTTTGTTGTCGCTGCGCACTGCCAGTAAAAATTCTTCTTGCGCGTTGACCAGTTGTGGCGAGTACAGGGCATAAAGTGGGTCGCCTTTTTTGACCGGATCTCCAGCGGCTTTGGTGTATAGCTTGTCCACCCAGCCCTCGACGCGCGGGTGAATATGCACCATGCGGTCTTCATCGTATTTCACATAGCCGACGCTATTAATTGAACTCTGCAGCGCCCCCCATTCTGCGGTGGCGGTGCGCACGCTGAGGTTGTTAATCATTTCAGGGGCAATAGAAATTTGTCCCTTATCACTCCGTGACGGCCCGCCTGTTGCAGCGTTTTCATCGCTGTAGACAGGAATAAGGTCCATACCCATGGGCGACTTTCCCGGTTTATCGCGTCGATAGTTGGCATCCATCGGCGCAACCCAATAGTCAGGTTTGCGCTCTTTCGTCAGTGTCTCTGCCGCGGGTGCTGGGGACAAATAAGGCAGCAGGGCGGCAGTTAGTACTGCGCCGAGCACAACGCCTAGTACAGTGCCCGCGAGGGTTGAACGAGAAAGTTTCATGGGTTTACTCCAGTGATGCATCGTCTTGTAAAGACAGCCTTGTAAAGACAGCCGTGTAAAAACAGTTAAAAAAATTGAGAACCGGAGAGTTAAGCCTATGCTTGAAGGTGTTGCGCAGTCCGCTTAGCTCTCGCTAAAACCTGAATTTTGGGCGCAGGTATCCCGGGCTAGCCGAGAATCGGAGGTTTGTGCGGAAAAATTTCTCGAAAAGAAAAGGAGGAAAAGTGATAGCTGTCGTGATGCACTGACGGACGCTGCGCTGCAATGGTCTGTAGGATAGTTGTCGGTATTGCGGCGCTGCTGCAGCTCATGGTGGAGCATAGGTTGGTATCGCAACAGTTATGCTCAGCAGCACCAAGCATCTCTTCATGCGCTGTTGCATGAGCATTTGGGGTATCGGCAGTTGTGGTTGCCCCGCTATCAAGGGAGTTATTGATCGAGTTACTCATGGAGTGACCCGAGGAGTGATGCATTGAGTGATCTATCGGTGCTGTATCTATTGTCGCAGTTGATAAGGCCTCGGGCGCGGAGTTGTTCGCGTACATTGAGCAGGGTGCCGCGCTGGCGACATTTTGGCAGAGAAATGCCAATGTCAGACAGAGCGCGGTAAACTTTTTCAAAAGGGCGAAGCTCATGGGTTAACAGTGTCTCTGGCGTTGTAAGCCGTTGGTTGCAAGGTTTATAAGATACAGCAAGTCGGCAAAACTTCAAGCGCTGCGTTTTTATGCTTATTGTGTCATATTATTGATGCTAAACGGGGGCCTTTAGCGAGCCGTATCTCTTTGCGGCATTGCATACGCCAGACTTCAGCGGTAGTGTAGGACGCTGGTCCGATAGGGATTTCGCTGCATCGAAAAGGATACCAATAATAATTACAAATCGTGCCTGTCGGTTGGAACTGTATAAATGAATAAATATGTTGTTCTTGTTGGATGTCTTCTTTTAGTAGCCTGTGGTGGTGGCGGTGGTTCAAGTGGCCCAGACCCCGTGGTGGTTGTTCCCCCTACGCCAGTGCCGCCGCCCTCTGAGTGGGTTCCAGGTCAATATGAACCGGCGTCCAACTATGAAAATATTTGCGCCAATCCACGCTCAAATAGTGAGTATCAAGACACGCCGGGTTCCGTTGTCGACGAGAATTTCTGGATTCGCTCTTTTAGCCATGATACCTATCTTTGGTATCGCGAACTGGCCGACATTGACCCCAATACGGTTGACGGTAATTTAGAGTATTTTGCATTGCTTAAAACCGATGCTGTCACGCCTTCAGGGAACCCCAAAGATGCCTTCCATTTCACCTACGACACTGAAGAGTGGAAGCGCTTGTCGCAGTCCGGGATTTCTGCGGGCTATGGGATGGAATTGGCGGTTTTAAAGTCAGCGCGCCCGCGCAGTATTTTGGTGGCTTTTACCGAGCCAAACTCACCTGCATCAGAAAATGGCATCAGCCGCGGCGCAGAACTGATCGAAGTGGATGGCGCACTTGTCGAAAGCGGTGATGCGAATATTCTCAATGCAGGCCTTTTCCCTCAGGCGCTCGGCGAACAGCATACATTTGTGATACGCGATTTAGGGTCTTCGACTCCGCGCACTGTAACGTTAGTGAGCAGTGAGATCACCTCTGTCGCTGTGCAAAATACCAAGACGCTGACAGTTGGCAACAAGCGCATTGGCTATATGACGTTCAACGATTATCTGGGTGAATCTGAGCGGCTTCTGCGCGAAGCCGTTATTCAATTGGCATCAACGTCGATCGATGAGTTGGTGATTGATATGCGGTACAACGGCGGCGGTTATTTAGATATTGCCGCTGAATTGGGCTACATGGTGGTTGGCGACGCGTCAATTGGCAAAGTCTTCCAAGAGACTGTTTTCAACGACAAGTACACGGTGTACAACCCGATTACTGGTCGCTTGCTAGCCCCGACCAATTTTTTGTCTAAAGCCTCGGGCTTCTCCGTAAGCGAGGGTACCCAGCTACCAACACTAAATCTGCCGAGGGTATTTGTGTTGACAGGTGGCGGCACGGCGTCGGCGAGTGAAGCATTTATTAATGGCTTGCGCGGTATCGATGTGGAAGTGGTTATTGTTGGTCAGACCACACGCGGGAAACCCTACGGTTTTTACGGTATTGATAACTGCGGTACGACTTATTTCACTATTCAGTTCCGCGGTGAAAATGCGAAAGGTTTTGGTGATTATGCCGACGGATTTATTCCCTCCGACACCGATGATCTGTTCGGTGCCAATGTGCGTGGTTGTGTGGTCGCCGATGATTTTTCTCACGCGTTGGGTGATCCGCTCGAAGCGCGCTTAGCGGCCGCAATTGGCTACATTAAAGATGGCAGTTGTCCGACAGCTGCAGTGTCGACGTTGAAAGTAGGTGCGCGAAGTGTGTTATTGCCCGTTGTCGATGCAGATGAACTAACGGCGCCTGAAGTGCCAGGGCTTATTTTAAGATAGCGGTGAGTGTTAATGGCGAGTGCGACCTATCGGTATTTAAGCGGTAGGCGCGTTTGTTAGGCGCTAGTTTGCCACAGTTATTTATTAGAGTTTGCTGTACCTTTTGTCACAGGCCCTTGCTTCAAAAGAGGGCGAAGAGAGACTCAAAAATTATAAGAAGAGAGTTTTATGTCTGATTCGGCTGTTAACGCACCATCTAATCCCGCGCCATCCAAAAACTATCGTCGCTACGTGTTGGTTTTGCTCACGTTAGTTTACGCACTCAATTTTATCGACCGGCAAATATTGGTTATTTTGCAGGAGTCGATCAAGATTGATATGGGGTTGTCCGATTCCCAGCTAGGGCTGTTAACCGGCTTTGCCTTCGCTATTTTTTATGTCAGTGTGGGCATTCCGATTGCGCGCTGGGCGGACCTTGGCAACCGCCGCAATATTATCTCGCTGGCCATTACCGTCTGGAGCGGCATGACCGCACTGTCGGGCCTGACGCAAAATTATTGGCAGTTACTGCTCGCACGAATTGGTGTCGGTGTCGGTGAGGCTGGAGGCAGTCCGCCCGCACACTCTATTATTTCAGACTATTACCCCCCAGAGAGGCGCGCTAGTGCGCTCTCTTTTTATTCCACAGGTGTCTACCTTGGTGTTCTATTTGGTTTTTTGATTGGTGGCTGGATTAACAGCGAGTTCGGCTGGCGCGTGGCATTTTTTGTTGTTGGCGTTCCGGGATTTTTAGTCGCGCTACTGGTTCGTTTTACCATCCGTGAACCGCTGCGTGGCGGCCTTGATGGACGTGCAGGGGAAGTGCCTGCGTCTTTTCGCGAAACGCTGGATACCTTGCGAAGCTTGCCCTCCTTTCGGCTATTTGCCATTGGTGCAGGTTTAAATGCCTTCAGTAGTTACGGTATTGGCAATTTTATGCCATCGTTTTTAATTCGCTCCCATGGGTTTGGTCCGCTTGAAGTGGGAACCAGTCTAGCGCTGATTTCCGGCATCGGTGGTGCCATAGGAACCTTTGCGGGAGGTTTCTTTGCCGATCGATTAGCGCGCAATGACAAGCGCTGGTATATGTGGATAGCGTCGATTCCCTCAGCGATCAATGTGCCGTTAATACTGGCTGCAGTGATGCTACCCGACCCGAACATGGCGCTAGTTTGTCTGTTTTTTGGCGTGATGATCGGCGGCTTTTATCTTGGCCCTGTTATCGCGATGGCTCACGCATTGGTGCGCCCGAGTATGCGCGCAATGGCATCGGCAGTGCTCTTTTTAATTCTTAATTTGATTGGGTTGGGCATGGGTCCGCTCTGTGTTGGCCTGTTGAGTGACGCCTTTGCGCCGAGTTTTGGCTCTGAATCGCTGCGCTATGCGATGGCAGTTATGTCCTTCATTAATATAGCCGCAGCGGTATTTTTTGCACTAGCGGCACGCAAGCTCATTGCTGATTTAAAGCTTAATAGCTAGTGTGTACGAATTTTATGTAAGTTGAAAAGTATCGCATTTTGAGGATAAGTTGGTTATTCTTCGCTCACAATTAAGCGAAACAAGATTGAATCATTTAGGTTTAAAGCCTATGTTCAAAAATAATAATAAGAAAAAACTTGTCCTTATTGCCGCCATAGCCCTCAGCAGTAGTATAGGTGTTGGGTCGCCACTGCTTCAGTACAAACAGGACTCGCTGCCCGATTTCACCAACTTTGATAATGTGGGTGAAAAGAAAAGTGCCTTCTTCGATTATCTTTTACCGTTGATTAATGAACACAATCAGGTTATCGAAAAACAGCGCAGTAGGCTTTTGCAGTTGGTGGGCAAAGATTTTGAGTCGCTCTCCTATTCAGAAAAAAACTTTATTCTCAGTCTCGCAGAAGAGTATCGGGTTGATCACAACATGCTAGAGGATGATCAAACCAAGCAGCTTCTCGTCCTGCGTGTCGATATTATTCCGCCTTCACTCGCTTTGGCTCAGGCCGCAATTGAGTCGGGTTGGGGAACATCGCGCTTTGCCCGCCAGGGCAACAATCTGTTTGGTCAATGGTGCTTTAGTGAAAATTGCGGGTTGGTGCCCCGCGATAGAGACGATGATGCTGACCATCAGGTGGCTAAATTCAGTAGCGTTGCTGATTCGGTTAAGTCCTATATCCGCAATATCAATACCAATCGCGCATACCGTGCGCTGCGCGTCAATCGGGCTCGCCTGCGAGCAGAAGATGCCGATCTTCGCGGTGAAGAATTGGCAGAAAATTTACTGCATTATTCAGAGTTAGGGGAACGCTACGTGTCAGATGTGCAGACGCTTATTCGCGCTAACGATCTCGACGATCACGACAGCCAAGAGCTCTAGCTACAGCGGCGGATCCACGCGATCGAGTCGCGAGCAATTGACTCTGTACCAACCGGCAATCGAATTTCGGGTACGTTGAGTTTTCAGCACTTCGTGGGGAAATTCTTCGCTGAGAAAGGCGACTAAGGTGTTGAAGCTTGGTGTTATTTTAACTTCTTCTTGCTTGTCGTCACCCGTATACATCAGCAGCTCTCCGCCATCAGTTGGCAGCCATCCCGGATTGAGATAAAAGACAATCGACAAAACCCGATTGGTCAGTTGCTGTGCTTGCTTATCCAGCGGGTCTGCCTTGAATGCGTCGAAATGTTTTTTATAAAAATCGCCAGGCTCGTACTGCGCAAAGTGACTTTCAAAAGAGAACAAACCTAAAAACAGACGTCTATTGAGAAACACCTGTAGTTGCTCAGCCCAAACTAGCCACTCAGCCTCAGCGGAGGACTCGCCCTCGATCCAGCAAATATTATCACTGCGAACAAAGGTATTGAGTGTGCGCTGTTGTTTGCGTCCTGTGCTGGCCGGTGTCAATTGTTGCGGAGAGAGACTTTGCGCTTGCTGCAGTAGGATTTCAGCCAAATCGATGGGCAGGGCATTGTGATTGATGCTAAAGCCTTTTTGTAAAAGGTCGCTGGCGATTGACTCGAACAAAAGATCTTGGCCACCGTGATTGCCGTCAGTGAATAGGACGTTTTGATCGAGAACATGTGCGCTCAATTGTGATCCTTGAGTGTGCGTCAGAAACTTATAGTCGCTGCCAGTTTAGCGCGGATCTTAGCGCGGATTTAAGCCGACAGTGCTGCGGGATGCGCGCTGACTTTAGGGTACATCAGCGCTTTACGCAATGACTAAACAATAAATAAATTTGCCGACTAAACCCCTTGCCTTAGACGCCAGTGAGTGTCACTCCCAGTCCGTCTGGTGGCTCTATTTGGAGTTTCATATCTGCAGTTCTGGAAGATCTTTGAAGAGCTCTAGCGCCTGTGGATTGGCCAGCGCGTCGGTGTTGGTCACAGTCTCGCCATGAACAACTTTGCGCACCGCTAGCTCGACAATTTTTCCGCTGATGGTGCGCGGAATATCCTTTACGGCAACAATTTTGGCGGGCACATGGCGCGGTGTGGTCTCTTGGCGGATGGTGCTGCGAATCGTTTGCTGCAACGACTCGGTGAGCGCGATACCCTCTCGCAGCACCACAAACAAGACGACCCGCACATCATCTTCCCATGTCTGCCCAATACAGAGGCTATCAACGACCTCGGGCAGTTTTTCAACTTGGCGATAAATCTCAGCTGTGCCAATTCTCACACCGCCTGGGTTTAGCACCGCATCGGAACGGCCGTGAATAATGACGCCATTGTGGGCGGTGATTTCACCGTAATCCCCTTGCGCCCAAATGCCGGGGTAGGTGGCAAAATAGGCGGCGAGGTATTTCTTGTTATTGGGATCATTCCAGAAATAAATGGGTGCGCTTGGGAAGGGCTTGGTACACACCAGTTCGCCTTTTTGTTCTGTGACGGGGGTTCCTTGGTCATCCCAGATTTCCACAGCCATGCCGAGGCCGCGACATTGAATTTCGCCCTCCCAGACGGGCAGGCATGGGTTGCCCAGCACAAAGCAGGAGAGAATATCAGTACCGCCGGAAATAGAGGCTAAGCATAAATCGCCTTTTATCTCGCGGTACACATAGCGGAAACTTTCCTGTGACAGGGGTGATCCTGTCGAGAGTAAGGTTTTTAAATGGGAGAGGTTATGGGTCTTGCGTGGCGCGACACCGGCCTTTTCCAGTGCGCTGATGTACTTGGCGCTGGTGCCAAATATACTGACGCTCTCTTGCTCCGCGATATCGATTAAGGCTTTGGCGTCAGGGTAAAACGGTGAGCCATCGTAGAGCAGCAAAGTCGCTTGAGAGGCCAAGCCGCTCACCAACCAGTTCCACATCATCCAGCCGCAGGTGCTGTAGAAAAAAAGGCAATCGTCGGGTTTTAGATCAACGTGTAATTGTTGTTCCTTAAGGTGTTGGATTAAGCTGCCGCCAGCGCTGTGGACAATACATTTCGGCACCCCAGTGGTGCCTGACGAGTACATGATGTAGAGCGGGTGATCGAATGGCAGTTGCTCGAAGCACAGCTCTGGGCTGTCTGGAACTAGAAAGTCCGACCACAAAATCTCTTTTGGGAAGGCTTCAATGGAAGGGTCCGCGCAGCTAACGGGGACTACAACCAATGTTTCGATACTGGCGATATTGTTGCAGATCTCGCGCAGTCGCGGCAGCGAGTCAATGGTTTTGCCGTTATAAAAATAGCCGTCACAGCCGAATAACACCTTTGGCTCAATCTGCCCAAAGCGATCCATCACGCCATTAATGCCAAAATCTGGCGAGCAGGAAGACCAGATCGCGCCAATGCTGGTGGTTGCCAGCATAGCGACCACGGTTTCGGCGATGTTGGGCATAAACCCTGCCACTCTGTCACCGGTTTTAACGCCCTTGATCCGCAGCGCCGCAGCACAGGCACTGACCTGCTGGTAGAGCTGAGCGTAACTAAGGGTCGTGCGGCTGCCATTTTCCAGACGACAAATAAGCGCCGTTTTGTCGCTGCGGTTGCGCAGTAAATTTTCTGCAAAGTTCAACTTTGCCCCAGTGAACCATTTTGCGCCGGGAAATTGCGTGGCCTGATCGAGTACCTGCTGCCAAGGTTGTGTTGCTCGAATATCCGTAAACTGCCAAACCTGGCGCCAAAACTGTTCGGGCTCTGTGATTGACCACTGCTGTAGCTCGTCGTAGTTGGTAAAACTGAGGCCAAGTTCAGACTGCACCTGCCGTGCAAAAGCCATCATATTGGATTCATTGATGCGTTGGTTGCTCGGTTGCCATAGGGGGGCGCTGTTTGTCGCACTGTGCATGGGGTCGGCCTTGAAAGGGAGTCGTGATGCAGGGTGCCCGACTCCTATAAATAATACAAATTGTAATAAACGATTGATTAATAGATAAGATCTATGAATAAATATCGCTATGACTATCACTTTAAAACAATTGCGCGGATTTGTTGCGGTTGCCGAGACCGGCAGTTTTGCCGAGGCATGTGAGCGCTTACACCTATCACAGCCCGCACTGAGCGTGGCGATAAGAAACCTCGAGAGGGCGACTGGTGGGCCTCTATTTGCTCGTTCAACGCGATCTGTGACGCTGACGCCCGAGGGGCAGCAATTTTTGCCCGTGGCGAAGCGTCTGCTGGCAGACTGGACGGAGGGCTTTGAGGACTTGCGGCAGATGTTTGCCCTGCAGCGCGGCAAGTTAACCATTGCTGCGATGCCGTCCTACGCCAGTAATCGACTGCCACAGTTGTTGGTCAAATATGGCCAGCGGTTTTCGAATATCAGTATTAGCGTCCACGATGTGGTGATGGAAGACGTGATTGCCGCCGTGCAGTCGGGTCGGGTTGATTTGGGCATTACCTTTGAGTCGGACAGCATGGAGGGCATCGATTTTAAGCCGCTGTTCAACGACTGCTTTATCGCAATTTTACCCCCCCAGCATCATTTGTTGGACAAGCCCGAGCTGACCTTTCGCGATTTGCTCAGTGAAACCCTAGTGGCCTTAAATCGAGGCTCGGCGACGCGGGGCTGGCTTGATCGTGCTGTAAGGGCGTCGGGCATTGAGCCACCGCAGACCTTTGAAGCTTTTCAGCTGACGACCGTAGGTGCTCTGGTGGCTGCGGGTATGGGTGTGGCGCTGGTGCCTGCGCTCTGCGCTGAACAAATGACTGCGTTGGGCGCTGTGTGTCGGCCATTGGTGGGGCCGGTGATTGAACGTCAGGTGGGGGTGTTTACCCGCCGCCGCCACCCGCTGTCAGCAGCGGCCAAGCAAATGTTGGCGCTGCTGCAGGAGGAGGGTGCTTGAGCTACATCACTCTGCCTCTGTTTGGGCGTGGGGCTTGATGTTGAGCATATAGTCTGCCACGGCCATTTGTGTTTCCGCATCAAGGTAATTTTGCGCAGGCATTTCGGGATACTCGGGGCGAATTTTAAAGGGCGCATTAATATAGCTGACAATGCCCTCTGGATTACCCGCATATCTGGCCTGTATTTCTTCCACCGCTGGGCCGATTAAGACGCCACGGTAGGAATGACAGCCAGTGCAGACCCCCAAATAGGCAATTTCGCCGCGCTCGGATGGCTGAATCACTCGGGGCTCTGCACCGCCTGCGAGCAAGTAGGTATCAATGTTGTCGGTATTGTTAAACCCGCATTCGCTGTAGCTGCCGATGCCCACGGTGTTGTAACGATGCCGGTTAATAATGCAGCTGTCTTGGCTTGGGCCGATATGGAAGATATCGATATTACCCGTGTGCAGTTCGGTGAGGGCAAACGCTTTGACTTCTGCGATGGTGTCGTAGCCGTTATTGCTCATTACATTATCGAGAATCATCATGCGATCGGGATTGGGGTCGGCGCCGGGGTCGAGGGTTAAACCTGCGGCGTTGGCGTGATCGTTAATCAAAATACCGGCGGTTTTATGGTTGCTAATAAAGTTGCCTTCAATAATTACATCATCAGCAGCCATCACTAAAATGCCCGTACCGGCGGGAATACCGGCGACGGTTGACCCCGGTGCGCCAAAGTTGGGGGTGTTGTTGTCGAGAATAAAGTTGTTGCGAATAATCACATCGTAGGTGGTTTTGATCGGTAGTCCCGGGGTGATAAAGGTCAAAATGCCGCCGGTATTGTGGTGGGTGTAATTGTTCTCAACAATCGCATGGCGACTGTTCTCAATTTCGATACCGGCGACGCTGTCGAAAACCTCGTTGTGGGCGACGTGAATATTGTCACTCATACCTACATAGATGGCGGCATCGGCGATTCCGGAAACGGTGTTGTGCTCGATTAACCCGTTGGTTCCGAGCTGTGGGAAAATACCGTAAATACCGGTATCAATAATGATGTTGTTGCGGATCTCAAAATTATTGCCAGCTTGGCTCATTATGCCATTGCCCTTGTAGTGAACAATTTTGAAGTTTTCGATAACAATATTGTTCCCCGAGTAGAGGATGGCGTCGTTGAGTTTGCCCTGTCCATCGAGAGTGGCTCGTTCACCTGCAGCAATAAAGCCACTCAGGTGAATATCATCTTTGTCGATATAAACAGTTTCAGAATAGACTCCGGGCATCACACGAATGCTGTCTCCGGGCTGCGCTCTCTCAACAGCCGCTTGGATCGACTCGCCGGGATTCACCACGAGGGTCTCGCCCTGCTTGGTGCGCGCCTTAACCGCATTTTTACTCGACTCACCAGCCTCTGCGCCATAGCCTCCGCCGTAGCTGGCGCCGCCAACACTGCTGGTCATAACGGGCTCGTTGCCGTTGATTCCACCGTACCAGCCGAGCGCAAAGGCGACGACGCCGATTGTGATAAGCCAAAGTTTACTCTTGTGCATGGAGATTCTCCGATTGGATTGGATTTAGCCCAGAGGGGACGCTGGCGGGTATCGTGGGCATAAATTGCTCATCGCTGAGGCTGTGTAAAAAGTCCACCAAACGATCCAGTTCGGTGTCGGTAAGGTCGGGTTCAGACATATGCCAATGCAGCAGAAGATCCTCGCCCTCTGGCACCGCGTGACCGCGGCCGCCGTTGTAGAACTGTGCGACTTCCTTCAGGGTAGAGAATGTGCCTGAGTGCATATAGGGAGCTGTTTGCGCAATATTGCGCAGGGTTGGCACCTTGAAGCCGGCGCGCAGGATGGGTGAGCCAAAGGTTGACTCGGCGCCGATATCGCGGGGCATGCCCGCGGGCTCAGGCACGCCGATCACAGCGATTTGCTGATTGGTAAAGAGCGGTGGTGTATGGCACTGCGAGCAGCGCCCGACAAACGAGCGAAAGATGTTGAGTCCTGCAATTTCGTTGGCGCTCAAGGCGTTGTGATAACCGAGAGCGTATTGATCGTAGCGACTATTGAGGGATATCAGCGAACTCTGAAAGGCACTTAAGGCGGTGATGATACTGTTCACCTCCAGTGCGTTTTCACTTTTGGGAAATGCTTGTTTAAACAGTTTGGGGTAGGCGTCAGTGGCGTTGAGGTCGCGAATCAATTGCGCCGGTGTATTACCCATTTCAACTGCTGAAAATAGCGGACCGACCGCTTGTTCTTCAAGGTTGTGGGCGCGGGCATCCCAAAAAAAGACATTTAAAAATGCACTGTTCCAAAGGCTGGGTGCAGAGCGAGTGAGCGGGCTACCCCCCAATCCGACACTGCGCCCAAGGCCATCGCTAAATCCGCGGGCTGGATTGTGGCAGCTGGCGCAGGCCATGGTTTTATCCGCAGACAAAATGGGGTCAAAAAAGAGTAGCCGCCCCAAATCGATCTGTTTGGGGCTAAATCCGTCGCGCGCCTCGGGCAGTGCTGTTTTCAGACCGCCCACACCACTGTTTTGCAGGGAGTCATAGGCCTGATAGCGGTGATGCAAAATACATTGTCCGCGCTGATTAAGGGCGAAACTGGGCGGGCATTCTTGATTGAGAACAAACTGATCTACTGGGCTTCCAGTCTCACTGCTGATGGCGTGAAGCCCCCAGCCGACGAGCGCGACGGTGCTGGCGACACGACTGAGCGCGCCTCTCCATTGACATCTCCATTGACATCTCCATTGACATCTCCAACGATCTCTGACGGCTGAAACGAGAGCTGAAATACTCATGGTTAGACCCATGCTTTATTATTTTTATTAGGGCGGCCAGCGATTAGTATAACCCTAATGCCTTAGGCTATTATGGCACAGGCTTTTCTCTATGGCTGCTCTCTTCCATGGCGAAGGTGTCGGATAAGTGGGAAGGTGTTAATTGTCCCTGAGCACAGATTTACACAACCAAAAAGGATTCACAAAATGCTGCACAAAAGTCGCTTTTTTACCCGTCAAAACAGTGTTGCTATGGCCATTGGGTTAGCCTTTGCTGTTGTGGCCAGCAGTCAGGTCGCAGCCCACGACCATGGCGGTATGCCGCGCTCGTCCGCGCCAGACAATGCGCGGGTCTATTTTATTCAGCCGTCTGATGGCCAGGTGCTGACATCGGGTACTGTCAAAGTGGTGTTTGGTTTGGAAGGAATGGGTGTTGCCCCTGCGGGCACAGACCTCGCAAACACGGGTCACCACCATCTGTTGATTGATCTCGATCAGTTGCCGGACATGAACGCGCCTTTACCTGCCT
Organism: SAR92 bacterium BACL16 MAG-120619-bin48; assembly: GCA_001438605.1. Lineage (GTDB taxonomy): Bacteria > Pseudomonadota > Gammaproteobacteria > Pseudomonadales > Porticoccaceae > HTCC2207. Next base: position 17,026 of record LIDE01000018.1, on the reverse strand, counting down.
CTGATCAGGTTATTCACTTCGGCAAAGCGCAAACGGAAACCCAGCTAACATTAGCGCCCGGCGTTCATCGCTTGCAGCTGCTGTTGGGTAATTATTCCCACGTGCCACACAATCCGCCCGTGCTGTCAGAGGTGATTGAAATCGAGGTTATCGCTGAGTAAAGCGCCTCTGTTCAGTGATCTGCGGTGAGCGAGTGGATGCGCGAAAAAAAACCGAGCTAATAGCGGCTCGGTTTTTTTATGCGCTTAAAATAGGTTCAATACAGGATTAAGCGGGCCACGAACTAGTCGAGCATTTTTTTAAACTCACCACTCTCAACCAGCTTATTTAAATCTGCAGCGCCGCCAATCAGCGTGCCTTTTACAAAAATCATGGGAAATGAAGGCCAGCCGGTCCACATCTTGAGGGCATTGCGGCGATACCAGAGTTTGAAATAGCTTCCGTACTCTAAATAGGCGTAGTTAACGCCCAGCCCGTCGAGGGTTTTGCGGGCCTTTTTCGGCACTGGATTTTGCGCCATCCCCACCACGACAACAGCATTTTTGGCAATTGCGTCCTGAACTTCCAATATGATATCGACATTGCTGTCGGCAATCGTCTGCTGTATCGCAGGGTGAATATGTGCGGCGTCGAGAATGTGGCGGGTCATGATATATCCTTGTTTTTATTGTTGTTTTAGTTGTGTTTTTTTAGCCGCCTTGCGACTGAATTCGGGCTGTCACTCGACTTTATCGTAAATTGCGACGAGCTGTCTGCTCAGAGCAAGTAGCTGACCATTAGGATGGTAGATTTTCCCTTCGGTGTGGGCATAGCCCCTGTCAGCTTGCGCCACATCGCAGTGATAATAAAGGAAGTCGGCCGCGCTGAGTGGCGTCCGCGGTTGCATAAATTCCACATTCCACGTCACTGTGCTGGTGGGCGCATGCTCTTTCAGCATCGGCATCATGGCGGGCGGCCAGGCATCGACGAGGGCTAAAATAGCGCTGTCGGAAAATACGGCGGGGTAGTCGTTGAAGCGCATCCAACCGCTGACCGTGGATTCGCTGCTGCCGCTGTAGGGGAGAGCGGTGCTGGTAAAGCGTGTATCCAAGTAACGGACAAATTCGGGCACGCGGCCTTCTCTAAAGGGCATCTTTGGCAGCTCATCCACGGTTTTGGCAAAGGTCATCTGTGGCGCTGTCACCTGAATATTGGATTTTCTCTGGCGGCTAAAGCAGGCAACGATTTTGGTTTTTACCTGATTGTCTTGTAGCAGCTCCCCTTCCACCTGAATAACAGATTTTCCCTGCGAGAGAATATTGCAGCGCAGCTGGCAGGGGACATCCTCGGCGGTGGGGCCGCAGAAGTGAATATTAATGGTGCGTAAGTCCGTGTCGGACAATCCTGTCTGCGCTTCGATATAGGTCAGCACCACTGCAGTGGTCAACCCGCCAAAAATACTGCGTCCCTGAGTCCAGCTTTTATCGATTGAAAAATCGCTGGCGGTTTTGGCAAGTTGTTCGTAATAGGCGTAATCCATGGAGAACCTTAGAGAGTTGATGTGGTGGTAGAAACAACAGGTTGCCGAGGCCGTACATTCACATGGCGAGCAGCGATTTTCGTGATCGGACTGTCACTGGTGACTATAACACCGGCGCTGGGCGGGTTAAATATGCGCGCTGGTTTTAAGCCTGTTATACAGCGTATTATGAGCGCAGATAACATCAAAATAAGCCGCTAACCGGCATCACAGGACAAGCACCATGACATTACTAGCAAACACCTTAACCTTGCCCTGTGGCGCAGTGACTCCCAATCGAATTGCTAAAGCAGCCATGACAGAGGGGCTTGCAACACCCGCGGGCCTGCCAACGCCGGAGCTTGAGCGGCTGTATGGTTTGTGGAGTGACGGTGGCGCTGGCATGTTGTTGTCGGGGAATATTCAAGTCGATCGCGATCATTTAGAGCGTCCCGGCAACGTAATTATCGACAGTCCGCCAAGTCCTGAAATGCAGTCGGCACTGGCCCGCTGGGCAGCGGCAGCGACTCGCAATGGCAATCACTTTTGGGCGCAAATTAGCCACGCTGGGCGACAGACGCAAAAAAATATTAATCCCCACCCTAAAGCGCCCTCTGCCGTGAAGTTAGGATTGCCCGGCGGTCAGTTTGGCCAGCCAGTGGCGCTAACGATCGATGAAATCGAGGATATTGTGCGGCGTTTTGGCGTCTGTGCTGCTGCTGTAAAAAAGGCGGGATTCACAGGGGTGCAAGTTCACGCCGCCCATGGCTATTTGCTGTCCCAGTTTCTCAGTCCGCGCAGTAATCAGCGCACAGATAGTTATGGCGGATCGCTGGAGAATCGAGCGAGAGCACTGCTTGATTGTGTGGCCGCCGTGCGCAAGGCTGTGGGCACGGGCTTCCCCGTTGCCGTCAAACTCAACAGCGCTGACTTTCAAAAGGGCGGTTTTGCATTCTCCGAAAGTCTACAAGTGGCTGAATGGCTGCAAGCGGCTGGCGTGGATTTAATTGAAATTTCCGGCGGTACATACGAGCAGCCAAAGTTGTTGGGTATTGCCGGTATAGAGGATGAAGAGCCGCAAGCGGTGGCGCAATCAACTCAGCTGCGCGAAGCCTATTTTGTTGATTTTGCGCTGGCGATGCAGGCTAAAGTTACGATTCCATTGATGGTCACTGGCGGTTTTCGACAGCGAGCGGCAATGGAGCAGGCGCTGGCGAGCGGCAGTGCCGACTTGATTGGATTGGGCCGTCCCATGTGTGTTCTGACCGATGCCCCAAACCAGCTGCTGGCAGGATTAACCGAGCTGCCACGCTATGAGAACAACCTTTCGCTATTTCCACGCTGGCTGTCATTTTTAGGCAATCTCAAAGCTCTGCGCGCCATTGCTGGATTTGCCACACAGTATTGGTATTACAGCCAGATTGATGCCCTTGGTCGCAGTGGCAAAGCCGATCCAGATCTATCCGTCTTTGCCGCCACCAAACAGACCATGGCTTTACAAAAAAAGCTCACGGCAAAATAGTCCCGCGAGCAAGCTGCAACAACGCTTAGGTCAGGTTGCCACAGGATTGGTTGGCGGGCACAGCGATATCCATCATTTTCGGGCTGGGCAGGCGCAGGCCGGCCATCATCTTAATATAATCGTCACAGCTGTTCGCTTGCAGCCGCGGATTGTGTTTCCGCTCCTCGCCGATCGTGCTGACAGTCCACCCTTTGTAATCATGACCCGGATACACCAAGGTATTGTCCGCCAACTGCAGCAATCTGTTCAGACTTTGGTACTGTTGGCGAGCGCTACCGTTTTGGAAATCGGTGCGGCCCGTCCCGCGAATCAGCAGTGTGTCTCCGCTGAACAACATAGGCTCTGGGCCCGGCAAATAAAAACTGTAGGAGTCGTCAGTGTGCCCGGGGCTGTAGATAACCTCAATCCGCAGGGCGCCCACGGACAGCTGATCACCGTCTGAAAACGTCGCTGACAGGCACTTTGCCACCGCTTGGTTGCCCATCATCGTGATGCAACCTGTGGCGTCGCGCAGTGCCCCTAAGCCCGTGATATGGTCGGCGTGGGTGTGTGTATCCACCGCCAGTACCAGCTTTAAATCAAGCTGTGCTAGCAGGTCTAAGTTTTGTGCCGTTTTGTCCACAACCGGGTCAATCAGCAGTGCTTCGCGGCTCTTTTCATCGCCGATCAAATAGCTATAGGTCGATGACTCGGCATCAAACAGTTGTCTAAAAATCATCCTGCAACACTCCCTAGTCGGTTATGGTTTGACTTACTTTTGCGCTGAAACATTGTTCCACGGCATACGCGCGAGCATCATGCCCATGCCGCAGGTATCTGTGACGCCAGCAAACACCAAACCTGCGCCGACAAAACCAGCGAGAGCGTAAAACCATGGGTTGAGAACGGTGCCAAGGACTACGCCAACCACCACCAGCGAGCCCGCAGCGATCCGCACTTGGCGCTCAAGGGAAATGACATTGCTGCTGCCCTTCTCGATGGCAACACCGGCACTGTTTAACGCGTTGATACCGCCCTCAATCACCACCAGTTGGCAATCGAGATCACCCTTCAGCTGCTCCGCCGCGCGCGTCGCACGCTGACCACTGGCGCAGAGCAGGTAGACGGGGTGCGCGGGATCGTGGCCCTGCTCAGCAAGATAACTTTTGACCGCAGCACAGTTCAGTTCCTGTAAGGGAAAGTGCGCGCTGCCGGCCAGTGCCTGCGCGCTAACTTCAACAGGGGTGCGCACATCAATAACCCGCGGCAGCGCCTGGCCCTGCGCAAGTTGTTTAAAATCAGTTGCAGAAATGGTTTTAGTTGGCTGGTTCATAATAGGGCTCCGTTAGAGAGTTGGACAGTAGATAGTTTTGAGCACGCTAATAATCTGAATCGATTCGCTGCCCAAGAGACTGTAAAAAATACTTTGCGCCTCGCGGCGCGTTTGCACCAGCCCTGCGTTGCGCAGAGAGGCTAAGTGCTGTGAAAGGGCAGATTGGCTGAGGTGAGTCAGACTGTGCAGCTCGCCGACAGACCGCTCACCGTTCACCAGAGTGCAAAGGATCATCAGGCGATGAACATTACCGAGTTGCTTAAGCAAGTCAGCCGCCTGCTGTGCATGTTTTTCCAGCGCCTGAATGTCGGTGTTGCTGATGGTTGCAGTTGATGTCATCGCTAGGTTTCGCTCGTTTGAGACTGCTTGGTGAAATTAATTTAGGTGATTCTAATTTAGAAATATCTAATATACAAGCTAAAAAAGAGTCCTCTTTAACGGCGAAGGAAAACCACTGGACGGTCTGAGTCTCACGGTTGGCGGAGGCCTGTGCCTGAGAGATCGAGGGGAGGAAGACAGAATTAGCGTGGTGATACTAGCCAAAGCGTGTTCGGCACGTTTTTTCTGGTTGCTAGCGATTCTAAAAATGGTCGGGAATTACTCCCCGACCGTTATCATAGGCTGTCGCGGCCCGCAGAGAGACGCGGCGTTTTTACTTTGTTGCAGCTTCGTAATAGCGATCGCGCAATTGCAGTGCGCGACTGACCATGGCGGCAGGCACGCCATCGATTAACACCAGTTCTGCTTCGCTGGTGACATCAAGGGGATCGCCACTCCACAGTACCAAATCGGCCACTGCACCCGTGGCAATTTCACCTTTGACATTAGCGCCAAACAACGTCGCTGGGTTTAATGTCATAGCTGCGATGGCCGTTGTTTTATCGAGTCCGTTGGCCACGGCGTTGCCCGCTGACTGACGTACTAGATAGGCGTTGTGCGTGCTTTGTCCATCCATGCCAGTGAATACCAGTGTGACGCCAGCGTCGGCCAACAGTTTTGCGTTGTCGAGTCGCGCGCCGAGCTTTTCGTAGCTCTGTGGCAAGTTGATAATCGGATCCATAATTACCGGCACTTTAGCGGCTGCAATTTCGTCGGCCACCAACCAGCCTTCAACCGCGCCACTGAGAATAAGCTTCAGGCGGTAGTCTTTGGCAACTTTAAGAATGGTGCGGATATCACTGGCGCGGTGTGTTTTTACCAACAGCGGTGTGCGTCCGTTGATCACTGGCTCAAGGGCTTGCAGGTCTGCCAGTGATAGCGAATAGTCGCGACTATCGCCGCGCATTGCAGCCGCTTTGTTGGCCGAAAATGCAATAGCGTCATCGAGGTTCTGGCGCAACACGGCCAGCGCAGAGGCCCGTGAATTGCCTGCATGGCTAACACCCGACTCGGTAAAGTCGACGGCTATCGCAACGCTGTCGTTAATGACTTTGGCAGGTTGGCCCAGCTCAATCAATGCAACTTGGCCTGCAAATAGCCCTGCGCCAGCTTCCGGTACCGTGAGGGCATGGGTTAAGCCGTGCACGCGGTTGTGGGGGAAAAGCGTTGACTTAGGATTGAACGCGTCAGCCACCTTGAATGAAGCAGTGATTGAACTCAGCTCGGAATAGAAATCGACGGTGGCATCAATTGCACCCACTTCGACGACCCCTAAGTGAGTGTCGGCGTTAAACAGGCCCGGCGAAATACTTTTACCATTGCCATCGATAATGCGATCAGCCGTGCTTGGCGCTGTGTTGCCTATGGCGGTAATGCGGCCGTTGTCGATATACAGATCGGTTGCCGGCAATACTGCTTTGGCGGTATAGATATCAGCACCTTTTATCAACAGTGACTCAGCGGCGACCGTGGTGGCCAACAGGCTTAATACTAGTGGCGCGATTAAATTTTTCATGGACGGGCCTCCCCTTCAGTCAAAATGCCAAGATTAAAATCACTGGTCGGTTGTACCGATGCATCGGCGCGATCAAAGCGCAGCGCGCCGTCGATCCAGACTTTTTCGGCATGGCTGTAAACACTTAATGGTTCGCCTGACCACAGTACGAGGTCGGCATTTTTTCCCACTTCAAGGGAGCCAATACGATCGTCCAAGCCGAGCGATTTCGCTGCATTGAGCGTGCCCCAGCCGATGGCTTTGGCATGACTAATATTCAGCCCCATACGGTTGCCCGCACTCATCGCTTTGGCAATTTCTTGGTTCAAACGCTGTACTTGAATGGGATCATCGGAGTGAATAATCGCGCAGGCCTGCGCGTGATCGACCAAGGCAAGGTTCTCTCGCACCATATCGAAGGCTTCTTGCTTGAAACCCCACCAGTCGGCCCACATCACACCACAGATATTTTCAGCGGCTAACATTGGCGCAGCTTTGTAGCCTTCGACTGCGTGATGGAAGGCAGCAATGCTGTAGCCGAACTCTTTTGCCATATCGACCATCTGTGCCATTTCATCAACTTTATAGCAGTGGTTGTGGACGCGGATATCGCCCTCCAGCACACCAGTCAGAGTCTCTAGACGCAGATCGCGCAGCGGTGGGTCAACGTCGAGCCCGGCGTTAAAGTCGCTAACATAATCGTCCCATGTCTTTTTGTAAGCCTTTGCTTCGATCCAAGCGCTGCGATAGCCGGCCATATTGCCCATGCGTGTGGAGGGAAGAATGCCTTTGCTGCCATAGACACGCTTGGGGTTCTCGCCGCACGCCATTTTCAGGCTGTAGGGTGCGTCGGGGAACTTCATGCCTTGAACGGTGATTGAAGGGACGTTTTTCAGGGTCACGCCGCGGCCGCCAATCAAATTGCCGGAACCAGGCAGAATTTGCACGGTTGTGACACCGCCCGCAAGGGCTTTTTCAAACTGTGGATCTTCTGGCCAGACGGAATGTTCGGCCCACACCTGCGCGGTGACGGGTGAAGTCATTTCGTTGCCGTCCGAATGGTTCGATGTTTCCGGCGCTGGATAGACACCCATATGCGAGTGCACATCAATAAGACCTGGGGTTAACCATTTGCCTGAGGCATCAACTACTTGCGCGTTCTCAGGCACGGCAAGATCTGCACCGATGGCGGTAATTTTGCCATTCTCAACGATCAAATCCGTGCTGTCGAGTTGCTCATTCGCACCTGTAAGCAGGTTCGCGTTCTGGATCACCAGAACTGCTGCGGACGGAATTTGGTAAGTGGATGGGAAGGGGTTTTTGTTGGGTAGCAGCGGGCCAGTAGTCGTTGGCTTGTTGCTGTCACAGCCTGTAATGCATAGCGCTACTGCCAGTGCGAGACTGGCGGGCAAGAGTCGTTTCATAGTAAACCTTATCGTTATAATTTTAAGGGGCGTTGTTCTTAGACGAACAATAATCCAAAACACGCAGCCATTTTAATCTTGCACAAACCCCGCCCAAGAGGCCATGTAGGCGATAAATTTTTCACCTAAACCCTCGCTGCGTAAATACTTCGAAGTAACAGGGTTGGCGACAGGAACGAAGTTGGGGTCAGCCTGCATTTTTTGCGGGTAGCCGTGATGCAAAATGGCGGCGCGTCCGAGCAGAACAAAGTCGATATCCATCGCCATCGCGCGGTTGATATCGTCCGGCGTGCGCAGTTTCCCTGCGACGCCGAGCGCGACAGAGCCTCGATTTAGCTCGGTGAAGTAGGACAAGAGTGTGCGCCCTTTGTGCTGTTCTTCTTCGGGCTCTTTGAAGATATCCCAAAGCGACATATCGAGAAAATCGATCTTGCCCTCGTTGAGCACCTGCTGGGCGAAGTCACGCATATCAGCTAGTTGTAGATCGAAGCGCTCAGGTGACAGACGCAGTCCCACAATAAAGTCCGCGCCGCAGCGCGCGCGAACGCCATCAATAATATCGCGCACAATGCGCCCGCGATTGTCGAGCGAGCCGCCGTATTGGTCGTTACGTTGATTTACAGTGGCACTTAAAAATTGACCGAGCAGATAGCCGTGGGCGCCGTGAATTTCAACGCCATCAAAACCCGCGTTTTCCGCGCGCTGGGCGGCCACAATAAAGTCTTCTTTAACCTGTTCCACTTCCTCGAGCGTGAGGCCAACAGCGTTGGTCTCTGCATGGTCTGACGGGCACACGGGGCGAGTGCCAATGAGGTCAGCTGGTGAGCGCATACCGGCATGGTGAAGTTGCACCAGCGCGAGGCTGTTGTGCTGTTTAATGCCGCTTGCCAGACGGGTCAGGCCCTCGAGATGGCTGTCTGAGAAAATACCCAGCTGTCGCGGAAAGCCTTGGCCGCACTGCTGCACATGGGCTGCGCAGGTCATAGTGAGGGAAAATCCGCCTTTGGCGCGCAGGGTCAACCAACGGTATTCGTCGTCGGAGAGGGTGCCGTCGGTGTTGCTCTGCAGGTTAGTTAAAGGTGCCAAAACAAAGCGATTTTTGAGTTCTGCACCGCAATTAAGGCGCAGCGGTTGGTAGATATCAGTCATAGAAGGGCTTCTTAGTGAGGAAATAGTGGCGTTAAGAGTGAGCGCTGTCGGGAAATTCTTCGCGGCCATCGGCGTGGCGGGCAAAGCGGATTTTGTCGCCGCCGTGCACCTGATCTTGAGCGGGCCAGGACCAACCGCCAAATTGAGTGCGCCGATAGTCATTAAATGTGGCGTGCAATTCTTCTTGGCTGTTCATCACAAAGGGCCCATGTTGCGCTACTGGCTCGGCAATCGGGCGGCCTTCGAGGAGGAGCAGGTAGGCATCGGCGGCACCATTTTTCACGCTGATGACGCTGTCCGATGCAAGCGCCACGCCCTGACTTGCGCTCAGACGTTGGCTGTTCAGCTGCAGTGACTCTCCGCGGTAGAAATAGAGTGTGCGGCTTAAGCCGGGTACGTGGGCTGGCAGTTGCCACTGGCCATGGGCGGCCACTTTGATAGTCCAGACTGAGACGTGATTGTTGGCGTCTGCGGCCCACGAGTTTGGCGGCGGTGTCAGTGCTGCGACACCGTTGTATTGACCTGCGATTATCCGCACCGCGGTCACTCGCCCATGACTGTCGGGGACGTCTACAGTGGGTGTTGTTTCACGCCAAAACATTTTAAAAAAGGGCTCAACCATCTTTGATTTGCGCGGCAGGTTCAGCCAAATTTGAAAAAGCTCGGTGGTATTGTTGCTGTCGCGGTTTAGAAGAGGAAACATTTCGGCGTGCTGCACACCTGAGCCTGCGGTCATCCATTGCGTGTCGCCAGCGCTGTAGCGACCCGCTGCGCGCATGGAGTCGGCATGGTCAACAAACCCTTCTTGCACTGCGGTAATGGTTTCAAAGCCGCGATGGGGATGGCTCGGGAAGCCTGGAACACGATCACCGTGATACATGCGCCAGCCGTCTTTTAGGGTGAAGTCGCTGCCGATTTGGCGCCCACTGAGGGGCGCGTCAGGCCCAAACGCTGAGTTGCCTTTTGGGTAGAGATCTCGATGGTGCGCGCAAAACAGAAAAGGATCCGCAGTCGGCCAGTGCAGGCCGAGGGGGAATATTTGCTGAATGGCGTCGCCCATAAAACTTACTCTCCGGGTTTGTAGCGTCGTTCGATATTGCCTGCACGAAGCGCTGGGTCGTACAGTGGGTCGTGGAGCACTTCGTTGGCATAGTCGGCGGTTTGATCGCTGTAATGCGGCGAGCTTTCGTCGAGGGTCGCCGCGCCAAACTGATGCACTCCGCGTATCTTTTGTTGCCCTTCACTGTCCCATGAGACTAAGTAATAAAGGCCGTCACCGGCAATATTGGTCTGGAATCCATCTTCTTCCAAACCTCGGGCATAAATGGCGCGCAAAGTGTCTGGGCCGCCACCAACAGGTAGGTTGAGCGTGCCGCGGACATGGCGATTGACATCGCCCCAGAGAGGATCAATACGGCCGGTGGCTTTAACCAGTTTGTCGGTGCAGTCGAAAAAGGTTTTTTCAACATCAGGGACTGGCTGACCTTTTTGTTCGGCTAGCCATTCTGCGCCAATCACACAGGTTGCCAGTGCAGCGCCGCGGTTTTCAATAGTGGTGTCCAAATCCCAGTCGCTCAGTAGCTCCTGCGCTTTACTATAGATGGGGTCTTTGTCCGTATCTAGCGCGAGGTCAATTGCGCCCTGCAAATAATGTACGGCGCGTGAGTTCGGGCTGAATTTCTTATCGTGTTTGATGGCTGAAAATTCTTCTTCCGAAATAGGGCTGAGTTCAGCAAACATCTCTAGTCCGCGCACTGCACGATTTGTCATGCGGGTGGGGAAGCCGTCTTCAATGCGATAGTCACTAAATTTTGGATTGTCTTCAGGCGCTGTCACAAAAAAGGGACTTTGGTTGGCGCTGTGGACAAAGCCAGATTTAGGGTTGATCACCTGCGGCAGTTGATCGAATGGCATATAGTTTTGCCAGATAAGGCTGCTGTCATCCCCCGGCAAATACTGCTGCCAGTCGTATCCTGATGCGCGCTCAGGCGTCAGGGAGTTGTGGACAAACATAATATTGCCTGCGCGATCGGCATAGACCAGGTTGAAGCTGGCGAAGGCATGAATGCGCAGTGCGTCGCGCCACTCCTCAAGATTTTGCGCCTTGTTCATGGCAAACCACTGTTCGACTTGGCGCATTTTTCCCATGCCGGCATAGCGCACAGCATAGGTGCCATGCTCTGTTTGCAGCACGGGGCCGTGAACTGAGCGCAGCCCCTGCTTGGTCACGCTCCAGGGTAAAAAGCCAAAGAGTTTGACCTCTATAGTGATGTCGCGCGCGTCCAAATCGTGCCACTCGCCGTCGAGGCGATAGCGCAGAGGATTTTCTGGATCTATATCGAGCACATAGACATCGGTAAGGTCGGGCTTGTTGACGGTTGCGCCCCAAGCGATGTTTTCATTGAAGCCAACACCAATGGTTGCGCTGCCGGGGAATAGACCGCCCATGACGTTGAGTCCCTCATTGCTCTGAATATGCGCTTCGTACCACGCCACCGGTCCGGTGGTGGGCTGGTGTGAGTTAATGGCCAAGCGGGTCGCGCCGTCGGTGCTGTTGCTGGGCGCCACGGCAATGGCATTGGAGCCAATGGGCAGATTATTCATGGAGACACCCTGCGCCTGACTGATGGGCCGCTGGCGCTCGCTGCTCATGATTTCAGTGAGCACCGCATCGAAACCATAAAATAAAATATGGCGGAACATATAGCCCGCAACAATGTCTTTGCCGGTCACGGGCAATTCAGCCTGTCCGGCGCGCTGGGGATTTTTTGCCGCATAGTAGTTTAAACCGTCGGCATAGGCCTCGATGTAAGCGCGCATATCGGGCGACAATTCTGTCTCATAGTGGGCGTCAATGTCGTCCCAAATACCGAGCCATTGGACTAAAAAATCCGTTGGCGCAGAGTCTTGTCCCTTGGTTTTTGCCGCGTTGCCACGGTAAAAGGCAATACTGTCGTAGACCAGTGTCCAGTTGTCTTCCGCCTGAGCATAGGCAAAACCAAAGGCGGCATCGACATCGCGCTCACCGATAACGTGCGGGACGCCTCGGTTATCTCGTTCAATCACCACGCTGTATTTGTCGCCCAGCGCGGCATAGTCAGCGGTGTTTATTGTTTCACCGCAACCGCTGACAAGTGTTACAGCGACAAGCAGACTGAGTGTTTGGTATGCGATACGGTTTCTGAACATGCGAGTGATTCCCCTGATTATTTTTATTATTGGCCGATTGTACGCAGCGTTGTTCTGTAACGGGTCAAACGTTGCTGTACCGCAGTATTATTTTTCTAGCTGTCTTTTTTTGGTTATTTCGAGTCAGGCTCTGTGGTTTTCTGCACCGTGTCTCCCTCGGCATGCAGCACGATACCCACCGGTACGGTGGCCGCTTGCAATGTACTTTGAACTTTGTATTTTTTCGGCAGTGCAGGAACTGTCAATACCCGCCAAATACTGATGATGGCAAGCAACAGTAGCGATAGCGCCAGCAGCAAAAAGAACGATTGTAAGCCAAAGGTGTGCAGCCAAAAAACACCGGTAATTGGGCCGCTGATCGATGTTAGCCCAGCCAATAAAATAATGGTCCCGCTGGCGGGCACAATTTCCCTCGGTCGAAGGTGGTCATTGGTGAGTGCGACAACCAGAGAGTAAAGTGACAGGGAAAAGCCACCAAACAGAAAAATAAGCACATACAGTTTTGCCGAGGCGACCGTTTCAAAGCTAATCACGACCGCGACCGCCATGGCAGCCAGACTGGAAAATCCGATAACCCAGCGACGATCCATGGTGTCGGAGAGCTTTCCGAGGGAATAAGGGAAAATCATGCCGCCGGCCATCATGCAGCCCATAAAATTGGCTACTTCAGGGAACGTGAAACCGATCTTTGTGGCGTACACGGCGCCAAGGGTAAAGACGATGCTCGATACCCACTGCGACAAAACAATACCGATCACGCCCATCGGTGCGCGGTGCCAAAGATGGCGGATACTCACACTCTCGGTGGTCTCTGCTGGCGGCGTCGTAATGACAGAGAGCAGAACCGGTACCGCAGCGACGCTGACCATCACCGAGATAAGAATAAATAGGGTGAAATCCATAGGATCGGCCAGTTTCAACATAAACTGACCCGCGCAGATGCCGGCGAGCAGAATGGCTGTGTAAATCGCCAATATTTGGCCGCGATTTTCATTGGTGGAGGCTTGGCTCAGCCAACTTTCAGAGACGACATAAATCGTTGAAAAGGCAAAGCCGGTGAACAAGCGCATCAGCGCCCACGCCCAAGGCTCGACATACAGCGAGTGAATTAAAATAGTGACCGAGGCGACAGCTGACAGTGCCGCAAAGATACGAATATGACCAACCCGCTCAATCATGCCTGGCGCAAGCCGCGATCCCGCCAGAAAACCCGCGTAATAGCAGGACATCAACAGGCCAATTAAGTAATCATTAAATTCTTCGAGTTCAGCTCGAATACCGAGAAGGCTGCCCTGTACGCCAATAGCCAGGCCAATCAAGGCGAGACCGGCAAAAAGTGGCCAGAGGCGCATAACAGTTCTTACAGGCATAGGGGGGCTTCGATATTGAATTTGTCCTAGGGTAACCTCGGTGAGCGCAAACTCAAAGCGTGATTTACCCTTCGAGCAAAGTTTTATGGGTTGGATTTGCAGATCATTGGCTGAGCAAGCCCCAATCGTCTGCTGGACGTTGCCGGTCGAGCTGGTTATCCTGCGCGCTGACTATCCCGCCCAGACCTATTTATGATTACCACCGCAGAACAGCATACTCGCGCATGGTTACAGCAGTTTATTGTCGGCTTAAACCTCTGCCCCTTTGCCCGCCCTTTTGTGGGCAGTGATACGTTGCGTATTACCGTGAGTGAGTCAGACGACCGCCAAGTGTTGATCAACACGTTTCTCCGCGAGTTAGATGTCATTCAGGGGAGCACTGAGGGCGAAATTGCCACGTCGCTGCTGGTGATGCCCAATGCGCTTGAGGATTTTGACGACTACTTAGATTTCTTGCAGCTCGCCGAAGACCTGCTGGAAGAGCTCGGTCTCGACGGGACAATTCAGTTAGCCAGCTTTCATCCGCGCTACTTGTTCGACGGTGAGGCGGCAGACAGCGCCAGCCATTTCAGCAATCGTTCACCCTATCCTGTTATCCATTTCCTGCGGGAGGCGATGGTCAGCGACGCGCTCGATCATTTTCCGCAGCCGGAGACTATCCCGCAGCGCAATATCAGCACTCTGGAAGCTATTGGCCGCGCCGAAATTGAGCGGCGCTGGAAAAATCTGCGCAGTGCCGAGCCCGAGAACTGTCGGTGAAAAACGTAAAATCTGTTGATGTTATTGTGATTGGCGGCGGTGCCGCTGGCCTGTTTTGTGCATTTACCGCCGGTCAGCGGGGTCGGTCGGTGTTGGTGCTCGACAGCAGCAACAAAGTAGGCAAAAAAATTCTGATGTCTGGGGGTGGCCGCTGCAATTTTACTAACCTCGATATCACGCCAGAAAATTACCTCTGCAATAACCCGCATTTTTGTATTTCAGCACTCAACCGCTACAACCAGTGGCAATTTATCGATCTCGTCGAACGTCACGGCATCGCCTATCATGAACGCAAGCACGGTGAACTGTTCTGCGACGACTCGGCGAAAGATATTCTCGCCATGCTTCTCGATGAGTGTCAGCAGGCAAAGGTCACCATCAAAACTAATTGCACCATTGAAACGGTTGTCACCCGCGATGCCGGCGGCTTTAACCTGCATACCGATCTTGGCGATTATCAATGCGACTCCCTTGTTGTCGCCACGGGCGGGCTTTCGATTCCCACGATGGGTGCGACTGGCTATGGCTACCAGCTAGCCGAGCAGTTCGGCCTAACGCTCTTGCCGCGCAGTGCAGGACTCGTGCCGTTCACGTTCAGTGACCACATCAAACAGATCGCCGAGTCACTTTCAGGGTTGGCCGTGGACGTGGATATGTCGGTCAATGGCGTGAGTTTTCGCGAAAATTTATTGTTTACCCACCGCGGTATCAGCGGCCCTGCAGCCCTGCAGCTGTCAAGTTACTGGAAGCCCGGCCAGAGTATTCAGGTTAATTTACTGCCCGACCTCGATTCAGAGCATCTATTGCTGGAGTACAAAAAGACCAGCGCGAAAAGCCTGTTGCGCAACCTGCTGGCACAGCATTTACCGAAAAGTCTGGTGCTGGCGCTGCAGCCGCTCTTTTGGCCTGCCTATGCCGATACACCGATGGCAGAAATACCCGATGCGACACTGATGTTAGTGGCGCAGCACTTGTCGGCGTGGCAGTTAAAACCGTCGGGAACGGAGGGTTATCGCACCGCTGAAGTCACGTTGTGCGGGGTAGACACTGATCATTTGTCGTCAAAAACAATGGAATGCAAAACCCAGCCAGGGCTGTTTTTTGTGGGAGAGGTAATGGATGTTACCGGTCATCTCGGCGGCTACAACTTTCAGTGGGCGTGGGCGTCGGGCTATGCCGCTGGGCAGTTTGTCTAAACGCCCAAAGCTACTTGCGGTTGGCCTTGGCCTTCTTGCGACGGGCAGCCGCTTTTTCCAACCGCGCTTTTTCCCGCTCAGCCTTCTCCGCTTTTAACACTTCAACGTGCTGCAGTTCAGTGTCAATCACCTCGGGAGTTTCAAAGCTAATCGTACCCAGAGTGCCGGCTCGCAGCTCATTGATAAAGATGGTCGAGACGCGCTCTAAATCAACCTGCCCTCCACTGCGTAGACAGCCGCGCTGAGCGCCAATAATCTCCAGCAATTCTATTTCTGTAGTCGGCAGCTGACTGACATTAAAGCGCTCACGCAGCAAGTCAGGGTATTGCTGCAGCAAAAAATCAGCCGCGAAGTAGGCAATGTCCTCATAGGAAACGGCGGTATTTTTGATCGCCCCGGTCGTGCCGAGTCGATAGCTGCTGTTAGGGTTTTCAATTTTTGGCCACAGAATGCCCGGCGTATCCAATAACATAATACCGTTGCGCAGATTGATGCGCTGTTGACCCTTGGTAATGGCCGGTTCGTTGCCGGTCTTGGCAATGTGCCGTCCCGCCAAGCTATTGATCAGTGAAGATTTACCCACATTGGGAATACCCGTCACCATGACCAGTGTGTTGCGCCCCTCTTTTTGCGGCACCAGGTTATTGATGAGATCAATAACCTGCTTGCTCGGATCGGAGTGCTGCAAATCCAAAGCCATCGTCTTGGTATTGTCCTGCTGCTCGTAATAATCCTGCCAGATCTTGGTTATAGCAGGATCGGCAAGATCACACTTGTTAAGAATTTTAATGCGCGGCTTATCGGTGCATAAATTTTGAATAAACGGATTTGAGCTGCTGAATGGAATACGCGCATCGAGAACCTCAACCACCAAATTGACCATCGGCAAGACTTCGATCATCTCTTTGCTGGCCTTGTGCATATGGCCTGGATACCAATTTAGGGACATGTCGCGACTCTTTATTCGGGCAATCAAAAATGTGGCAGTAGTATACCTGCAAACCTGTGCCTGTATTCAGTGGGGTTAAATATAGAGCAGCGCAGGCACAAAACTAAGGGTTTGCTCAGCGCAATTCCAGGTGACTTCTTCGTCCTGAATACTGACTTGGATATCCATGGTGCGACCGAGCGCGGCGGCAAGTACTTGGCTGGTGGTGTGGTCAATGTGTTTGATGCAGAGGTTGTCGAAGCGCTCGACTTGGCTTTGCATCTGTTTCCACCATTGGTCGGCGGAGCCGGTGCCGTAGGTGTAGACAATAACTTTTTTGGCGCGGCCGCAGGCTTTCTTGAGGCGTTTTTCGCTGGGCAGGCCGAGTTCAATCCACAGTTCTATTTCGTCGCTCAGGCTTTTTTGCCAAAGATCGGGTTCGTCTTCGGTGCTAATGCCTTTACAGAAGCTGAGCATATCGCTCGCGTGCAGGGCGAAAGCCAAAAGCCGCAGCATAAGGCGCTCGTTTGTTTCGGAGGGGTGTTGCGCGATGGTGAGGCTGTGTTGTTGGTAGTAGTGGCGATCCATGTCGACGACATTGAGGTCTGCTTTGCAGATGCGCGCGCTAAGTGCCATGACAGGGTGCCCTATTTAAGGTGGATTTTGAGCGCGACAGTGTAGCGTAGTTGAGGCGGCGGGTGCTGGCTAAAAACCGAGATCTTCTTGCGTCACTTGGACGCTGATGTCTTCGCCGTCAATCTGGGTCTGTATGAGGATAGGGCGGCAACAGACGGAGCAGTCTTCGG
>LIDE01000017.1 GCA_001438605.1 SAR92 bacterium BACL16 MAG-120619-bin48 | reverse complement strand
CCAGCCTGCAGGTGCCGATTGGCCCGTTTCGCTGCTTGCCTATGATAATTTCGGCACTGCCTTTGTCGGGACTGTCCTCGTTGTAAACCTCATCGCGATACAGAAACACAATCACATCCGCGTCCTGCTCAATGGCGCCAGATTCACGCAAGTCAGAGTTGACCGGGCGTTTATTTGGGCGCTGTTCTACATTTCGACTCAACTGCGACAAGGCAATCATTGGGCATTCGTATTCGCGCGCAAGATTTTTTAATTCACGGGAGATCTGAGAAATCTCCTGCACTCGACCCTCAGAGGGATTATTACCGCTCATCAGCTGAAGATAATCGACCATGATCAGCCCTGGCTGGGCCTGCTGGTTGATTTTCTCCATATCTGCCGGGGTGTCCGACCCGTGCTTGGCATGCCACGCTTGGCGCAGCTGCTCTACCCGCTCACGGGTAAATTGCTTGATGCGATTGCGCATCTCGAGGGGCGTAATACCGGAGGTATCATCAATAAATAGCGGCCGATCTTTGAGACGCTGGGCTGCGCTGCTCAGTCTCGGCCAGTCATCTTCACTGAGATTTCCCGAGCGCATTCGAGTTTGGTCAATTTTGCCAATTGAAGAGAGCAGACGAATAATCAGCTGGCTGGCTGGCATCTCAAGTGAGAAAACTAGCACCGGACGTGTTTGATTGAGCGTCGCATACTCGACCATATTCATGGCGAACGCCGTCTTACCCATCGACGGACGGCCTGCGACAATCACTAAATCCGATTTCTGCCACCCGGATGTCATCTCATCAAGATCTTTAAAGCCGGTGCTCATACCGGTGATTTGAGCATCGCTTTTAAATAATTCATCAAGGCGCTCAACGGCCTCTTTTAGCAGCGCGTTAACTTCTTTAAAGCCACCTTTTTTGGGGCGGTTTTCAATAATTTCCTGTAAGCGACTTTCAGCTTCAGCCAACAACTTAGAACTGTCCCAGCCGAGCGGATTGTAACCTTTGCGAACAATTTCACTGGCTGCGCCAATCAACTGCCGGACAATTGAGCGCTCAAGAACAATCTGTGTGTAAGCCTGAATATTGGCCGAACTGGGTGTGTTTTGGGCGAGATCAACAAGGTAGCCAGCACCGCCGATATCGGCCAATAGGTTACTGTTCTGAAGTGATTCGCTGAGAGTGATGGGGTCGAAAGGCTGATTCTCGGCGGCCAGATTGCTCATGGCATTGAAAATCAGCTGGTGATCTTTATTGTAAAAATCGCTGTCTGAAAGAACTTCAGCAATGGTGTCAAAGGCGTCGTTCTTAAGCATCAACCCGCCGAGCACCGCCTGTTCCGCCTCAATGGAATGAGGCAGCGGCTGACTCGCTGTGGGTTCTGCAAATAACGCTTCGTTCATTTTTTTGACCGGAAACCTGTGTAAAAATTATACAAAAACGGCACTGCATCTTATTCAGAAGCAGTGCCGTTATGCAATAAATTTACCTGTTTTCTTGCGGACGCTTATTCAGCTTCAACGATAACAGTGATGTTCTGAAGAACATCTGAATGCAATTGACACTCAACAGAGAACTCGCCAACAAAACGAATTGGACCTTCTGGCATGTTGATTTCGCTTTTAGCGATATCGCCGCCGGCCGCTGCAATTGCGTCTTCAATTTCGCGCAAGCCTACTGAACCAAACAGCTTGCCTTCATCGCTGGCAATAGCACTAATAGTCACAGAGCCGATAGCTGCCAAAGCATCTGCGCGAGTTTGCGCTTCTGCCAGCTTGGCAGCAGCATTGGCTTCGAGTTCTGCACGACGCAGTTCAAAAGCAATGCTATTTGCTTCAGTGGCAAATACAGCCTTGCCTTGTGGGATCAAATAGTTGCGACCGAAGCCCGCTTTCACGTTTGCTTTGTCACCAATACCGCCCAACTTACCAATTTTTTCTAACAGAATAACTTCCATCGTACTATCCTCTTCTTACACTAGGCTCAAGAGTTGCGATTTTTAAAGGCCGCAAGCCTAGAGCGTAAATTCAATATGCTGTCTACCACTGCAAGGCCAACTAACAGAACACCTGTGGGGCCAATAAACAGCAGTCCAAAATACATCAATCCAAGCCACTGACCGCCCCACCCCATTAACGCAACACTTGAGTGGACCATAGCGATGCCAGCAATTAACAGCGGCAGCGACACCAGTTCAATCCAAGGCGCATATTCACGGGGCAAAGCCACGCCAACAACCACTACAGCGAACATGGCAATCGCTAAGGTTTTATCTAATCGAAACTGGTGAAATTCTTCTTTGAATCCACCTGGATTAAACAAAACCGCCTGCCACCATCGCGCAACAAACAAACTGGCAACTGCTGTCAGTGCAACCATCCAAGCCAGCAGTCCAAGCACAAAAGCCCTACTTGGGACAAACTGAAGTTCCTCAGAAACACCCGCTTGACTGTTGACCTGAGCCACTAGCCCAGCAACATCTGCAACAATTTGATCAACCGCGACATTTGCAATAAACGCAAAGGCTGCTGCTGATACTGCACTCAAAAAAGCGGTGACCAACAATGTCCACTGCCATGAAACAATGACTCGTAAAACACCTGCAGCAACCAGAGTCACAACTAAACCGGCCACTGGCACTAACGTCATAAAAGGCGTTAGATCTGAACTCAGGTAGATCGCCAACCAGGGTAATAACGCCCACAGCGCGACAATTAATGCCTGCGAGTTACCCTTGCGCAATGCTACCAATCCGACTGCGGCGGGGCTGATTAGCGGCAGTAAACTACCAACCAACGCCGTGCCACAAGCCTGTGCACGCCCACGCATAATAAATTGTGCCAGGGCTCGCAAGGGGATTTAACCTTTACTGGTGGCTATCAGTGTATGGCAACAGAGCAATATAGCGCGCGCGCTTAATTGCTTCTGACAGTTCACGCTGATAACGCGCTTTGGTTCCTGTAATACGGCTTGGTACAATTTTGCCGCTCTCAGAAACGTAGCCCTTTAAGGTTTCGATATCTTTGTAGTCGATTTCAATAGCACCTTCAGCGCTGAACCGACAAAACTTACGACGACGCACAAACTTAGCCATTATTCTTCTCCCTCATTCGCTTCCGACTCATCGTCATCTGATGCATTTGCTGCGGCATCTTCAGCGGCTTTCGCATCGTCAGCTTTCTGCTTGGCAGCAGCGCGACGTTCACGAGCTTCTTTATCTGCTTTCTCAGCGTTTTCAGCTTTCATAATCGGTGACTCAGCTGTAATAGCTTCATCGCGACGAATAACCAAGCTGCGAAGAACGGCATCGTTGTAGCGGAACGTTGAGTTAAGCTCGTCGAGAACATCCTGACCACATTCGATATTCATAAGAATGTAGTGAGCTTTGTGAATTTTGTTAATTGGGTAAGCCAGTTGACGACGGCCCCAATCTTCTAGACGGTGGACCTTGCCTGCACCCGCTTCAATAGAAGCAGTGTAGCGCTCGATCATACCGGATACTTGCTCGCTCTGGTCCGGGTGGACTAGAAACACGATTTCGTAGTGACGCATTGTATCTCCTCAAGGATTAAACAGTCTCCCACTAACGCCCTTAGGTCGCCGCAGTGAGACAAGGAGTGCCCGAGCTAGGCCCGGACGCTGTAAGGCGCGCTATTGTAGTGAGTTGACTTGCTGGTTGCAACCGACATTTTCAGCGCTTTTCAGCGCTGTTTGTCGTCGCTTTTTGCGATAGACGAAAGACTGAAGACTGAGCGCACATCGGCGCGAGGCTCGTCTAATACCAAGGTGATGGCCAGTTCTTCACAAGCCACTATGATATGAAACACAATCACCGCTTGGAAAAACCCTTCTTCCGCGCCCAGTGTGAGCCAATAAAAGGCGGGGGCCATAAGCACAGCGGCGGTTTTCGCCGCCCATGTGTGATAACTTGGGTACACACCAAACTTCATCAGCGCGGCTAACACTGGCACAACAAAAGAGAGTGTCGCTGCGACAAGAAACCACACCTGTGCGTCGAAAACCTCAGGCCACACCCAATACAGGCCGAGTATCATCGCGCCGTAGGTAAGTACATCACCCCAACTGTCGAGACGCGCGCCGAGCTCAGTGGTTTGATTGAGTTTGCGCGCAATATAACCGTCGAAGGCATCGCTGAGCAGCGACACCGCCAGTACGGCTAAAAATGCCTGGGCTTCGCCAAAATAAGCTAAGGCAACCAGTACTGGAACAAGCGCCAGCCTGGAGATACTCAAAATATTTGGAATCGTGTAAGTCATTTTTTACGTTCTGCAACGAGGTTCGTTGATTTATCGATGTTCTTATCTAACTCATGTTTCTTTGGCCAGCGTATTATTTTTCGATTTAGCGTCGCAGGCAAGACTTAGAAGCATAGTTTACAATTCTTCAGGCAACACAATTAATGCTATTTACGCCTGTTATTTCTTAACCTCGACGCTGTCTGACGACTTCAAATAAACAGACCCCTGTAGCCACCGAGACGTTTAAGCTACTCACTTCACCGGCCATCGGCAGCTTAACTAAATAGTCACACTGCTTGCGCGTCAACTGCCTGATACCCTTTCCCTCAGCGCCCATCACCAATACCAGTGCGCCCTTCAGATCGAGATCATAAATTAATTGTTCCGCTTCGCCGGCTGCACCCACCACCCACGCGCCTTGCTGCTGAAGTTTCTCAAGGGTTCGCGTCAAGTTGGTGACCATCACTAGCGGCACTGACTCTGCGGCACCGCAGGCCACTTTCTGTACAACCGGTGTTAATCCCACCGAATTGTCCTTTGGCACAATCACCGCATGCACGCCCGCACCATCCGCAGAGCGGAGACAGGCGCCGAGATTGTGCGGGTCAGTGACACCATCCAACACTAAAAAAAGTGCATTGCTACCCTGCTGTTCAGCGACCTGAAGCAGATAGTGCTCATCAAAGGTCTGGCCCGACTCACAGAGAGCAATCACCCCCTGATGGCGACCTTCCACCTTTGCATCGAGGTTTTTCACCGTGGCCCATTGCAGGGTGACACCGTGCTGCTCGGCAAGCTTGTGAATCTTTTGTAGCCGCTCATCCTCGCGCCCTCTCTGCACATGCACCTCGCGCACCCGCTGTGGGGCCGACTTGAGCATGGTCTGCACTGCATGGATGCCATAAATCCAATCCACGAAACTCTCCTAATGAATTTTCTATTGATTGCGCATTGTACTGGCTTTCGGCAGAATCCGAACATGATTCACGAGGACGACGACTATTTTATGACTAAGCCTGAAACAAAGCCGCTGAATGACCCACTTCCAATTGCCGGTATTGGGCGACGCTTGGCTGCGTTTATTTACGATGCCTTTCTGTTGTTCGCTATAACATTGGCCTACGGACTACTTTTATTGCTGATAAAAGTTATTTTCAACGGCACTGACCACCTCGAAGATGTCCAACCTGGCCCAGTGTTGCAGTGGTTGAGCTTTGCCGGTTGGATTGCTGCTCTGATCAGTTACTACTATATATGCTGGCGTAAACAGGGCCAAACGCTCGGTATGAAATCGTGGCGTCTCAAACTGCAACAGCCCGATGGCACGCTGGCTAGCCCTGAGCAATGCATCAAACGCAGCCTGCTCGCCCCCCTGTCACTGGCAGTTTTTGGCCTCGGTTACCTTCGCTGTCTCCTGCCCGATAGAGCCTGTATGCACGACCTATTAACCGGCACACAAGTGGTCGTTGTTGCCAAAGAAAAGTAATGCATTTATCACGAGCAGGGCGAACACCATGAGCAGCCTTACAGACAAATTTATACTCGCACTCGACCAAGGCACCACGTCATCGCGGGCCATTCTATTTGATCGTCAGTACAAGATTGTCGCGCAAGCGCAATGTGAGTTTGCTCAGCACTTTCCCGCGGCTGGATGGGTCGAACACAACCCAATGGATATCTGGCAAACCACTCTCGATACCGCTAAACAAGCCATCGGCAAAGCGGGTATCGAGGCACAGCAGATCGCCGGTATCGGCATTACCAATCAGCGTGAAACCACCGTTATTTGGCACAGAAAAACCGGCACTCCAATACACAATGCGATTGTCTGGCAAGATCGCCGCACAGCGGACTATTGCAACTCACTCAAAGAGCAGGGACGCGAGGCGCTGGTCAGCAGTAAAACCGGCCTGCTGCTCGACCCCTACTTTTCAGCGACAAAAATTGCGTGGTTGCTTGACCATATTCCGGGCGCACGGGACCAAGCCAACCGCGGCGAGTTAGCCTTTGGCACAATTGACTCTTGGCTACTGTGGAACCTGACCGAGGGCAGATCTCACGCCACCGATGCCACCAACGCGTCGCGCACCCTGCTCTACAATATTCACCGCGGGGAATGGGATGAGACACTGCTATCTCTGTTTAATATTCCTGCGTCGCTGTTGCCTGAAGTGAAAGACTGCGCGGCAGATTTTGGCGCCACTACATTGTTCGGCAACCCCATTACCATCGCTGGTATTGCCGGCGACCAACAAGCTGCCACCCTTGGGCAAGCCTGTTTTGAAACGGGCATGCTCAAGTCAACCTATGGCACAGGTTGTTTTGCGCTGCTGAATACAGGCACAACTGCCGTTACCTCGAAACACCGTCTACTCACCACCATCGCGTACCAGCTCGACGGCAACGTAACCTATGCCATCGAAGGCTCGATTTTTATTGCAGGGGCGGCAGTGCAATGGCTGCGCGACGGATTGGGCATTATTCAATCGGCACAGCAATCTGGCGAACTTGCGAAAACCGCGGATGAAAGCCAAGGGGTTTATATGATCCCTGCCTTTACCGGTCTCGGCGCCCCCTGGTGGGATGCCGACGCGCGCGGCGCGCTTATCGGTCTCACCCGCGGTACCGGACCCGCAGAAATTGCCTGTGCCGCCCTCGAATCTGTCTGTTTTCAGACACTGGATTTACTCGATGCGATGCACGCCGACTGGGGTCAACCAGTGGAGACTGTGTTGCGCGTCGACGGCGGTATGGTAAACAGCGATTGGACAATGCAGCGACTGGCTGACATTCTTCAAGCCCCTGTCGACAGACCCGTTATTGCCGAGACCACCGCCCTGGGCGCCGCATGGCTGGCGGGCTCCTTTACCGGTGTCTGGCCCGATCAAGCGGGGTTTGCCGAGGGTTGGCGACTGGACAAGAACTTTTCCCCAGAGATGCCTCGCGACCGTCGGGATGCAAAAGTCGCTGGCTGGAATACTGCTGTGCGCCGAGTTCTGGCGCCCTAGGACGAGACCTGCGCGGGCACTAGATATCGTGGCCCATAAAAAAGCCCGGCACTGTTTTCAGTCCGGGCTTTTTTCTTGCGTTCTATTTTATTCGGGACGCATATGCGGGAAGAGCAGCACATCTCTGATCGAGGGCGAGTCGGTCAGCAACATCACCAAGCGATCAATGCCAATCCCTTCACCCGCAGTTGGCGGCATTCCGTACTCGAGAGCGCGAACATAATCCGCATCGTAATGCATCGCTTCGAGATCGCCGGCATCTTTCTCCGCAACCTGCTGCTTAAACCGAGCAGCTTGGTCTTCGGCGTCGTTTAACTCCGAGAAGCCATTGGCAATTTCGCGCCCGCCAATAAAGAACTCGAAACGATCGGTGACAAACGGATTGTCATCATTGCGACGAGCCAGAGGAGAGACTTCCGCTGGGTACATGGTGATAAAGGTCGGCTGTATTAATAGGTGTTCGACGGTCTCTTCAAAGATTTCGATTTGAACTTTACCTAAGCCCCAAATATCTTTCACAGCAATACCTAGGCCGCGAGCAATATCGCGCGCACCCTGCTCATCAGCGAGTGTGTCAGCATCAATCGTCGGGTTGTATTTAAGAATCGAATCAAAGACCGACAGGCGAGCAAACGGCTGCGAAAAGTCGTAATGGGTTTCGCTCTCAACCTCGCCCTCGGCATTTTTGACCGTGGTGACAACCTTGGTCGACCCCAGCACTTCTGTGGTCATTTTGCGCAGCATATCTTCGGTGAGATTCATCAGATCTTTGTAGTCGGCATAGGCCTGATAAAACTCTAGCATGGTGAATTCAGGATTGTGACGGGTCGATAACCCCTCGTTTCTGAAGTTGCGATTGATCTCGTAGACTCGCTCAAAGCCACCTACCACAAGGCGCTTTAAGTAAAGTTCAGGGGCAATGCGCAAGTACATATCGATATCGAGGGCGTTGTGATGAGTGACAAACGGACGCGCGACTGCACCCCCTGGGATCACCTGCAACATCGGCGTCTCGACTTCTAAAAAGTCAGCGCCATTTAAATAGCGACGGATAAAATCAACCACTTTTGAGCGAATACGGAATGTGTTGCGCACATCGGGGTTCACAATCAGATCAACATAGCGCTGGCGATAGCGAATCTCTTGATCCGCCAATCCGTGAAACTTGTCCGGCAGCGGGCGCAACGCTTTGGTTAGCAGTTGGTAGTTGTCCATTTGCACGTAGAGATCGCCTTTTCCAGACTTGTGCAAGGCGCCGCTAATACCCACGATATCACCCAAATCCAACGCCTTGGCAAAGGGTCGCGCGTCGGCAGTAACATAGAGCTGAATTGT
Organism: SAR92 bacterium BACL16 MAG-120619-bin48; assembly: GCA_001438605.1. Classification (GTDB taxonomy): domain Bacteria; phylum Pseudomonadota; class Gammaproteobacteria; order Pseudomonadales; family Porticoccaceae; genus HTCC2207. Next base: position 60,525 of record LIDE01000017.1, on the reverse strand, counting down.
GCCAGAGCTATCTTGAACAACGATAAACGCACCGCGATTGCGAATCACACGACCAGCGATGGTGACCACTTTGCCCAACTGCTCAAGCGCTTCTTTAGTCTGGTCAGCAAAACCAGCCTGGAGTTCGGCAGCGCTGTGCTGAGGGCGGAAATCGTTGGGAAACGTCGGGCCATCTTGCTCGCGCAACGCAGTGAGTTTGGCGCGGCGCTCCGCAATAAGCTTATTTTCGTCGTGTTGTTCAGTCATAGTCTGGTCTTTGTCGTCTTTAGTTATGTCAATGTCGGGGCGGCGGTTACAGTCCGGCCTTTAGCGAAGCCACAATAAACTGGTCAAGCTTGCCGTCTAGTACAGCACCCGTATTGCGTGTTTCAACACCGGTGCGCAAATCTTTAATCCGTGCATCGTCGAGCACATAGGAGCGAATCTGGCTGCCCCAGCCAATATCCGACTTAGTATCTTCCGTCGCCTGCGCTGCGGCCTGGCGCTTCTGCATCTCCGCCTCATACAACTTTGCACGCAGCATTTGCCAGCACTTGTCGCGGTTCTGATGCTGTGAGCGCTGGCTCTGCGACTGCACCACAATGCCTGATGGCTCGTGGGTTAAACGCACCGCAGAGTCAGTCTTGTTGATGTGCTGACCACCTGCGCCGGACGCGCGATAGGTATCGGTGCGAACATCCGCCGGATTAATATCAATTTCAATATTGTCGTCAATTTCCGGAGAGACAAACACCGCAGAAAAAGAGGTATGACGACGATTGCCCGAATCAAACGGCGATTTGCGCACTAACCGATGAACACCAATTTCTGTGCGCAACCAACCGTAGGCATACTCGCCGGTGATCTGCACAGTAGCGCCTTTAATACCCGCGACATCACCTGCGGAACACTCGAGCAGCTCGGCTTTAAATCCTTTGTCATCGGCCCAGCGCAAATACATGCGCAGCAGCATCTCGGCCCAATCCTGTGCTTCAGTGCCGCCAGAGCCAGATTGAATATCAAGATAGGCATTGTTGGGATCCATCTCGCCGGAAAACATGCGCCGAAATTCAAGCTTAGCCAACAGCGCTTCGAGACCGTCAATTTCAGACTGAACATCGACAACAGTGGCTTCGTCATTTTCCTCGACCGCCATCGCCAGCAGCTCACGGGCATCGGCAACACCGGCATCTAAGTTTTCAATGGTCTTGACCACAGCCTCAAGCGATGCGCGCTCGCGACCTAGCTCTTGGGCGCGTTCAGGTTTGTTCCAAACATCCGCCTCGCCGAGTTCTAGCTCAACCTCAGCCAGTCGATCTTTGCGATTAGCGTAGTCAAAGATACCCCCTCAAGACGTCGGTGCGCGCTTGAAGATCATCGAGAGAGTTGTAGAGTGGATTAACTTCCATAGCAGTATATCTTTTGACCAGCATTTAAAGGGTCGGCATTTTACCTCAGCAACCTAGTCACACCAAGCAAAACAACCAAAGTTGCTAATGATCAATCAGTAGAGCAACATACGACTATAAAAACTATAAAAGGTCGTCGCCATGTTAAAAATTTATTTCCTCTGCTTTATTGCCTATATGCTTTTTTGGCCAGTCCCCGTCGACCCTGTCAGCTGGGATGCACCCGTTGATCAAGGCTATGTTGGCGCCTTTGCCAGCAACACCAAACTGAACTCCCTAGAAACCGTTGTCACCGAAGGTCTGCACGGCCCTGAAGGCCTCGCACTGCTTGATGGGGAAGTCTATGCAGCCACGCGCGAGGGATGGATTGTGCGTCACAATCCTGAGACTGGCGAGGTTTCTCGCTGGGTCAATACCGAAGGCAGCCCGCTGGGTATTGTATTTGATGGCGACAATAACCTGCTAGTCGCCGACGCCTATCTTGGACTGCTGAGCATCGCCCCCAGCGGCGAAATCAGTGTTCTCAGCAATGAGGTTGACGGCACGCCAATTGATTATGCTGACGACGTAGACGTTGCCGCAGACGGGAAAATATACTTTAGCGACGCATCGACTAAGTTCGGCGCAAAAAGTAATGGCGGCACTTACGCCGCAAGCTTGCTCGACACCATGGAGCATGGCGGACATGGCCGCCTGTTGGTCTACAACCCAGCCGACAAGACCACCGCAGTGGTCATGGACGGACTCAACTTTGCCAATGGCGTCGCCGTCGCCGCTGACAGCAGTTTCGTTCTGGTCAATGAAACCGGCTCATATCGGGTCCACAAATACTGGTTACAAGGGGACAAAGCAGGCCAATCAGAAGTATTGATCGACAACCTGCCAGGCTTTCCCGACAATGTTGTTCGCGGTCGCGATGGACGCTACTGGGTGGGATTGGTTTCACCGCGCAGCGAAGCCTTAGACAACCTCTCCGACTCACCTTTTGTGCGTAAAATTGTGCAGCGCATGCCGGCCTTTATGCGCCCGCAAGCAGTTCCCTACAGTCACGTTTTTGCCATGGATGAGAACGGCGAAGTGCTACTATCACTGCAAGATCCAAACGGCAGTTATGACACCAACACCGGTGCGCTAGAAACTGACAACTGGCTCTATATCAGCAGCTTGCACGCCGCCAATCTTGGTCGTATCAGCCGCGTCAATGCTGGATTGTCGGTGACCGAGGAGTAGCGCTCTCCGCTGTCAAACTCAGGCACTAACATATCGACCAAATAGGCTTTTGCAGTCGATACTTTTAATCAATGGACAGCAGCACATGGCATCACCTGAATTATCGCTAACGGCAAAATTGCACCACAGTTTTTTTGATACCTTTAAAGACCGTGGCGATCTGCACTTTAGCCCAGTGGTGCCAAGCCGGCTTGATCAACCAACGAAGGTCAGCAGCAATTCCCTGTTGGCCACTCAGCTCGGCATTGATCCCGCCGCCCTCGAGAGCCAGACAATGCTCGACCTTGTCAGCGGTAATTTTGGCACCGCCAATATCAAGCCGATAGCGCTGGTTTATTCCGGTCACCAGTTTGGCGTTTGGGCTGGACAGCTGGGCGATGGTCGCGCCATGACCCTTGGTGAGCTGCCGGTAACCGGCGCTGACGGCAAAATCGAACTCTGGGATCTTCAACTAAAAGGTGCGGGCCCAACACCCTACTCACGGTTCGCTGACGGTCGCGCCGTTTTGCGTTCCAGCATTCGCGAATACCTCTGTTCAGAGGCGATGCATGGGCTTGGCATTGCCAGCACACGGGCACTCTATCTGCTCGATAGTAAAACCCGCATTTATCGTGAAGACGTCGAGTCCGGCGCCATTGTCTGCCGAGTCGCCCGCAGTCATATTCGCTTTGGCTCCTTCGAACACTTCCACTACCGCAATCAACCAGAAGGCGTCGCCGCGCTGGCCGACTATGTTATCGACCGCCATTTTCCCGAATGGGCCGCAGAGCATAATCGCTATTTAAAGCTGTTCACCCAAACCGTGGAAAATACGGCAAAAATGATTGCCCAGTGGCAAGCGGTTGGGTTTTCCCATGGTGTTATGAACACTGACAATATGTCGATTTTAGGGGACACACTCGACTACGGGCCATTTGGCTTTCTAGACAGCTACAACCCGAACTTTATCTGCAACCACTCAGACAGCCATGGCCGCTACTCATTTAAGAACCAACCCTCTGTCGGCCTGTGGAATTTAAATGCGCTGGCCACGTCGCTTATGTCGCTGCTCTCCAGCGACGAACTCATTGCCGTACTAAAAACCTACGAGCCTCACTATTTAGCCCATTACCGCGCGTTAATGGCCGCCAAATTGGGCTTACTTGAGTACCGCGACGACGATGAACAACTACTCAATTCACTGCTCGAATTGCTGCAAAAAAATGCCGTGGACTACAGTTTATTCTTTCGCCAACTGTGCACCTTTAGCGCCACCGACCAATCAGTCCGCGACCACTTTATTGATCGCGATGCGTTCGACCTGTGGGCTGAACAATACCTTCAGCGCCTAGTCCAACAACCACTCACCGATCAGCAGCGCTGCGCACAAATGTTGCGCACCAACCCCAAGTATGTGCTGCGCAACTACATGGCCCAGGCCGCCATTGAAAAAGCCCAACAGGGAGATTACAGCGAAGTAAATCTGTTGCTGAGAGTTTTGCAAAACCCCTTTGATGAACACCCCGAAGCAGAAAAGTACGCCGGACTGCCGCCAGATTGGGCTGATCATATTTCCGTGAGTTGCTCGTCCTGATGGTTTAGGCAAGCCATGGCACTACCTGAGCCCTCCATGGAGAAGGGGGCAAACAGAGGGGGGGCAAACGGAGGGGGGCAAACGGAGGGGGGGCAAAGGGAGAACGGCACAAACGGAGAAGAGCACAAGAGAATTAAAAAACCCCTGCTGTAAGGAGGGGGAGTGTTACAAACCAGCAGGGGCTATAAAAGTGTTATAAATACACTGATTTCGAACGACTGGCTCCACTGAGAACAACCAGAGTCAGCGTTTCAAACGTCAGTGCCTATAAGACTCAGAAGCGACAAAAATCCCTACCCTAAATCAAAAATAAAAATAAACTTTTCTCTTTTAAGTGAGCCAAATCACTTTTACATAGCTTTAACGGCCAAAAACCGACCTCGAGAGCCGCAAGCAAGGTTATTTCGACAGGATTATTCAGCCGCCTACCCCATCCTCAGGCCAGCGCTCCAACTCCAACAACCATCGCTTAACCTTGATTGAGCAACCAGCCAATCACCAACACCTGAGGCAATGTTATCAGCGGCAGGAACAAGGCAATCTTCCACGACTTGGTGGTGTCTTTAATCACCATCACTTCGGTGTAATCGGTGGCGACACCCGCCATTAAAAACGTGAAGCCGTTGCCAGGCGCTCCAGCGCGGGTGAGGATATCGGCGGCAATAGGCGTCGAGCCCTCGGAGCACACTTCAATAATGGTTGCCGCCAGCAGAGTAAGAAATAGGCCTGCAACCGTTGGTCCAAAGAGGGTTTGATAGGTGTCCATGGGCACAAAGGCACGGATAGCAGTGGCTAAGACAATGCCGAAAAGTAACCAGCGGAACACCATGCGCGAATCACGCAAGCCATCCCACAACAGGGCAACAAGACCTTTAGGCGTAAAGCTTGCCTGTTTTAAAGCACTGACAATTTGTGGCCAGACAGGTTTGTTTGCCTGCTCTTGAAGACTGTCGTCATTGGCTGCTGAACTGGGATTGGCAGAGTTTGGATTAGCAGAGTTGGGATTGGCAGGCAAAATATTGCGCGCGACAAGGCGATCAAAAATAAGTCCCGTGACAATACCAATCAACATAGACAGCGCAACAAAGGCGAGGGTATAACCCCAGCCAATTAATGTGATCAATACCACGGTGAGCGACAGTGAATTCCACGGGCTGGCAATCAGAAAGGCCATCAATTGACCGAGGCTGGCGCCGCGCTCGTAGAGCTTTGTTCCAACCATCAAAATGCCATGACTGCACAGGTCGAGCAGAACACCGGCAAAGGTAGCGCGGATAACACCTCGCGGTGTCCCGCCTTGGCCGAGGGCAGACATGACTAGCTCACGCGGAATACGCTCGAGCAGGCCAACAAAAGCCACGGCCATAAGCAGACCCCACCACATTTTATTGATCAGTTCATAGGCGCCCGAGCTCATCACCGTCAGCCATTCTGGCAGCGCGGACTGCCCACCGACCAGCAGATGAATGAGATAGCCCACAGCCACAATGCTGGCCGAACCCCACAAAAGATAGTCGGGACGGCTTTTTTGCACAGGCGTCGGCGGCTGACTGGCGCAGCACGCCGGCGTGGTGGTGACAACAGGTCCTGGCTTGCAACAATCGCTCATAGTCTTTTCAGTCCAATCATAAATAAATTGCTCTTGAGGAAGTATTAGCTTAAAACATGTACCTGTGTGCTGGAAACTGACATCTCAAATTTCAGCGTTATAATAGCGGCTAGACCTTAGCGAACGGACACCATGAAAAAACTGATATCTCTTGCCCTACTCTCGATCAGCAATTTTGCCAGCGCCGATATTTTTTGGTTTGTGCGCGACGAAAATGGCTATACCAATTGGCAGTATGTGGCGAATTTCTCCAGTGGCATCTTAATTATTGTGCTGTCTCTGCTGGCCGTCTGGCTGGCCTTTACGCGACGCCGAGCACAGCGCTACAACCGCCAGCTGGAGGAAATTCGCGCCGACTTAGAGAACCGCGTTATCGAGCGCACGGCAACGCTGGATCAGGCAAATGTGCTGTTACAACAAAGTAATGAGGCGCTGGAAGAAGAGATAGCCGAGCACCGCGACACCACCTCGCAGTTGCGCATGTCGGAGTCTTACATCAACAGTATTTTACGCTCTATGCCGCTGATGCTGATTGGCTTAAATAAGCGTGGCGAAATTACCCAGTGGAACCATCGCGCAGAAGAAATTAGCGGTCTGGGTAATGCTGCGGTTTTAGGTAAGAATCTCTGGCAGGTGTACCCAAAAATAACGGTAACTGAGGCGCAAATTAAAAAAGCCGAGAAAGATAACAAGCCCATGACGATTAAGTACAGTCAGCGCGGGCAGTACCATTTCAATATCACGGTTTACCCGCTGCAGGATCAGAAAGAGACCGGCGTGGTTATTTTGATTGACGATGTCACGCAGCAAGTGCAGACAGCCAACAAGCTGATTCAGCGCGATAAGATGTCCTCCATGGGTGAGATGGCCTCAGTTATGGCCCACGATATCAACACGCCGTTGCAGGCGATTATGAAAGATGTGCAAACGGTGCGTCAGGATCTCGGTCACGAGCATTTTGATCCTGAAGGTCTCAGCGAACTGTTGGAAGACGCTCTTATTCGCGGCCAACAGGCATCCTCTGTTATTCGCAATCTACTGGCTTTCTCCGCAGGCGACAGCGGTGAGAAGCAGTTGGCCAGTATCACCTCAGTGATGGATCACAGCATCGAGCTGGCTGCCAGCGTGCTGTCGGTGACCTCAGGATTGCGTTTCAAAGATGTGGTGGTGAAAAAGAGTTACGCCGACGAGCTGCCGCAGTTAGCCTGTCATGTCCCCGAACTGCAGCAAGTATTTTTAAGTTTGTTCCGCCACGCCTGTTATGCGCTGGGCAAGATAAAAGAGGCGGACTACACCCCCACCATCAATATTGAAATTACTGCGTTTTACGATGCCATCTGGGTGCGCGTGCAGCACAATGGCGTGGGGATTAGCGCTCAAGACCAACAGTTTATATTTGAACCGTTTTCCAGCAACAATTCCGATGAAGGGGAATTCAGCGCTGGCAAGCGCCTCTCATTTGCCCACTATATTGTTACCGAGCAACATCAGGGACAGCTTGCAGTAACCTCCGATATTGATATTGGCACCACCTTCCATATTCAACTGCCTCTGCAAAAAGAGCCGGTCTAACACGACCGGCCGCGCTTTTTTCAACCCCGTGGCGACTGGTTTCGTCACAAACTATTGAGAACCTGCAGCGGTGGTTGCGTCACAGCCTTGCGACTGTAGGCAACACCCAGCACTCCCACTAATAATGCGCCAGCCGATGGGCCGACAAACCAGAGCCATGGGTGCCAAGTGAACGCCTGATCAAACATAAAGTGCTGCAACATGGCGATGGCAAACTCTGCTCCAAGCGCAGCCAGCAGACCCGCGGCTAAACCAAGGGTGCTAAATTCAACCCACTGTACCCCTAAAATGAGACGCTTCGAGCTGCCCAAGGTACGCAGTATTGCGCTCTCTTGCAGACGCTCGCTCATGGACAAACTCACGGCAGCAAACATCACCAACACCCCGCAGCCGAGAATCAGCAGGGTCATCATCTCTAAGCCGCGGGTAATCTGCGTCACAATACTGCGAATACGATCAATAATTTTATCCAACTCTATCACCTGCACCGTGGGGTACTTTCGCAACAGCTCATTGACCATCAGCTTTTTGTCGCTGGGCACGTACAAGCTCGTCATATAGGTGCGCGGATACTCTTCCAGATAACCCTCTGGAAAGAGAAAATAGAAATTGGGCGTCATATTGTCCCAATTGAGACTGCGCGTACTGGTAATCACCGCATCAAATACCAAGCCGCCCACGCTAAATCGCAATTGATCGCCGAGCGTTAGGCCCAGCTCGCGAGCTATATCTTCCTCAATCGACACGGGTGCCAGACCACCACTCTCCGCGACGGGGCCCTCGAGAGCTGCACTGTCCCACCACTGCCCCTGAATTATTTTATTGCCCTCAGGCAACGCACTCGTCCAACTTAAGTTCAACTCGCGATTGAGCGATTCATGGCTGCGTTTGAGGTCTTCGTTGGGCAGCGCATCATTAATATGGGTCAGACGCCCACGCACCATGGAGTACCAGCCCGCGGTATTGAGCTCGCGGCGCTGAATAAGCGTTTTTACACCATCGAGTTCATAACTGGCGACATTGACTAAAAAGTGATTGGGCGCATCGTCCGCCAACTGCCAGCGCCACTCATCAATAAGGGATGTGCGAACCACTGTCATAATCATCAGCAGCGCGATGGCACCTGAGAATCCTGCCATCTGTATCAAACTGGGCTTTTTCCGCCGCCACAAATTGGCCAGCGCTAAACGCCAAATACTGCCCATTTTCTGCCCGTAGGTTTTGCCCAGCCGCAACAATAGCAGCCCAAAGATAATCGAGGCGCCGCCAGTGACGGCAAAGCCAAGCAGAATGGCGAGGGTTAAGTACGCATTATTGCTGTACCAAAAGAGCAACACGGCAATGGTGATAACCCCGAGCGCGCCGCGCACAGCGCTATTCAGCGAGGCGACTTGAATATCGCGACGCAACACCGCAAGCGGCGACTGCGCGGGCAAATGCCACAGCGCAGGCAGGGTAAAGCCAATCAAGCAGAGCAAGCCGGTGGCAAAACCGGTGATCCACGGCCGAGCCCCGGCCATTGGCAAATCGAGGGGCAACCAGTCGCGCACGGCGGAGAGCAAAAGCTGATGAAAGCCCCAACCAATGATGAGTCCGGCCACTGAACCGACCGCACCCAACGCTAAAATTTGTTGCAGATAGAGCTGTCTGACACGTCGCGCCGAAACACCCCAGCTTTTATACAGCGCCACTTGCAACAGTTGGCCATTGGCAAAATGGTGGCTGGCCAAGGCCAGTGCAATGCCTGCTAATACCACGCCAATACTGCCGGCCAGCAATAAAAAGCGGCGGCCTTTGTCCATGGTTTTAGCGATATTCGCCTGCGCCTCGTCGGGCGTAATAATGCGGTCATGAACTGTCAACTCATCGCCGAGCCATTCACTGAAACGCGCAAACTGACTGCCGTCATCAGTGTCACTTGCCGCCATCAGAAACCTGTAGCTGACGCGACTTCCGGGCTGAATCACTGCGGCGACAGGTAAGTCCTGCCAATTCATTAAAATACGCGCGCCGTACATGGAGAAAGAGCTGCCGCCGTCAGGCTCTTCGATCAGAATTTGGCTGACGGTAAAAGTGCCATCACCCACATCAATGCTGTCGCCCAACTCAATATTGAGCAGTGGTAGCAGACGTGAATCAACCCAGAGTTCGCCGGGCTGCGGGGCCGCCATAACCGACTCTATAACACTGGCATCGGTGGCAAATGGTATCTGCGAACGCTTTACCACGCCGCGCAAGGGATAGGTGGACTCGACCGCTTTTACCGAGGCTAAGTGCATCTGCTCACCGGCATAGGTCATTGACGCAAAGGATGCCGTGCGCGCCGTTCTAATACCGTCTACGGCGGCTCGCTCGAGCCACTCACTGTTCGCCGGTACGCTGCTCGACACCACAAGGTCAGCGGCCAAAAATGCGCTCGATTGATTGACCAGCGCGCGCTCCACACGTTCGGCGAGCAGGGCAACCGAGGTGACTACCGCGACGGCCAGTACCAGCGACCAGAAGATAAGTCCCAACTGTCCACCGCGCCATCCGCGCAACAACATCTTTATCGCTAACATTAGTGTTGGCTACCGTTGGTCAACGCAATCTGCCGTCCCGCTTGCAGCTCAAGGGTGCGCTGACAGCGCGCGGCAAGGTTCTTTTCATGGGTGACCAATACCAGAGTGGTGCCCTCTTCTTCGTTCAGGGCGAACAGCAGATCGTTAATTTTTTCGCCCGTTCCGGTATCGAGATTACCGGTGGGTTCGTCGGCAAACAAAATGGTCGGTCTGCAGGCGAAAGCTCTGGCGAGAGCCACTCGCTGTTGCTCACCACCGGAGAGCTGCCGCGGATAGTGGGTAACTCGAGCGGCCAACCCAACGCGCTGCAAATAATGTTCTGCAGTCTTTAGCGCATCGCTGACACCCTGCAATTCAAGGGGCAGGGCAACGTTCTCAAGGGCGGTTAGCCCTGGCAGCAGGTGAAATGATTGAAAGACGAATCCGACATGGCCTGCGCGCACCGCGGCGCGACCCTCTTCATCCATAGCAGTAATATCTTGGCCACCAATCATCACAGTGCCTGAACTGGGCGTATCGAGCCCCGCCAAAATACCTAGCAGAGTCGATTTACCTGACCCCGAGGAGCCAATAATCGCGAGAGTTTCTCCAGCCTTCACAGACAGATTAATCTGATCAAGGATACACAGCGTACCCTCTGAGGTTGAAACCTGCTTGCTGATATTACTCACATCTATCATGGTGAACGTCCCTAACTGGCGCGTGGTTTGGCTGTCTGTTTTATCACGTGAAATAACTTACACTACGCAGTGTAATGACATTTGTATCTACTCACTATGACCACAGACTGGTATTTATGCGTCTTTCTCGATTATTAACTAAGCCCCTGACTACATTAGTGAGCGTTTTTTTACTGCTTGCTGGCAACGCTAATTCGGCAACCTTATTGGTGCTCGGCGACAGTCTGAGTGCAGGCTACGGCATTGACCCCGATAAGGGCTGGGTTAATTTGATGCGCGCCGATGTCGGACCGCAACACACTATTATCAATGCGAGTATCAGCGGAGATACCAGTGGCAACGGTCTCGATCGCTTGCCCATGCTGCTGGAAAAATTTAAGCCCGATATTGTTCTGCTTGAACTGGGCGGCAATGACGGCCTGCGCGGCTACCCGCTGAGTTTGCTAAAAGGCAACCTAACAGAAATGATCGCACTGTGCCGCACCCACAACGCGACACCGATTTTGTTCGGTATGCGCCTGCCCGCCAACTATGGCAAACGCTACACCGCTGGCTTTGCTGAACTTTTTCCCGCGCTTGCAGAGCAGCATGACATAGGCTTAGTGCCGTTTGAGTTTGAAGCCCTGTTACAAACTGAAGGAATGATTCAAGCGGACGGCATTCACCCCACGGAGCCCGCACAGCCCATACTGAAACAGGCGGTTCTCGCTCAGCTAAAGGCCCTGCTCCCCTAAACGTCACAGGGGAACAGCAAGAAGGCCTTAGTTCACACCCGATGGGTGCTGAATCATCTCTGACTGTTTCAAAAACACTTTCAGCTGTGACACGAGACCGCCAAACAGAATCAACCCACAGCCAATTAATTCAGCAACGGTTAAGTATTCATCCAGCAACCACCAACCGCCGATTGCGGCAAAAACGGCTTCAAAGCTCAGAATAATTGCCGCGTGAGACGCTGGCGCTGTGCGCATACCAACCACTTGCAAGGAAAAAGCGACACCCGAGGAGAACACACCCACGTACAGCAGCGCCCAACCTGCATCCAGCACTGCCTGCCAGCTCCATGTTTCAACAAATACCATAATCACCCAGCTAATCACGGCAGCCACTGAAAACTGGATAAACATCAGGCGGTAGACCGATATTTCATTGGCGCGGCGACCGGTGTAGACAACATGCAGCGCCCACACCACTGTGCTGATCAAAATCAAACCATCGCCGAGCAGGAATTCATCACTCTCGATCTGCGCGAGGAAATAGAGGCCCAAAATAGACAGCGCAATGCCAAGCCAGGTTGGCCACTCTGTTCGATTGCCCAAGAGCAGCCCAATCAGCGGCACAAACACAATATAGATTCCGGTTAAAAACCCGGCTCGGCTGACACTGGTATAAAGCAGTCCAACTTGCTGCAACACCGCGCCCACAGCAATCAGCACACCCAGTAGCATGGCTTTTTTATCGACAGCGGTAATTTCTAGCACTTTCTGTGGTTTTTCCATCAGGTACCAGATCGGCAAAATAGCGATGGCAGCAATAAAAAAGCGGCCAAAGACAAAAGTAATTGGACCGATATGGTCCATCCCCGTGCGCTGAAACACAAACGCCAAACCCCAGATAGCGGCGGTCAATAACAGGATTAAGTCAGCCCGCAGGTCGTTTTTAATACTCATAAAATCGTCTTTTTAGTGTTAGTGGTGTAGTTCTTGTTATTGGTTTTGTTATTGGTTTTGTTATTAGCTTTAAAGTCGCTTGGTTTCAGCTGTCCTCAGTGACGGTGGGGGGCGCGCCCTTGACGCAATCGCTCGGCACTATCCTTCAAAACTGTCGGTTTACACTGTCGCTTAGACTGTCACTCTATAGCGCCTGCATAAATTGCACCATCAACTGCACTTTTTCTACGCCGCGATATTCATTGATATCTAAGCGGTAGACGCAGCGCGCCCATTCTGCCTGAAAATTAGGCCAATCGGCAGGGTCAATATTAAAGTAAATAGCATCAATACTTTTTGCAGGATCAGACTCGGGCGAAAGCGTCAGTTTTAAATGCTTTTCCCCGACAATGCGCTGCTGCTGCAAGCGAAAAATACCCTCAAAACAAGGCTCTGGAAAGAGCTGTCCCCAAGGGCCACTGTCGCGCAACAGTGCAGCGGTTTGCAGAGACAGTTGCTGCGGCTGCAATTCACCGTCGGTGAGCATTTTTAATTGCAGGTCATCCACATGCAGAGACTGACTCACCTGCTGACAAAACGCCTGTTCAAAGGCGGGAAGCTTTTCTTCGTCCAAACTCAGACCGGCAGCCATCGCGTGACCGCCAAACTTACTGATGAGACCTGGGTTTTTCGTCGCCACTGCATCCAATACATCGCGAATATGCAAACCGGGAATTGACCGCGATGAGCCTTTCAACTGACCGTTATCACCGCGCGCAAACGCAATAACTGGGCGATGGTATTTTTCTTTAATCCGCGACGCCAGCAGCCCCACCACCCCCTGGTGCCAATCGGCTTGAAAAAGACACAGCGCCACAGGCACATCGCCATTTAGCGATAGTGGAATTTTGTCGACAATAGCCAGCGCCTCGCGCTGCATATCCTGCTCGATTATTTTGCGGTTTTGATTTAACTCATCAAGCTCGCGGGCGCTGCGCATGGCCTGATCGGGATCATTCGTCAGCAAACACTGAATACCGAGGGAAATATCATCAAGACGGCCGGCGGCATTTAAACGCGGGCCAAGGGCAAAGCCTAAATCCGTCGCAGCTATTCGCTGGGGCATTTTACCCGCGATAGTGAGCAGCGCTTTAATCCCAGGGCGACAGTGCCCTGCCCGAATACGCTGAATACCTTGATAGACCAGCGCGCGATTCACTTGATCCAAAGGCACCACATCGGCAACCGTGCCAAGAGCCACAAGGTCAAGCCACGTTGCCATGGTGGGTTCGGCAATATTCTGTTGCTGAAACCAATTTTCCTCTCGCAATTTGGCGCGCAATGCACTGAGAAGATAAAAGGCAACACCGACACCGGCGAGACTCTTACTGGGAAAGTCACAGCCCGGCTGGTTCGGATTAACAATAGCCACCGCCGCCGGGAGCACAGCGCCGGGCAAATGATGGTCAGTGACAATAACGTCTATACCCAACCGATTGGCGTGCGCCACACCTTCAACACTGGAAATACCGTTATCAACGGTAATAATCAGATCAGGGGCGGACTGCTGGGCTAAATCGACAATTTCAGGGGTCAGCCCATAGCCATAGTCAAAGCGATTGGGCACTAAAAAATCGACATACTGATAACCCATCGCCCCAAGTGCCAAAACCATCAACGCAGAACTGGTCGCACCGTCGGCATCAAAATCGCCCACAATCAGCACCCGCTGCTGGGCAGCCAAGGCCCGACAGAGTCGCGCCACGGCGGCTGCAATACCCTGCATTTTTGCCGGTTGTGGCAGACAGCTGAGCTGTCGATCAAGGGCGGCGCTATCGACAATACCGCGGGCCTGAAAAATACGTTTCAACAGCGGGTCGAGGTGTTCGGGAAAGTCGCCTATTGCGGCGTCAAATAAACGCGCTTCGATTAACATACGCTCTCTATGGGTTGATTCTGGAGTACTGCAAGCATTGGCCCGCGCTGCGCTAAATAGCGTGAGGGCCCGTGTGAGAAATCACTCGGTACGACAGGGCACTGAGCAAGGCGCAAGTGCGCACAGCGATCCCAGAGTTAGATAAAGCCGGAATTTTTACCGATCAGCCAACTAATTCCGCCCAGTATAGCGACCACAACCCAAAGCACGCCCAGCAGAACTAAACCGCGAAAAGGCTTGCGCTCCGTTGTGTTAAAGCCACTGGAAGTGACCGAGCGAACGCGCTCGAGGTCTTCTTCAGAAAGTTGATTATGTTCAGTCATTTTTTATGCTCTTTATAAACTGTTATTAAGAACCCGCACTCATCACAGGAAAGGTTAAATACGCCGCAACCCGCTGCGGCGTCACATCGTCTAACCGCGGCACAGTGCCCAGCCATGGCTCGGCGATGCGCTGCTTCAGTGTATCAATGTTTTCAGTTAAACGCGGCATATCCGCATCAATAATATTGGCCACCCAACCCGCTATTTGCAGACCGTCGCGGCGAATCGCTTCAACGGTCAACAAGGCGTGGTTGAGACAACCCAGACGCATGCCAACCACCACTATTACGGCGCAATTAAGCTCGCGGGCCACATCGGCAAGTGTTTCTCGTGAATTTAGTGGCACACGCCAGCCACCAGCGCCCTCCAAAAGAATGCAATCGACCGGCAGCAACGACAACCCGCGACAAAAGCCAACCAATCTCGACGCCGACAGTTGTCGCCCCGCTTCTTGGGCGGCAATATGGGGAGCAATCGCCGGTTCTAGCGCGACCGGATTGACCTGCTGATACGCCAATTGATGGCTAGCCGCGGCCTGTAACTGCAGCGCATCGCTGTTGATCAAACCATCGTCGCTGCGCTCGCATCCTGCCGCAATCGGCTTGATCGCCGCGGTGCGCAAACCCTGTTGAGTCGCTGCCGCAAGAAGACCCGTCGCGACCACCGTTTTACCCACATCAGTGTCGGTGCCAGTGACAAACAACCACTGTTTAGCCATGCTGTGAACATCCTTAAATCGAATTTATTTGTAGGCGCTGAGAGACAGTATTTCCCATGTCGCAGGCAGATGATCCTGCACGGTGCGAAAACGCTCATAGGCAGTATACAGTGCTTTTAATTGCTGCTTACCGGTGAGTGTCGTTGGTTTGCCTGAATTATTATTGTGGGCGCCGATGGTTTTTAATTCGAGCAGTAACTCACGCACCGTTTGATGCTGCTCAACGGTTTTTTCGCTGCGAATCTCCACGCGCTGAAACCCCGCAATCCACAGAACCCGCCGCCAGTCGTCGGCGCTGGCAAAATGGTTCACATGCACATGATTGTCCACACTCGCCCAGGCGCTGCGTAGCTCGATCAGCGTTGCCGGCCCCGGCACGACAATACGCAGCTGGCCAGAGGGCTTGAGCACCCGATAAAGCTCGCCGGCAAGGGTGGTAAGATCAGTGCACCACTGCAGAGCAAAATTGGAAAAAATGCAGTCTTGGGAGTGATCGGCCAATGGCAGTCGCTCAGCATCGGCGCAGAGCCAATACCCCGCCCCACGAGAACTCGCAGCGTGGGCCAACATCGCCTCGGACAAATCGACACCGACCACCTGCGCCGCGGGAAAAGCGCGCTGCAGTTGCGGGCAGTGATAGCCAGTACCACAGCCTAAATCGATAATCCGCTCAACAGGGATCGAGCGGTCAATATCTGCAACCAATTGTTCGCCGACACGATGCTGCAACTGCGCCGCCGCATCATAGCGCGGCGCCGCACGACCAAACGATTCAGCGACTTTCTCTTTATTTAACCGATACTGCTGGCGCTGGAGAAACTCAACAATTAACGCCTCCACCCTGTCCGGTTGGCTTATCTGCGGCAAATGCCCTGCCCCGTCGATCACCGCCACTTCAATCAGCGGGTTGAGCCGGCCAATCGGCTGCGCACAGGCGACCGGCACCAAGGGATCGCGGTCGCCAAAAATGGCGAGTGTTGGGCTGGCTAAATGACTCAGTGCATCGCGATTATCGATACTGCCGAGCAGCCTGAGCAGCGAGCCAGCACTGGACTCATCCATCACCACGGGCATGGCCCGCAACAGCCGCAAAAGGCTGCGCTGCTGCGTATCGCCCTGCGCCTGCAGCGCGCAGAAGCGCGATAGGCAATCATCACTGCTGTCCTGCCACCCTGTTAAAAATTGTTGGTATTGAGCCGACGGCATGGCGGTATTTGCATCGGTATCTGCACTAAAACGGCTGTTGCTGGCAAGGGTAATCAAGCCAGCGATGCGATGCGGATAGGCCGCAGCAAAGGCGCAAGCAAGCATGCCACCCAGAGACAAACCTACCAGAAAACAGCGCTGTGGAAGTGTCTGATCGAGCCATGCCAGTAGATCCGCGAGGGCATAGCCGCAAAGCGCTGGCGATGTGCCAAAGCCCGGTAGATCCGCAGTGAATACGTCTGCCCGCTGAGATAATCGGTCGGGCAGTGTTTGCCAAATTTGACTGTCTGCGCCCCAGCCATGCAATAGCACCACTGGCGCCGGCAACAGATTGATGTCGCAACAGGGGTAATGGGTTAGAGCCGCAGAGAGTTGCGTCGCAGGACTCTCACTAAGGCATGTGACGCCCTGACTCATTGGCTAATGCCTAAGCGATCGAGGGCATCCAGTAATTGATCAACCTGCTCTTCACTGTGACTGGCAGAAAAAGTAATACGCAGGCGCCCACTGCCCGACGGCACCGTCGGCGGGCGTATGGCGCCGACCCAAATACCCCGCTCACGCAGGGCAAGACTCACCTGCATAACTTTTTGATCGTCGTTAATCAGCAGCGGTTGAATAGGCGTGGTAGAGGCCATTAGCGATAAGCCAATCTGTTCAGCGCCGCGGCGAAATTGCCCAACCAACTGCTGCAGTTTTTCGCGGCGCCAATTTTCGCGGCGCAGAATCTGCAAGCTCGCCAGCGTGGCCGCAGCAATGGCCGGCGGCATTGCGGTGGTATAGATGTAGCTGCGGGAAAACTGAATCAGCGTTTCAATAAGGGCCTCGCTGCCAGCGACGAACGCGCCAAACGTACCGACACTTTTACCCAGCGTACCCACTAACACCGGCACCTGATCAATCGACAAATTGAGTTCTTCGACCAGCCCGCCACCCTGTTTGCCAAGCACGCCAAACCCGTGCGCGTCATCGACCATCAACCACGCCTGATGACGCTCAGCACTCGCGCAGAGCTGCGCAAGCGGCGCCAAATCACCGTCCATACTGAACACGCCATCTGTGACAATTAGTTTCCGTGGCGCGCTGGACTGGGTCAGCCGCTGTTCAAGGGCCGCATAATCAGCGTGCTTATAGCGCCGACATTCGGCCTGAGACAAACGTCCACCATCCAGCAGCGACGCATGATTCAGCTGATCTTGCAGCACAAGATCACGGCGCCCCACCAGCGCGTTGATCACACCCATATTGGCCATGTAACCCGTCGAATAGAGCAGCGCTCGCGGCCGACCGGTAAAATCAGCCAACTGCTCTTCAAGGGCGTGATGAACGGTTGAATGGCCACTGATCAGATGCGAGGCGCCACTGCCGGTACCGAAACGATCGGCGGCCTGCTTGAGGGCGCGACTGACATCCGGGTGGCTGGCCAGCCCTAAATAGTCGTTGCTGCAAAAGTTCAGCAACGGACGACCCCCTAACTGCAATGTAGCCGCACAACCCGACGCCACGTTGAGGCGCGTGCGGTAGAGGTTTTGTTCACGCCTCTGATCTAATTGCGCCTGCAGTAAGGCGTCCATAGCTGGCATTATTTGCGCTAGCCAGCCCGATAAAACAGCGAATCGGTTTTTGCCTCATCGAGGCGCTGCACCAGCTCGGCTTCCTGCTCCGCGGGACCCTGACGCTCTTCGAAGCTCTCAGGTTTGATGCCCAGACGGCTGAACAATTGCATATCGGTATTGGCCTTGGGATTGGCTGTGGTGAGTAATTTGTCGCAGTAAAAAATAGAATTGGCACCCGCCATAAATGCCAGCGCCTGCATCTGTTCATTCATCGCCTCGCGACCCGCCGACAGCCGCACATAGGACTGTGGCATCATCAACCGCGCTGCAGCGATAGTGCGGATAAATTCGAAAGGATCGAGATCCTCCTCATTGGCCATAGGCGTTCCCGCTACCTTCACCAACATATTGATGGGCACCGATTCAGGATGGCGCGGCAAGTTCGCCAGCTCCATCAACAACCCCGCACGATCGCGCTGCTCTTCACCCATCCCAACAATGCCGCCCGCACACACTTTCATGCCAGCGTTGCGCACATGGGAGAGAGTATTCAAACGGTCTTGATAGGTGCGAGTGGTGATTACCTCACCGTAAAATTCTTTCGACGTGTCGAGGTTGTGGTTGTAATAATCCAACCCCGCCTCGGCCAACGCGTCGGCCTGACTCTCTGACAACATCCCAAGGGTCATGCAGGTTTCAAGGCCAAGGGCTTTAACTTCACGGACCATTTCCGCCACCGCCGGAATATCGCGGTCGTGCGGCGAGCGCCATGCCGCCCCCATGCAGAAACGGCTTGAGCCGCTCTCTTTCGCAACTTTGGCAGCCCCAATCACTTGCTGAATTTGCAGTAATTTCTCTTTTTCGAGGCCCGTGTCGTAACGCGCGCTCTGGGGACAGTACTTGCAGTCTTCTGGGCAGGCGCCAGTCTTGATAGACAGTAACGTACTGAGCTGCACTCGGTTGGGATTAAAATAGCGACGATGGGTGACCTGCGCGTCGAATAGCAGATCATTGAAGGGTTGGTCAAACAGCGCGAGAACCTCTTCGTGCGTCCAATTGTGTCGAATTGCGTCCTTGTCATGCCCTGCCATTGTTCTGCTCCACCTGTGGTTAATACAGGGGGCTATCATAGAGAGGCGAAACTGACTGTCAACCATAATAATACAATTAGGTTAACGGTGACTTGTGTGTGGGGAGGGGCTACCGATTGGCCAAACTTTTTATTCACTAGCAGGCATTCACTAACAGCCCGTCACTAACAGCCATTAACCACTGCGTCGCAGCAAATAAATCCCAACGACAAAACAGAACACAATAGGCAGCATCACTGCCAACAGCGGCGGAAACTCAAAGACGACACTCAGCGGGCCAAGCACATCCTGAATCATGCGGAAGGAGACGCCCACAATAACGCCAATAAAAATTCGGAACCCCATGGTAGCGTCCCGCAGCGGGCCGAAGACCGACGAAATACCCAGAACAACCAACCCCAAAATCACCAGCGGCTGCAAAACCTTGCGCCAAAACGCAACCTCATAGCCCACGGTGTCAGCACCCTGCTGCTTCAAGAAATGGATATAGTTGTACAAGATCGAAATAGGTAACGAGTCTTCAGGGAGCACGTGTAAAGACAACACCACCGGTGTCAGCTCA
The DNA here is from genome assembly GCA_001438605.1 of SAR92 bacterium BACL16 MAG-120619-bin48. Classification (GTDB taxonomy): domain Bacteria; phylum Pseudomonadota; class Gammaproteobacteria; order Pseudomonadales; family Porticoccaceae; genus HTCC2207. The sequence goes on along the minus strand of LIDE01000017.1, from coordinate 40,871 downwards.
GAGTCCCAGCGTCGCGTTACCTGTTTTTCTGTCTCTGTTTTATCCTCTAAAAAGCGCGTAATCGAGACGTTTTCTTCCGTCCAATACTTTTCCCGCACATTAAAGGTAGCCCGCGACGCAAAGCTCGCCGACACAATTTTTTTATCGTCATCAAACGCATAACGGCTAACACCATAGAGCACACCGCCGGGGAACACCGCATTAAAGTGCAAAAACTCGTTGCCCTCTCGACTCCACAAACCCGACGTCGAATCCGCGGCCTGCTCACCCTTAATTAAATACTCACGCCGCCCTTCGGCGAGCTGATCGAGGTAGGGTGAAAAATACTCACCAACTGCCATCACGACCGCAATAACCAACATTACCGGCCGCAACACAAAACCGACAATACGCAATGGCGACACGCCCGCCGCCCGCATCACAATAATTTCACTGTTACCCGCCAACAAGCCAAGCCCCACCAAACAGCCAATCAACGCGGCAAAGGGCGTGTACTCATACATTCTCGAAGGAAGATAGGTAACAACATAAATAAGCGCATCGATAAACCGATAGTTGGCCGTAATATCGCCCGTCTCATCGATTAATGCCCCAACCGCATCCAGCCCCACCAAGACAATCATAGCCACGGCGATGGCGCCAAAAATAGTGGAGCCCACATGCCAATAAAGACGACGCATTAGGCTTTCACCCCGCGAACTTTCCTCGGTTGACCCGAGATAAACAATAAACCCGCAACTGCCAAAAATAACAAATGGACGGGCAGCATCGTCACTGCCACCGGCACCGCGCCAGACTCAATCGCGTCGCGCATAGCATTAAGTGCCACCAAATAGATAAAGTATAAAAAGATCACCGGCATTAACTTGCCAAATCGGCCTTGCCGGTTATTCACGCGACTTAATGGCACCGCCAACATCGTGACCACAATCAACATCAGCGGAATCGACAGCCGCCACTGCAGGGTCGCCTGCCACTGTGGGTCGTCCGACGCCAGCAATGCAGAGGATGTCACTCCATCAATCTCAATTCTCTCCTCATCAGATTCACTGTCTTCCAGACGAGAGCCATACTCTTCAAAATGGGTAATTTGGTAATCGTTCTTGCCCGGAATACCCTCAATTCTGTAGCCTCGGTCGAGCACTAAATAGCGCGCCTTACTATCAATAGCATCTTGCTGCCGCCCTCTATCCGCCACCACCAGCACTAAACGGCGATCCGAGGTTGCATTGCTACCCGCAGTCATAGCTAAAAAGAGATCGTCCAGCTCACGATTTTCAGTGACAGCTTCGGCATAGGTGACACCGCGACCACCACCAAGGGAATAAAACTTCTTCGGCATCAACTTATCCAGCTCACTGCGCGAGCGCTCAGCCTTAAACAGGGTCTCGGCCTTCGCCATGCCCGAGGGCGCCAAATACAGGCTAAACCACCCTGCAATCAGCGCAAAAAATGTCGCCATCACCAAGGCGTAGCCCAGCAAACGTCTTTCAGACACACCGCACGCCTTCAGCACCGTCATTTCATTCTGCACATAGAGGCGGCCAAAGCAGAGCAGTACCGCAAGAAAAAACGCCAATGGCAAGGTTGTCTCGAGAAAGCCAGGAATCCGATAGCCGATCACCGCAAAAATAACGCCCGATTCCATATCACCCGTGACCGCTTTAGCAAGGTAGCGAACAAAGCGACCACTCATCAAAACCAGCAGCAATATTGCGCAGACTGCGATGGTCGAAGAGAAAATCTCACGGAAAAGATAGCGAAAAATAATCACAGGAAAAGGTTATAACCCTTGGGTGTTGTAGGACAAAATGGTATCGTTCGACACGCACTCAAACTTAGTAAAACACTTTACTCACTACACTATCTCGGAGCAAACATGGATTTTACCGCATCTTCCGCACAGCTGTTAAACATTAAAGCCGATTCTCTCATTCTACCGACAGGCCCACAACTAAAAGCGAGCGCAGACGCCCTCGACAAATCGTTGGACGGCGCCATCTCCTCGTTAATCAAGTCTGGAGACTTCAAAGGCAAGAGCGCAGAAACCTTGGTATTGCACATTCCCGGCGTCAACGGCAAGCGCATTATCCTGCTCGGCACCGACGGTGCAGACAGCCCGCAAAAAATGATAAAAGTGATTGAAGCCGGTGCCTCAGCGCTGTTAAAAACACCCAGCGCAAAAGCAGTTTGGGTCGGTGAAGGCCTATCTGACGACGCAGAGTGGGAAGCCAGCATCGTCGCGCGCAGCCTGCAAACCGCCAGCTACAAATACGACAACGGCCGCAAAGCCGACGCGAAAAAATTCAAAGGCCTCACCTACTGGACAACCAGTAAAGCCAATACCGCAGCCGCCAACAAAGGCCTCAGCTACGGTTCTGCCGTCGGCAACGGCATGAACGCTGCGCGACAGCTCGGCAACCTGCCAGCCAATATCTGCACCCCCAGCTACCTCGCGACACAGGCCAAAGCACTGGCCAAAGGTCAACCGAAAGTGACTACCACAGTGCTCAGCGAAGCGCAGATGAAAACGTTAAAAATGGGATCACTGCTCTCTGTGAGCGCTGGATCCGACCAGCCCGGCCACTTAATTGTGATCAAATATCAAGGTGCCAAAGTCACCGCCAAACCGGTTGTACTGGTCGGCAAAGCTGTCACCTTCGACTCTGGCGGTATCAGCCTCAAGCCAGGCGCCGGTATGGACGAAATGAAATACGACATGTGTGGTGGCGCCTCTGTGATCGGCGTGATCAACGCGCTGATCGAAACACAAATGCCCATCAACGTTGTCGGCATTATCCCTGCCGTTGAAAATATGCCCAACGGCCACGCCACCAAGCCCGGCGACGTTGTGACTAGCATGTCGGGTCAGACCATTGAAGTGCTCAACACCGACGCCGAAGGCCGCCTAATTCTTTGTGACGCCCTCACCTACGCCGAACGCTTCAAGCCCGACTCCGTTATCGACATAGCCACCCTCACGGGTGCCGTGATCGGCGCACTGGGCAAAGTTGGGGCCGGTTTACTGTCCAACGACGACAGCCTCGCGGAAGAGCTTCTCAACAGCGGAACACGCAGCGGCGACCGCGCATGGCGCCTGCCACTGTGGGACGAATACGACGACTTACTGAAAAGTAACTTCGCCGACATAGCCAACATCGGCGGCCCACAGGCCGGCACCATTACCGCCGCCTGCTTCCTCGCGCGCTTTACCAAAAAGTATCGCTGGGCGCACCTCGACATCGCAGGCACCGCGTGGGTCTCCGGCGGTGAGAAAGGCGCCACTGGCCGTCCAGTACCAATGCTGATGGACTATCTGCGCAGCAAAGTCGGTTAAGGACAGCGCCCAATCAATGACTAATGTCTCGTTCTACAAGTGCCAAGGTGACCTAACCGTAGCCTTGGCACTTGTCTGTCAGCTCGTGCAAAAGGCCGTCAACGCAAAACAAACCGTCCTCTGTCTCGTTCCCGACAGCGACACCGCCGAACAGCTCGACAAACTGCTGTGGAGCTTTCAAGCGAGCGCGTTTATACCCCACGGCATTGGCAGCCAGCATCACCCTGTCGCCATTAGCGCCGAGGCAACACCCAGCGATCATCACGGCATCTTGATAAATCTGCAGGCAGCAATTCCCAATTGGTTCAGCCGCTTCGACCGCGTGATGGAAGTGATTTACAGCGAACCCGAGTACGCGCAAGTCAAACGCGAAAACTTCGCCTTTTACAAAGAACGCGGCTATCCTCTGAACTTCCATGATTTGAGCAACACGTTTAAGCCATGAGCGCAGACGAAAAAAAACACCGCGAAGCCGATATACCCGATCTCGACGATCTTCTCGACGACCTCTACTCTCTGCAAACCAATTTGTTGCCCAACGCAAACCCAACAACGTTTGATCTCGACAGCCTACCCCACAGCCTCACCGACGACGGCATACACAATTTAGAAATACCCATTCTCACCGACACTGTCGACAAAGAAATACACGCCGAACAGCAGCTGCGCGACTCCTTCAACCAAGCGCAACAGCATTTATTTGACCGCCAGCCCACTGGCCAACCCGTGAGCGACGAGCAGATCGACATCGTCGTCAACAAACTCCTCAGCCGCCTGCGCCCGAAAGTCGAACAATTGCTGCGCGAGAAGTTGCGCACCATCGTCATCGAACGTTTTAAGCAAGACAGTTAACGCAAAACAGCAACAGACCCTAGCGACAAAAGCCCCCAGCACCTATAATCCACGGCTACCCCAAAATTGCCAATCGCCATCGACAGCTGGCCATCAAAATCGGAAATAGAAAACCATAATGGAAAAGACATTCCAGCCAAAAGACATTGAAACCAAATGGTACAAGATCTGGGAAAAGCGCGGCTATTTTGCCCCCAAAGCCCCAGCCGGAAACGACACTGAAGCCTACAGCATCGTCATTCCACCACCCAATGTCACAGGCAGTCTGCACATCGGCCACGCACTGCAAAACGGCATTATGGACGCCCTAATTCGCTACAACCGCATGAAAGGCAAAAACACACTCTGGCAAGTGGGCACCGACCACGCCGGCATCGCCACACAGATGGTCGTCGAACGCAAACTCGACGGCGAAGGCCAGCCCGGACGCGAAGCCTTAGGCCGCGAAAAATTTATTGAAAAAATCTGGGAATGGAAAGAAGAATCTGGCGGCACCATCACCAAACAGATGCGTCGCCTCGGCAACTCCGTTGACTGGGACACCGAACGCTTCACCATGGACGAAGGCTTCAGCGCCGCCGTTCAAGAAGCCTTTGTGCGCCTCTACAACGACGGCCTCATCTACCGTGGCAAACGCCTCGTCAACTGGGACCCCAAACTACACACCGCCATCTCCGACCTCGAAGTTGAAAACCGCGAAGTCAAAGGTAAGATGTGGTACCTGCGCTACCCCCTCGCCAACGGCGCCAAAACCCTCGACGGCAAAGACTATATTATCGTCGCCACCACACGCCCAGAAACCATGCTTGGCGACACCGGTGTTGCCGTGAATCCAGAAGACGAACGCTACGTCCATCTGGTTGGCCAACACGTCGAACTGCCCTTGCTCGGCCGCCTAATTCCAATTGTTGCCGATGAATACGCCAACATGGAAAAAGGCACCGGCTGCGTAAAAATAACCCCCGCCCACGACTTCAACGACTACGAAGTTGGCCAGCGCCAAAAGCTGCCGATGATCAACATTCTGACCATCAACGCCGACATTCGCCAAACCGCAGAATGCGTCAACAGCGACGGCAGCGACAACCACGATATCGACAACAGCCTGCCTGAAAAATACCGCGGCATGGAACGCTTTGCCGCCCGCCGCGAAATCGTCGCCGACTTTGAGGCCTTGGGCCTGCTCGAACGCATAGAAGAAAACGACATGACCGTCCCCTATGGCGATCGTGGCGGCGTAGTGATCGAACCCCTACTCACCAACCAATGGTATGTCGACGCCAAAAAACTTGCCGGCCCCGCCATCGAAGCCGTCGAAGATGGACGCATCAAATTTGTTCCCCAACAGTACGAAAACATGTACTTCTCGTGGATGCGCAATATTCAAGACTGGTGCATCTCCAGACAACTCTGGTGGGGCCACCAAATTCCCGCATGGTACGACGACGCAGGCAAAGCCTATGTCGGCAACAGCGAAGCCGATGTGCGCGAAAAATACGCCCTCGGCGACACCCCGCTGACCCGCGACGAAGACGTCCTCGACACCTGGTTCTCATCCGCCCTCTGGACCTTCGGCACCCAAGGCTGGCCCGAGCAAACCGAGCGCCTAAAAACCTTCCACCCAACCAGCGTGCTCGTCACCGGCTTCGACATTATCTTCTTCTGGGTAGCGCGAATGGTCATGATGACCATGCACCTGATCAAAGACGAGAACGGCGCCCCGCAAGTCCCCTTCAAAACCGTCTACGTCACCGGTTTGATTCGCGACGAACAGGGTCAGAAAATGTCCAAATCCAAGGGCAACGTACTCGACCCCTTAGACATGATCGACGGCATCGACATCGCCACACTGGTTGAAAAACGCACCGGCAACATGATGCAGCCCCAGCTCGCCGAAAAAATTGCCGCGCGCACCCGCAAGCAATTCCCCGATGGCATCGAACCCCACGGCTCAGACGCACTGCGCTTCACCCTCTGCGCCCTCTGCTCCACCGGGCGCGACATCAACTGGGACATGAAGCGACTCGAAGGCTATCGCAACTTCTGCAACAAAATTTGGAACGCCTCGCGCTACGTATTGATGAACGCCGAAGGCCAAGACTGTGGTCAAGACGGCAGCACCGATTACAAACTCAGCCTCGCCGACCGCTGGATCGTCTCACGCCTGCAACAAGCCGAAATCGACGTCAGCGCCGCCATCGACAGCTACCGCTTCGACCTCGCCGCACAAGCACTCTACGACTTTGTCTGGAACGACTACTGCGACTGGTACCTCGAACTCTCAAAGCCAGTACTGTGGGACGAAAATGGCGACCCCGAACTGAAAAAAGGCACCCGCCGCACCCTCGTGCGCGTACTCGAATCCACCCTCCGCCTCGCCCACCCAATGCTGCCATTTATCAGCGAAGAGATCTGGCAAACCATCGCCCCCTTCGCCGGCGTTGAACTCAAGGCAGACGGCGACACCATTATGCTGCAGAGATTCCCCGTCGCCGATCACAGCAAAATCGACAGCGCCGCACTGGCCGATATTGAATGGCTGAAGAAAGTTATCCTCGGCGTGCGCAATATTCGTGGCGAAATGAACATCTCCCCCGCCAAAGCGCTGCCGCTCTACCTCACCAAAGGCGACAAAAACGACCAGCAGCGACTGCAAGACAACCGCCAATTCCTCAGCAAACTGGCCAATCTTGAATCCGTCACATGGCTCGACAACCCCGCCGACGCACCGCCCTCAGCCACAGCGCTCGCCGGTGACCTCGAAATACTCGTACCCATGGCCGGCTCAATCGACATCGGCGCAGAACTCGCGCGTCTCGATCGCGAAATTGAAAAGAACTCAACCGAAGCCGCCAAACTCGCCAACAAACTGAGCAACGCAAAATTTGTCGACAACGCACCCGCCGACGTCGTCGCCAAAGAGCGCCAAAAACTCAGTGAATTCGAAAGCTCGGTTATCCAGTTGAAAGAGAAGCGCACCGTTATCGCTGAAATGGCATAACCGCTGAATGTCGCCAAATCTCAACCCCCAACAGCAGGCCGCGCTGAAATATATCGACGGCCCGCTGCTCGTGCTCGCCGGCGCGGGCAGCGGTAAAACCAGCGTAATCACCCGCAAAATTGCCTACCTCGTCGAAGAGTGCGGCATTCCTGCGCGCAATATCGCCGCCGTCACCTTCACCAACAAAGCCGCCCGCGAAATGAAAGCGCGCGTCGCCAGCCTACTCGGAAAAACCGAAGGCAAAGGACTCACCGTCTCCACCTTTCACAACCTCGGCCTCACCATTATCCGCAGCGAAATCAAAGCCCTCGGATTCAAAGCCGGCTTCTCCATTCTCGACCAAGAAGACTGCCGCAACCTCATCAAAGAACTCCTCGTTCGCCACACCGAACTCGACGAAAAGCTCATCGACACCGCGCAAAGCACCATTTCCAACTGGAAGAACAGCCTGCTCGAACCGCACCAAACCGTCGGCGCCAGCAACAGCACCGGCGAGCAAGCCCTCGCCATGCTCTACGAACGCTACCAGCGCGCACTCAAAGCCTACAACGCCGTCGACTTCGATGACCTCATCATGACCCCCGTGCTACTGTTTCGTAGCCAGCCCGAGATACTCGCCAAATGGCGCCGACGCATTCGCTACCTGCTTGTCGATGAATACCAAGACACCAACCTCGCCCAGTACGAACTGGTAAAAACCCTCGTCAACGAAACCCAATCACTCACCGTGGTCGGCGACGACGACCAGTCGATTTACGCCTGGCGCGGCGCACGCCCAGAAAATTTGATGCAACTGCAAAAAGATTTCCCGCGCCTAAACGTCATCAAACTAGAGCAAAACTATCGTTCCACAGGCCGCATACTTAAAGCCGCCAACACCCTCATCGAGAACAACCCGCACCTCATCAGCAAAGCCCTGTGGAGCGAACTCGGCCCAGGCGACCCACTGCGCTTTATCAGCAGCGACAACGAAGACGGTGAATGCGAGCGCGTCGTCAACGAAATTATTGATATGCGCCTGAAACGCCGCTGCAAATACAGCGACTTTGCCGTACTCTATCGCGGCAACTACCAAGCCAAATTACTCGAAATAAAACTGCAAGCGCAGAACATCCCCTACGAAATTACCGGCGGCCAATCCTTCTACGCCAAAACCGAAATCAAAGACATCATGGCCTACCTGCGGTTAATCATTAACCCGGACGACGACAACGCCATGCTGCGCATCATCAACACACCGCGCCGACAGATTGGCCCCACCACACTTGAAAAACTCGGCGAGTACAGCAACAAACGCAATATCTCACTCTACGACGCCATCGACGAAGTCGGCCTCAGCGCCACCATGCCCGCCAACAACTTAGAGCGCCTAAAACGCTTTAAACACTGGATCCAAAATATCAACCGCAACGTCTACAACGGCCAACCCATCGCCGCCATCAACGAAATGCTCGACGACATCGACTACCTCGGCTGGCTGCAACAAAACGCCAGCAGCGACCACGTGGCACAAAAGCGCTACGAAAATGTGCAGTTTTTACTCAATCAACTCGCCCAAGTACTCAAGAACGACGAAACCGCCACCGACGAAGAAAACGGCGACAGCAAAATCGAAAACGCCATCGCCAAACTCATACTCCGCGACATACTCGACCGCGAACAAGAAGAATCAGCCGACGACAAAGTACAACTCCTCACCCTCCACGCCGCCAAAGGACTCGAATTTTTACACGTCTTCATGATCGGCATGGAAGAAGACATCCTACCCCACCGCAACAGCATAGAAGGCGGCCAAATCGAAGAAGAACGACGACTCGCCTACGTCGGCATCACCCGCGCCCAACGCACCCTCACCATGACCAGCGCCCGCCAGCGCACCCAATTCGGCGAAACATCCTCAACCACCCCAAGCCGCTTCGTCGAAGAACTCCCACAAGATGATTTGATAAGAATCGGCGGCGGCGCGCCGATGAGCGAGGAAGATAATAAGGTTAAGGGTGCGGAATCGTTGGCGGCGTTGAAGTCGTTGTTTGGGTAGGTGGTTGGTGTTCGGCTTGCCGACGTCAGGCGGACAGGGACCAGCTCTTCAAAAACTATTTCGCGGGTAAAGTTGAGTTACGGCGATGCAATCCTCACTTCTGTGACGGAGGGACCTGATCAAACTCAGATGCTTCTCGATATTCTAGTGTTTCAATCCACGCTCCTGTGAAGGAGCGACGCGATAATTCAACTGGCGCGCCCCACAGTTCGCGGTTTCAATCCACGCTCCTGTGAAGGAGCGACCAGATTTGGCACGGCTTCGCAAAAGATGGCGAACTCTTGGTTGGAGGCGGCTTGTTCGAAGGTGCCGTCGGCGACGTTTAATCCGTCGACGAGGGCTTCGACGCCTTCGTCGTCAATGCTGTCGGTGTATTTGGTTTCGAAGCGTTTGCGGTAGTCGAGGGCGAGGTTGCGGGCGGTGCGGAATAGGTAGGAGCGCGGCTGGCGTATTTGATCCCAGTCTTTGACTTGGCAGACGCGAACGTAGGTTTCTTGCACGATGTCTTCAACTTCGCGGGGCGGCACCATGCCCATGACGGCGCGGGCGAGGCTGCTGCGCAGTGCCATAAATACGCTGTGAATGCTGTCTTTGCTGTTCACTGGTTGGTCTTCATCCATGATTTTATCGTGAGCCCGGACAGTAGTAGACGACTTGGCCAGGCTTTTCCCCCAGAGCGGTTCCGTGAATGGTTAAGTTATAGCATATGGGGATGCCGACGATTGTTGGCTTTGGGCGCTAGTGTGGGAATTGGGTGCTTGATGTTGGGTGTTGGGTGCTTGATGTTGGGTGTTGGCCAGTCGCTCCGTGGGGTTAGCTGGGAGGCGACTGGGGTGTTTTGACGGGGGTTATGCGGTGACTGGCGATTATTTCTGCTGAAAAATTCGCATTGAGCGAATCATTTCTTTCTTGGACCAGGCAAACCAGAGGCTTGGTAATAGGCGGAATACGAGGTGGGCTTTTTGCCACCAGCTGGGCACGATAATGAGGGCGTGATTTTTCGCGACTTTGTCGATGGCCTGGCGGGCAAACGCTTCGGGGGCCATGGGTTTTAGGGCAACCCAGAATTTTTCGGCTTGCTCTTTGGTGATGCCTGAGCCGAGTTTGCCAAATTCGCCGCCGGTTAAAATGGGGGTTTGAATGGCGCCGGGGCAGAGGGCGCTGACCCGCACGCCGCGGTATTCGGCTTCGATGCGCAGGGACTGGGAGAGGCCTGCGACGGCAAATTTACTGGTGCTGTAGGCGACGGCGTTGGTGGCGGGGACGAGGCCGGCCATGGAGGCGGTGTTGACGATGTGGCCGAAGCCCTGCTCGACCATGAGGCTGTAGCAGGCTTGGACGCCGTTGGTGACGCCGCGCACGTTGACGTCCATGGTTGTGTCCCAGTCGCTGACTTGGTATTCATGGGTCATGCCGCCGACGGCGATGCCGGCGTTGTTGAACATGTAGTCGAGTCGGCCGGTTTTGGCGACGGTTTCTTCGACGAGGACTTTTACGGCGTTGTAGTCGCAGACGTTGAGTTCTCTGGCCCAGGCGTTGCCGCCGCTGGCTACGATGCTGGCGGCAAGTTCTTCGGCGAGGGCGATTTGGCGGTCGGCGAGGACGACGGTGCAGCCGCGGCTGACGAGTTCGAGGGCCATGGCGCGACCTATGCCGGAGGCGCCGCCGGTCATGATGGCGGTGGCGTCTTTAAAGATTCTCAGTTGGTTGCTCATGCTTGTGCGCCTCGTGCTTGTACTGGATAAATTTTAACTGGGACGCCGTTGAGGGCTGCATTGCCGCTGGCTTGGTCGATAAGTTTGTTGTCGGTTAGGTCGTTGCAGCTGACGCCGTCCTGCTCGGTGGCGATACTTAGGCTGACGCCTTTGCGTTTGTGTCCCCAACCATGGGGCAGGCTGACGACGCCGCGCATAACTTCGTCGCTGGCGAGTACTTGGGTTTGCACGCTGCCTACGCGGGACTCGATGCGCACCTGTGATTCGTGGGTGAGGTTGCGGGCGGCGAGGTCGTCGGGGTGCATGAGCAGTTGCCAGCGCGGTTTGCCTTTGACGAGTCGATGGGCGTTGTGCATCCAGGAGTTGTTGCTGCGGATGTGGCGGCGTCCGATGAGCAGGAGTTCGTCTTTGTCGGTGGCCGCTGGGGTGTTTTCAAGGCGGGCGATGTCTTGTCGCAGGTAGTCTGCGAGCAGTTGTATTTGCCCGTCGTGGGTGCAGATGCGCTCGGGGAGGCTGGGTTCGAGGCGTCCAATGTCGATGCCGTGGGGGTGCTGCTTGATTTTGTCGAGGGTGAGTGCGAGGGGGTGCCCTGCTGCGGCGCTGTAGGGGCCGCGCTGTATGCCCATGTCGATTAGTTTGTCTGGTGAGGGCAGCGGCTTGAGCTCTATGCCTTTGCGCGCGGCGATGGCGAGGCCGAGGCCGTTAAAAATTTCCCAGTCGTGCAGTGCGCCCGGGGCGGGTTGGAACACGGGCTCGTTGAAGCGGGCGGTGTTGTGCACGGCGAGGCGGTGAAACGCGAGGTCGTAGTGGTCGTGTTCGAGGGCGCTGGTGGGCGGCAGAATAATGTCTGCGTGTTGGGTGGTTTCGTTGATGTAGAAGTCGAGACAGACCATGAAGTCGAGTCCGCTCAGGGCCTCGTCCATTTGCTGGCCGTTGGGTGCTGAGAGTACGGGGTTGCCGGCGGTGGTGATGAGGGCGCGGATCTGCCCTTCTCCTTCAGTGAGCATTTCTTCGGCCATGACGGTGCTGGGCAGTTCGCCGGCGAATTCTGGCAGGCCACTGATGCGGCTGTGGAAGGCGGCGAAGTGGCCGGCGCCGGATTCTCCCGGTTTGACGTAACCAAAGGCTGGGGATGTCAGCATGAGGCCGCCGCGCACGTCCAGCGAGTGGGTGAGTATGTTGATGATTTGGATGGCCCACTGACAGAGGGTGCCAAACACTTGCACGGAGACGCCCATGCGGCCGTAGCAGACGGCGCCGTCGATGGTGGCCATGTCGCGGGCGAGCTGGCGAACTTGGTCGGCGGCGATGCCGGTGCGCTGTTCGGCGAGTTCTGGGGTGAAGGGTTGGCTGAGGCTGCGTACGTCGTCGAGTCCGACTAGGAGGTGGCTGAGGTGGCCGGTGTTGACGAGGTTTTCTGCAAATAATGTGTGGATCATGGCCATGAGCAGGTAGGCGTCGTTGCCGGGGCGTATAAAGAGGTGCTGGTCGGCTATTTCGGCGGTTTCGCTGCGCCGTGGATCGATGACGATAAAGCGGCCGCCGCGCTGCTGAATGGCTTTGAGTCGCTTGGGAACGTCGGGGACGGTCATGATGCTGCCGTTTGAGGCGAGCGGGTTGCCGCCGATGATCAGCATGTAGTTGGTGTGGTCAATGTCGGGCACGGGTATCAATGACTGATGACCGTACATCGTAAATGAGGTTAGGTGGTGCGGTAGCTGGTCGAGGCTGGTGGCGGAGAAGTGCGTTTTACTCTGCACGGCTTTGCGCAGCACGCTGGCGTGGGTCATGCTGCCATAGTTGTGGACGTTGGGGTTGCCGGCATAAAAGGCGACGCTGTCTGCGCCGTGCTGCTGTTGGACGGCGACAATTTTTTCCGCAACGGTGGCAAAGGCTTCGTCCCAACTAATGGGGAGCCAGGTGTCTCCGACGCGCTTGACGGGCTGCCGCAGTCGATCGGGGTCGGTGTAGATGTCTTCCATGGCGGTGCCCTTGGGGCACAGATATCCGCGACTGAGGGGGTCGTTTTTGTCGCCTTTGATGGAGAGGACTTGGTCGCCCTGAGTTTTTATCTCAAGGCCACAGATGGCTTCACATAGGTTGCAGGCGCGGTAGTGGGTTTTTATCTCTGCGGGCATCTTCTACTCTCCGGTATTTAGTGCCTAGGCATAGTAACCGAAATAGTTGCGGGGCCGCTGTTAAAGTTTGTGGATGGGCGGTCTAGTCTGCGGTTAGAGGCTGTCGTTGACGCGGGCGCGCAGTTCTTTGCCAGGCTTGAAGTACGGTACATATTTGCCGGTGAGATCGACGGCGTCGCCGGTCTTTGGGTTGCGGCCAACGCGTGGGGCGCGATAGTGGAGGGAGAAGCTGCCAAAGCCACGGATTTCTGTGCGCTGGTTGTTGACCAGTGCTTGGGTCATGCGCTCTAGAATCATTCTTACGGCGAGTTCAACGTCCTTGGGGGGGAGTTGGTCTTGGCTGGCGGCAATTTTTTCGATTAATTCAGATTTAGTCATGCTTTTTTTCGTTGTTTTATTAGGGGTTGGGGGTTTCTGCTGAATATCGTCCGTGACCGCGATTACTCGTTGATTTTATTGAAGTTTTAAATTTATACAAGCAAAAGATGGTGGATTAGAGTTTTGTGCATAAAAAAAGGGTGGCAAAGCCACCCTTTTTCACTTACTCAACTGAACATTACTTGTCCATTTGCGCCTTGATCAAATCACCAATAGTCGTTGGTGCGGCAGTTTCAGCTTCGGTCTTGCGGTGAGCTTTCACTACTGCTTTTTCGTCTGCAACGTCTTTTGCCTTGATAGACAATGTAATTGCGCGCGTTTTACGATCTACGTTAATGATTTTGGCTTCAACTTCTTGGCCTTCTTGTAACTCATGGCGAGCGTCTTCGACTTTGTCGCGACCCAGTTCTGAGCCCTTCAGGTAGCCTTCGATGCCGTCTGCCAAAGTGATAATCGCACCTTTGGCGTCAACTTCTTTGACGGTACCAGTGACGATAGCGCCTTTGTCGTTGTCAGTTACATAGTTGTTGAATGGGTCGTCGGTAAGCTGCTTGATACCCAGAGAGATGCGCTCGCGCTCTGCATCAATGCTGAGTACAACAGTCTCAACTTCTTCGCCTTTCTTGAAGTTGCGAACGGCTTCTTCGCCAGTCTCATCCCAAGAGATGTCAGACAGGTGAACCAGGCCGTCAATGCCGCCGTCCAGACCAATAAAGATACCGAAGTCGGTGATCGACTTGATCTTGCCAGATACTTTATCGCCTTTGGCCATAGTGGTTGCGAAATCGTCCCATGGGTTGGTGTGACACTGCTTGATACCTAGAGAGATACGACGACGTTCTTCGTCGATATCCAGAACCATAACTTCAACTTCTTGGCCGAGGTCAACGATTTTAGATGGGTGAACGTTTTTGTTTGTCCAATCCATTTCTGAAACGTGTACCAGACCTTCAACGCCATCTTCCAACTCGGCGAAACAGCCGTAGTCAGTGAGGTTGGTGATCTTGGCTTTACAACGAGCGCCTTCTGGGTAGCGCGCTTTGATGTCGCCCCAAGGATCTTCGCCCATTTGCTTCATACCCAGAGATACGCGGTTACGCTCGCGGTCAAACTTGAGTACTTTAACGTCGATTTCGTCGCCAACACTGATCATCTCTGATGGATGCTTGATGCGCTTCCAAGACATGTCGGTGATGTGCAACAGGCCATCAATACCGCCGAGATCAACGAACGCGCCGTAATCGGTAAGGTTCTTGATCACGCCCTTCAATGATGCGCCTTCTTCGAGGTTGGCCAGTAATTCTTCGCGCTCGGACGAGTTTGCACTCTCCATGACGGCGCGACGGCTAACAACGACGTTGTTGCGCTTAGGGTCGAGCTTGATAACTTTGAATTCGAGTTCAATGTTTTCGAGGTGGGTGATTTCGCGCAATGGGCGAACATCAACCAGTGAGCCTGGCAGGAAGGCGCGGAGTCCGCGAACTTCAACTGTAAAGCCACCTTTAACTTTGCCGCTGATAATACCGATCACAACTTCGTCAGCTTTATGGGCTGCTTCAAGTTCGATCCAAGATTCTGCGCGACGTGCTTTTTCACGTGACAGGCGTGTCACACCGAAACCGTCTTCTACGGCTTCTAGGGCAACCTGAACTTCGTCGCCGATGGAGACTTCAACTTCGCCTTTGTCGTTGTAAAACTGATCAATGGCAATAACGCCTTCGGACTTGAGTCCAGCGTGAACAGTAACCCAGTCTTTATCGATATCGATAACTACGCCAGTGATGATGGCGCCGGGGTTCATTTCGACGGTTTTTAGGCTTTCTTCAAATAGGGATTCAAAACTTTCGGACATGGAAAATACCTGAATATTGACAGAGATACAGCAGGATGATGTTGTCTGCGCTGCTCTCTTTTTTCCGCGTGGCCAGTTTACGCGGGTCGGTTAAATTAAAGACATGCAACAAAATTCGCTGGCGATTGCTGCTCTGCCCATTGGTCTAAACTACATCTACTTCGTTTACTGCGTGGCTTGATACTTGTTTTAACACTTGCTTTAACACGTGCCTTAAAGCATCAGCCGTCTCTTCTGCCTATCTCTTGTCGGAGAGCGCGGCCTAAGAGTGTGTGGAAAATCCTTTCACAGTGAGGAGATTTAGCACGGTATCCGTCACTTCTTGAATGGACAGTGAGGAGGTGTCTATATTGATCGCGCCGGCTGCGGGTCGCAGTGGCGACGATTCTCTCGTCATGTCGCGTTCATCTCGCGAGCGTACCTGCTCTACGAGGGCGGGCAGACTAACATTTTCACCCTTTGCAATCAACTCTTTGTAGCGCCGGCTGGCGCGCTCTTCAGCGGAGGCGGTGAGGTAAATTTTGACCGGCGCGTCGGGGAAAATAACGGTGCCCATATCGCGCCCATCGGCGACTAACCCTGGCGCGCGCGCAAACAGCCGCTGGCGTTTGAGCAGCGCTTCGCGAACTTCGGGGTACTGCGCAACTTGAGAGGCTAATGCGCCGGTCTCTTCGGTGCGCACTTCACGAGTGACGTCTTCCCCTTCAAGCAGAATGGTGAACTCGCCGCTCTTGGTGGTTTTAAACTCAACATCCATATGCTCGGCGAGCGCCGCGAGGCTTTTAACATTGGTGACGCTGACGTGGTGGCGCTGGGAACAGAGGCCTAGCAAGCGGTATAGCGCGCCGCTATCAAGGTAGTGGAAACCCAGTTTTTTCGCCACGATGCGACTGATGGTGCCTTTTCCAGCACCACTCGGGCCATCTATGGTGATGACCGCTACGTCTTTTGGCTTGTGCATATTAATGCCCTGCTACTTCTGGGGTGATCTGTAAGCCTACGCGGTGCGCTAAGGCGACGAAGTCAGGGAAGGATGTTGCAACGTTGTTGCAGTCCTGCACGAAAATTTCGTCTTGCGCGCGCAGTGCTGCAATGGAGAACGCCATGGCTATACGGTGGTCGTCATGACTATGGACCACGCCGCCACCTATCTGACCGCCCTGTATGCGGATGCCGTCTGGGGTGGCTTGGGCGTCAATGCCTAACGTTAGCAGGCCGTCAGCCATGCTCTGAATGCGGTCGCTCTCTTTTACTCGCAACTCTTCTGCGCCGGTAAGTACGGTTTCGCCCTTGGCGCAGGCGGCGGCAATAAAGAGTACGGGGAATTCGTCGATGGCGAGGGGTACTTGGTCTTCAGGAATCACAATACCGAGCAACTCTGCATGGCGTATGCGAATGTCGGCCACTGGCTCGCCGCCAACTTCGCGCTCGTTGGACAGTTCGATAAGGGTGCCCATCTGGCGCAAGATGTTGATCACGCCGATGCGTGTGGGATTGACGCCGACATGGCGCAACATAATATCGGAGCCGGGGGTGATGGCTGCGGCTACCATGAAAAACGCTGCGGAGGAGATATCTGCGGGGACATCGATTCGTGTGGCAGTGAGTGCGCCGCCGCCACGGAGTGAGGCTTTGCTGCCGTCGGTGGTGACGTCGTAACCGAAGCCGCGCAACATGCGCTCGCTGTGGTCGCGGGTAGGCGCTGGCTCAACTGTGGAGGTCTCACCGTCGGCGTAGAGTCCTGCTAGTAAGACACAGGATTTAACCTGCGCGCTGGCCATGGGCATGACGTAATGGATAGCTTTGAGCTTGTTGCCACCTTTTATACGCAGTGGCGGCTTGCCACCGGCTGCCGTTTCAATGACTGCACCCATTTCGGTGAGTGGATTTGCGACACGGGCCATTGGCCGTCCGGTCAGGGAGGCATCGCCGGTGAGTTCGACATCAAACGTTTGCCCCGCCAATAAGCCGCTCAATAGGCGCATGGAGGTGCCTGAATTGCCCAAGTAGAGGGGCTTGTTCGGTGCTTTTAATCCGTGCAGACCGACGCCGTGAATGACTACGCGGCCTTGGTCTGGACCTTCAATAACCACGCCCATGTCGCGAAACGCTTGTAGTGTGGCGAGACTGTCTTCGCCTTCAAGGAAACCTGTCACTTCGGTCATGCCCTCTGCGATAGATCCGAGCATGATTGAGCGGTGGGACATTGATTTGTCGCCGGGTACACGAATGTCGCCCTGCGCAACTCCCCCTGGGGAGACTCTGTAATTAATTGTTTTTTCAGACATGGGTTGTTCTAACACCTTGCTTTCAATAAGTTTGCCAAAATGGTTTCGCGCGTCGCGAGCGCGGGTGAAAACGTCCATCAAGTAGGTTTCGTCGCCACTGTCGATGGCGCCGCGCAGCTGGTTAAAATCGGCCATTACTTGGTCGAGCACGCTGAGTATTGCGTCGCGATTGGCCAGTGCAATGTCGCGCCACATAACGGGATCGCTGGCGGCTATGCGCGTAAAGTCGCGGAATCCTCCGGCTGCGTAGCGGAAAATTTCGCGATTTTCCCGCATATTGGCCAGTGTGTCGACCAGCGAGTAGGCGAGAAAGTGCGGTAAGTGGCTGGTGGCGGCAAGTACTTCGTCGTGTTCGCGAATGGGCATGCTGCTGACGGCGGCGCCGACGGACTGCCAGAGTTTTTCGACGAGGTTGATGTGCTGCTGTGCGGTGTGCTCGTGGGGTGTCAGTATTACGCGATGATTGACAAAGAGATCGCTTTTCGCGGCGGTGACGCCACTTTTTTCTGAGCCAGCAATCGGATGTCCGGGCACAAATTGTGGCGGCAGCGCACCGTAAATCGTGGCGGCGGCCTGGACAACGCTGCCTTTTACACTGGCGACATCGGTAATGGTCACGTCGCTGGATAGGAGGTCGGCGCAGTCTTGCAAAATAGCTGGGACGGTGAGCGTTGGTACGCCAATCACGACTACGTCGCCTGCACCCAAGCTGTCTGCGATGGCGGCGAGACTCTCTTCGGCGCGATCAATAATGCCGCGCTCTAAGGCGAGGTCTAGGGTGGATGTGCGCCGAGATATGCCGACAACTTCGATGGCGAGACCATGCTGGCGCGCCGCCAACGCGAGACTCGAGCCGATAAGACCGAGTCCGATAACCACCAGTCGTTTGACAACTGGCTGATTTGTCTGCGAATTTTCCAGCATCAGCACTTCACTTTAATTTAAATGGGTAGCGGGCTCACTTAGAGCACGCCGCGAGGATAGGAGCCTAAGATCTTGATGTCGACGACCTGTGCGGTCAACTCTTCGAGCACTTTGATGGCGGCGGGATTTTCCAAATGTCCGGCAAAGTCGATAAAGAACACATATGACCATTTGCTGGTGCGCGAGGGGCGCGATTCCAGTCGGGTCATATCGAGGTTGTGGCGTCTGAAAGGTTCGAGCAAATCGTGCAGGGCACCCGGTTTGTTGTGCACGGACACCACAATAGATGTTTTGTCGTCACCGCTGGGGGCGACGTAATCATTGCCAATAATTAAAAATCGGGTGGAGTTGTCGGGGCGATCTTCAATTTTTTCATAGAGCTTTTCGAGTTCGTAGAGCTCACAGGACATGTCGCCAGCGATGGCTGCCGAGTTCCACTCTCCTTTGACCCGACGCGCTGCTTCGGCATTGCTGCTGACGGCGACGCGCTCGATACTGGGGTAATTGGCGTCGAGCCACTTGCGGCACTGGGCGAGCGACTGGGCGTGGGAGTAGACACGGGTAATGGTGTTCTTATTGGTGTTGGGGCCAATCATAAAGTGGTGGTGAATGCGCAGTTCAACTTCACCACAAATCTTGACGGAGGAATCGATAAAGCTGTCGAGGGTGTGATTAATCACGCCTTCGGTTGAGTTTTCGATGGGCACAACGCCGTAGTTACAAGAACCGGCGAGAACATCTCGAAAGACGTCGTCGATGGCTGTTTTCGGCACGGTAATCGCGCAGTCGCCGAAATGCTTGAGGGCGGCTGCTTGGGTGAAGGTGCCTTCGGGCCCCAGAAAGGCAACTTTAATGGGCTGTTCAAGAGCCAAACAGGCAGACATAATCTGTCGGAATAAGCGTGCCATTACTTCGTTGTCGAGGGGCCCGGTATTCTTTTCCATGACCGAGCGCAGCACCTGTGCTTCGCGCTCCGGACGGTAGTAGGCGGTGTCGCCCTGCCCTTTTTTAACCAGAGCTACCTGTTGCGCGCAGCGTGCGCGAGCGCTGATGCCTTCCATAATCTGCTGGTCGAGGGCATCTATCTGCTTTCTCAGCTCAAGGAGTGGGTTTTTGTCAGCCATGTTGCACCTTTAATCTATTCTTCAGAGCCATCGGCTGGTGTCGCGTCATCAGCAATTTCTCCGGCCAAAGCATCTTCTGAAGGTAACTCTTCTTCTGGCTCGGCGATACGCGCCAAACTCACTAAATTTTCGCTGTCCTTTAAACGAATAATGCGCACACCTTGGGTGTTGCGGCCAACCACGGAAACTTCGTCTCCGCGGGTTCTCACCATGGTGCCCTGATCTGAAATAAGCATGATCTCGTCGCCAGAGAACAGCTGGGTTGCGCCTACAAGTGGGCCGTTTCGATCGCTTGCTTGGATGGCGATCATGCCTTTGCCGCCGCGGCCTTTGGTTGGGAATTCGGTCACTTTGGTGCGTTTGCCATAACCGTTTTCACAAACTGTGAGCAGGAAGCCGTCTTCTTCTGGCACAACCATGGAGATCACTTTGTGCTCTTGAGACAAGCGCATGCCGCGCACACCGGTGGAGACGCGACCCATGGCGCGAACGTCAGTTTCAGAGAAACGCACGGCCTTGCCTTCGCTGCTAAACAGCATAATGTCCTTGCTGCCATCAATAATGGCGGTGCCAACCAGATGATCTCCGTCAGCCAGATCGACAGCCCGCAAGCCGACGCTGCGCGGCCGTGAGTACTGGTCGAGCGAGGTTTTCTTAACGGTGCCGTTGGCGGTGGCCATGATGACAAACTTATCGGCGCTGTAGTCTTCGACGGGCAGAATGGAGCTAATGCGCTCGCCTTCGTCTAACGGCAGTAAGTTGACCACGGGGCGGCCGCGCGAATTGCGGCCAGCAACGGGAATCTGGTAGACCTTGAGCCAATACACTTTGCCTAAATTGGTAAAGCAGAGAATGGTGGCGTGGGTGCTGGCAACGAGCAGGTGCTCAACAAAATCTTCATCTTTAACCGCTGTCGCGGATTTGCCCATACCGCCGCGACGCTGCGCTTGGTAGTCGCTGAGTGGCTGAGTTTTGGCGTAGCCACCGTGGGAAATGGTCACGACGCGGTCTTCTTCGGTGATTAAATCTTCGACGGTGAGGTCGTGCTGCGATTCAATAATCTCTGTGCGGCGGACATCGCCAAATTCAGTGATGACGGCTTCGAGCTCTTCGCGAATCACACCCATCAAACGGGTTAGGTCGGCCAAAATATCCTGATACTCGGCAATCTCTTCTAATTTCAGCGCGAACTCTTCAATAATCTTGTCGTGTTCCATGCCGGTCAGGCGGTGTAGACGAAGCTCGAGAATTTCTTTGGCCTGCTCGGGTGACAGGTAGTACTTGCCGTCGCGCAACCCGTACTGCTCTTCCAACCACTCTGGACGGGTGGCCGAGGAACCGGCGCGCTCGAGCATTTGCACCACACTGCCTGGGTTCCAGCCGCGGGCTACAAGGGCTTCGCGGGCGTCGGCAGCGGTCGGAGACTGTTTGATTAGGGCAATAATTTCGTCGATATTGGTCAGCGCAATAGCGAAGCCTTCCAATGTGTGGGCGCGCTCACGGGCTTTCTTTAAGAGGTAAATCGTGCGGCGCGTAACCACTTCGCGGCGGTGGCGCAAAAACGCTTTGATCAGCTGTTGCAGATTGAGGATCTTGGGCTGGCCGTCCACAAGGGCTACTACGTTAATACCAAACACGCTTTGCAGCTGGGTCTGTGCAAATAGGTTGTTGAGCACCACTTCGCCCATTTCGCCGCGCTTGATTTCAATGACCACGCGCAGACCGTCTTTGTCAGACTCATCGCGCAGCTCGGAGATACCTTCAATCTTTTTCTCTTTTACCAGTTCAGCGATGCGCTCGATCAAACGCGCTTTGTTCAGCTGATACGGAATTTCGGTGATGATAATGGTTTCGCGACGGGTCTTTTCATCGACTTCAACTGTGGCTTTGGCGCGCACATAGATGCGTCCTCGGCCGGTGCGGTAGGCTTGAATAATGCCTGCTCGACCGTTGATGATTGCGCCAGTGGGAAAGTCGGGGCCGGGAATATATTCCATCAGCTCGTCGACAGTGATCTCTGGATTTTCGATCATTGCCAAACAACCTTTTACCACTTCAGTAAGATTATGCGGCGGGATGTTGGTGGCCATACCTACGGCGATGCCCGAGGATCCGTTGACCAGCAAATTGGGGATGCGTGTCGGCATTACCACGGGTATTTGTTCTGTCTCGTCGTAGTTGGGGACGAAGTCAACCGTGTCTTTTTCCAAGTCTTCAATCAGCGCGTGGGCGATCTTGGTCATGCGGATTTCGGTGTAACGCATGGCGGCCGCAGAGTCGCCGTCGACGGAACCGAAGTTACCCTGACCATCGACTAGCATGTAGCGCAGCGAGAAAGGCTGAGCCATGCGAACAATGGTTTCATAAACGGCGGAGTCACCGTGAGGGTGGTATTTACCGATAACGTCACCCACCACACGGGCAGATTTTTTGTAGGCTTTATTCCAGTCGTTGCCGAGCTCTCGCATGGCAAACAGCGCGCGACGGTGAACCGGTTTGAGACCATCGCGGACGTCGGGCAATGCACGTCCAACAATCACGCTCATGGCGTAGGCTAAGTAAGACTGTTTGAGCTCGTCTTCAATATTTACTGGAACAATTTCTTTCGCTAAATCACCCATAAATCTCTACTGTACCTTGGTTTTTATTGCGGTTGACTGACGTGCGCTGCTAGTGCTCGGCTGCAAGTACTAGCTGCAAGTACTACAACTACTAAAGAGCAGCCGTTGCGACATGCCAATAGGCTTAAAAAGTAGCCCTTTTAAAGGTCGAAATATTACCATATATATCCCCACAGTGGGTCGCTTTTATTGCCCTGAAAGTCACTGTAATGCTTAAACCAGCGTAAAAAGTGGTTATACTCCCGACACTCGCGAAGGAGGCTCCATGCAGCCCATAAAAATCGATTTACTGATCAATAGCCGCTGGATTATTCCGGTTGTTCCAGAGGACAGCGTGTTCGAGAATTGCGCGTTGGCAATTGATCAGAAAAGCATTGTCGGTATCTATCCGCAGGCGGAGGCGGCCACTCGCTTTGCGCCGGCCTCGGTGGTGGATTTGGCCGACCATATATTGATGCCGGGTCTGGTTAATGCTCACGGTCACGCGGCGATGAGCCTATTGCGCGGCTTTGCCGATGACTTGCCCCCTGAGTCTTGGCTGGAGGAGCATATCTGGCCGGCTGAATCGCGCTTTCTGAGCGAAAAATTTGTGCGCGATGGTACCGCGCTGGCTATCGCTGAAATGATCAAAACCGGCACGACCTGTTTTGCCGACATGTACTTTTTTGCGGAGGATGCCGCTGAACAAATCCGCATCAGCGGTATTCGCAGCCAAATTGGCTTTACTGTTTTCGACTTCCCCACGGCGGGCGGCAAAGATGCTGACGACTATATTCACAAAGGCCTGCAACTGCGCGATCTCTACAAAGATAACGACCTGATCAAGATTGCTTGCGCGCCGCACGCCCCGTATACCGTGGGTGATGCGACACTGCGGCGCATTGCGACTTTTGCCAATGAGTTGGATATGGCGGTGCATATTCACTGCCACGAAACCGCTAAAGAGGTTAGCGACTCACTGCATTTGTACAGCTGTCGGCCTCTGCAGCGGTTGGACGACCTTGGTATTCTGCTGCCGCAAACCCAGCTGGTGCACATGACGCAGATGGATGATCAGGATATCAAGCTGGTGAAGGACAATAACTGTCACGTTGTCCACTGCCCCGAATCGAACATGAAACTTGCCAGTGGATTTTGCCCCGTTGCGAAACTTCTCGATGCGGGTATTAATGTCGCGATTGGCACGGACGGCGCCGCGAGCAACAACGATTTAGACCTGTTCGGTGAGCTGAAAACAGCCGCCCTGTTGGCCAAAGTGGTTTCCGGGAATGCCGCTGCGCTCAACGCTCATCAGGCGATTAGAATGGCGACGATCAGCGGTGCGAAAGCCCTTGGCTGGCAAGATCAAATCGGTAGCCTTGAGGCGGGTAAGTCCGCCGATATTATTGCCGTGGAAATCAACTCGCTAAGCCAAAAACCGCTGTATAATCCGGCGTCGCAATTGGTCTACACCAATTCTGGCAGCCAGGTAACCCACAGCTGGGTAGCCGGAAGAGCACTTATGAGCGACCGTCAATTGCTCACTCTAAACGAAGAAAAACTGATGCGTATGGCCGATGAGTGGCGCGATCAGATTAGCCCTGACCCACAGCCTTAGGTAGTAATCCACTATGTCTCACAGTGAAAGCACATCCAAGCAAAATGTCGACCCCAGTGAAGTGGCCAAATTTGAAGCGCTTGCCAGTCGCTGGTGGGACCGCAACAGCGAGTTCAAGCCGCTGCACGATATCAACCCGCTGCGCGCCAACTGGATAGATCAACTGGCGCCAGTCGCTGAACAGACGGTGCTGGATGTCGGCTGCGGTGGCGGCATTCTGTGTGAGGCCATGGCTCAGCGCGGCGCGAATGTCACGGGCATTGATATGGGCGAGGCACCACTGGCGGTGGGTAAATTGCACGGTCTTGAATCTGGCGTGTCGGTAAACTACCAAAAATCCACAGCGGAGGCGTTTGCTGAAGACCATGCCGAGCACTTTGATATTGTCACGTGCTTGGAGATGCTGGAGCATGTCCCCGACCCCAGCTCTGTGGTTCACGCCTGTGCGGCGATGACCAAGCCTGGCGGTACGGTGTTCTTTTCAACCATTAATCGCAATCCTAAGTCATACCTGCTGGCGGTGATTGGCGTCGAATATATTTTGCGTATGCTGCCAAAAGGCACCCATGAATACAGCAAGTTTATCCGCCCTGCCGAGTTGGGAAAGTGGATTCGTGAGGCGGGATTGGAGATTGATCAGATGACGGGGTTGACCTACAACCCTTTGACCAAGACCTATCGCCTGACCGAGTCCGACGTGGACGTTAACTATATGATTTGTGCGCGTAAACCCGCCTAAACGCCTGACCGACGGATATTTTTCATGCTTGATTTCAAGGCTTTGCTATTTGATTTAGATGGCACCCTACTAGACACCGCGCCGGACTTTATCAGCGCATTAAATATCCAACTGGCGCGCCATGGCCGCGCCGCCCTGCCCGATTCTGCGGTGCGTACAAGTGTCACAAATGGCTCGGTTGGCTTAATTCAAGATGCCTTTGGCATCACTCCCGAGCATCCACAGTTCGAGATTTTGCGGGAAGAATTTTTAAGCCTCTATTTTGCCAATCTGGCCGATAAAACAGCGCTATTCGACGG
This sequence comes from SAR92 bacterium BACL16 MAG-120619-bin48, assembly GCA_001438605.1. GTDB lineage: Bacteria > Pseudomonadota > Gammaproteobacteria > Pseudomonadales > Porticoccaceae > HTCC2207. Next base: position 15,968 of record LIDE01000017.1, on the reverse strand, counting down.
ACTGGAGCAAGTGCTCAGCGAGTGCGATGCTCGCGGTATTCCCTGGGGCATCGTGACCAACAAACCGTGGAAGTACACGGAGGCTGCGCTAGCTCAATTGAACTTGATGGCCGGTGCCGCAACAGTGATTTGTCCAGATCATGTCAAGCAACCAAAACCGCACCCTGAGGCGATTCTGTTGGCCTGCCAGCAAATTTCTATCGCACCGAGTGACTGTCTTTATGTGGGCGACCATGTGCGCGATATCGAGGCTGGCCGCGCAGCGGGCACACGCAATATTGCTGCCGCTTGGGGCTATATTGAGCCGGGCGAAGATATTGTCGGTTGGCGGGCTGATTGGATTGTGAATCAGTCTAATCAGTTGCACTCACTCTTGTTTTAACCCTTATCTTTTAGCATCTGTCCTTTTACACTTATTGTTTATCGACGCCTATTTTAAGAGCAGCCACCTATGTTATCAGCCATCGAAATTGCAGCTTACCAGCCGTCAGCCACTTTGTTGATGGGTCGCGTTATTCTGATCACCGGCGCCGGTGACGGTATTGGCAAAGCGGCCGCGCTCAGTGCATCAGCACACGGTGCAACGGTTATTTTGGCGGGTCGCACGGTGGCGAAATTGGAGAAGGTCTACGACCAAATTGTTGCTGCGGGGGCGCCCGAGCCTGTGATTTATCCGATTGATTTAATGGGCGCGACTCGCGATGACTACGATGAACTCTGTGGGCATATTAGTGAGCAGTTTGGTCGTCTCGACGGGCTGCTGCACAATGCGGGGATTTTGGGACAGCGCACGCCGCTCAGTAACTATCGCGACGATGTGTGGGATAAGGTACTGAAGGTCAATGTCACGGCTGGCTTCCAAATGACGCAGGCGCTGATGCCTGCTCTGGAGCAATCGGATGATGCGTCGGTGATTTTTACATCGTCTGGGGTGGGTCGCGTGGGTCGTGCGTTTTGGGGCGCCTATGCGGTTTCCAAGTTTGCGGTGGAGGGCATGGTGCAGGTGTGGGCCGCAGAGCTCGATGGCGTGGGGCCTGTGCGCGTCAACTGCATCAATCCTGGGGCAACGCGCACGGGTATGCGGATGCAGGCTTTTCCAGCGGAAGATCCAAACAGTTTGGTCACAGCGGCAGAGATTATGCCGACGTATCTCTATCTGTTGGGTGGTGATAGTAAAGCGGTTAATGGTCAGTCAATTGACGCTCAGCCGCGCCGCTAACTGCGGCCGCGACTTTGCTGGCTTGACTGTGCTGACTCTAGGCAGGATAAGAAAGGGCTGTTAAGAGGCTCTTCTCAAACGCTCCTCTCAAGGCCTATTCATAAGCGTTACAGCGGAAAATCTTTATTTATAGGTGTTGCCGCGGGCACGCAATTTTTTCTCTTTGCGCTCACGCATTTCTCGCACCACACTCTTCTCGCTAATTCTCGGCGCGCGCAAGTTGACCGCGTGAAACAGGGAAATAACTTGCTTAGGGTCTAATTCGATAAAGTCGGAGCTGCGTACAATGGATGGCAAATCGATAGGCCCGTAGCTAATTCGCTTGAGTCGGTTGACTTCCACATCTTGAGATTCCCACAGACGCCGCACTTCTCGGGTGCGCCCTTCTGCTAGGATCACTCTGAACCAGCGATTGCTGCCGCCTTCGTCGTGCTCACCACGCGCATGCTGAGCTTTCACCGACTGGAAACGCGCAACGCCGTCTTCTAACAGCACGCCCTCGGTCAGCCGTTTAATCATGGCTTCGTCAACTGTACCGTGGATGCGCGCCATATATTCGCGCTTTACTTCGTATGAGGGGTGCATCAAGCGGTTGGCCAGCTCTCCGTGGTTGGTGAACAGCAGGAGTCCGCTGGTGTTGATGTCGAGGCGCCCAATTGCAATCCAACGACCTCTACTGAGGCTTGGCAAACGGTCGAAAACCGTTGGCCGACCATCGGGGTCTGATGTCGTGCACACTTCGCCCTCTGGCTTGCTGTACATGAGCACGCGCGGGGTTTCGTCGGTGACTATATTGACGGGGCGGCCATCGACGAGGATACGGTCGTCGGACTCGGCTCGATCGCCGAGCTTGGCGACTGAGCCGTTGACTGAAACGCGGCCTGCTGAAATCCATTTTTCAAGTTCACGACGAGATCCCAATCCCGCTGTGGCTAGCACTTTTTGTAGTTTTTCACTCATGGTTGGTGCTGCTCTGTAAGTCGTCGTTGTCCAGTGTGTCGGAGGCGTCGTCACCATCGCTTTCGCTTTGGAGACTAAAATGTTCGGGGGCGAGATCGTCGCTAACGGTAATCTCATCATTGGCTGCGACGCGCGCAAGCGCTTCTTTGTCCATGCCGTTTGTTAAAGCCAGCTCAAGCTCTGGATCGAGCTCTGAAAAATCTTTGATCTCGCTGAGGGCAGGCAGTTGCTGCAGACTTTTGATATTGAAATAGTCGAGGAACGTTTTTGTGGTGGCGTAGAGCGAGGGTTTGCCAGGCACATCGCGATAGCCAACCACACGGACCCAGTCGCGCTCTTGCAATGTTTTTATGGTGTCTGAACTTACCGCAACGCCTCGCACCTGTTCGATATCACCGCGAGTGAGTGGCTGCCGATAGGCGATTAGGGCCAAGGTTTCTAGCATGGCGCGGGAGTAACGCTTTGGCTTTTCAGTCCAGAGTCGATTTATCCAGGTAGAGAGTTCTTGGCGCACTTGAAAGCGATAGCCGCTGGCGGTCTGCATTAACTCAAAGCCACGGTCTCGGCACTCTGCTTCAATTTCTTCGAGGGCTGCGCCAATTTGATCGCGCGGCGGGCGCTCTTCATCTTCGAACAGACCTTCAAGTCTGGCGATGTCGAGGGGTTTTCCGGCGGCTAACAACGCGCCTTCAATAATTTTTTTAATTAAATCGGAATTCATGATGCTCTTGCTTTTACGTGTATTGGGCCAAAAGATTCGCTCTGCACGATCTCCACCAATGACTCTTTAATCAGTTCCATAATGGCCAAAAAGGTGACCACTACGCCGAGCTTTCCCTCTGAAAATTTAAATAGACTCACAAACGGCACAAACTGTTGACCGCGCAGTGCCTGCAACACGTCGGACATGCGCTCTCTGGTGGAGAGTTTTTCCATCTCTACTTGGTGGTGCTCAAACATCTCTGCCCGGCGCAACACGTCACCAAGCGCCGCCAATAATTCGCGCATATCGACTGGCGGATGTTGCACTTCAAGGTTGCGCTCTGGCGCGTCGGCTGAGGCCTGATGAATGTCGCGCCCAAGTCGGGGCATTTCGTCAATATCATCCGCTGCTTTTTTGAAACGCTCGTACTCTTGCAAGCGGCGGATAAGTTCTGCCCGAGGATCTTCCTCACCGTCTTCTTCCATGACTTGACGGGGCAGCAACATGCGCGATTTGATTTCAGCTAACATGGCGGCCATCACCAAGTACTCTGCTGCTAATTCTAGCTGTATGGTACTCATCAGCTCGATGTAACCCATGTACTGACGGGTGATCTCGGCCACGTTGATATCGAGAATATCTAGATTTTGACGGCGGATAAGATACAGCAGTAAGTCGAGTGGGCCTTCGAATGCTTCAAGAAACACTTCAAGTGCGTCGGGCGGAATATAAAGGTCCTTCGGCAGAACCGTATACTCTTTCCCCAAGACCATGGCGAAGGGCATTTCCTCTTGCTCGGGACGCAGCTTGCGCGCACCTTTGCGACTCTCAAGGCTCTGCTCAGCGAGGCTCGCAGACTGCTCTTGCGCTCTATTCTCGCCTTGAATGTCGCCTTGAATGTCGTCTTGGACAGAGGTAGCTTCGTTAACCACGTTGAACTCAATTAATCAGTAGAGCGCAATTATAACCACAATGGCGCCTGTAGCCATCATGATTATAGGTAAACGGAAAAATCGCCCATTCCCTGACGGATAATTTCCGGGGCTGCGCCAGTCATATCAACCACCGTTGATGGCTCCAAACCGCAGTAGCCGCCATCGATAAAGACATCGATATGGGGCTCCATAATCTGACGAATGTCGTAGGGATCGGTCAGGGGGTACTCGTCGCCGGGCATAATCAGCGTAACGCTCATCATCGGTTCGCCCAGCTCTTGCAATAATGCCTGCGCAATCGGGCTGTTGGGCACGCGCAAACCGACTGTTTTGCGCTTGGGGTGCTGTAAACGACGCGGCACTTCTGAGGTTGCGTTTAAGATAAATGTAAATGGCCCTGGGGTGCTTGCCTTGATCGCGCGAAAGGCACTGTTCTCAACTTTGGCATAGCTAGACAGCTCTGAAAGATCGCGACACATCAGTGTGAAGTTGTGATTGCTGTCTAAGCGGCGAATGGCGCGAATACGGTCAAGGGCTTGTTTGTCACCAATATGACACCCGATGGCATAGACTGAGTCTGTCGGATAAACAATCACACCACCTTTGCGGACAATCTCGGCGGCCTTGGCAATCAGCCGCTGCTGGGGATTTTCTGGATGGATCGATAAATAGTCACTCATGATTATCTTCGGCTCAAAGTATGTTGATCGGTTTAGGGCGCATTATCCCATAACAACAGTGCGATGCGTTGATTTAGATGACCTTTTCGCGATTCAAAAAGGTGTCGGCAAAGAGGTCTGCGGGCAGCGGCTTGCTGACGAGGTAGCCTTGAAAATTATCGCAGCCCAAGCGCTGCAAAATCGCCCGCTGCGATTCTGTTTCAACGCCTTCTGCAACGGTTTTTAACGTGAGGCTTTTTGCGAGGGCAACAATGCCGGTGACGATTGCCACGTCGCTGGGGTCAGATTCAATATCGCGAATAAACGAACGATCTATTTTTAACAAATCGTCGTAAAACGCTGCTGCGGCAACGCCTGAAAAGGCCAATGGATAACCCACCGCACGCTCAAGCTGCTCACGATTGGCCTGCAACCAAGTGAGACAAGGTGTTTGACCTACCTCAAAAAGATGCGCCAATGTCTGCTGCACTGGCTTGGGGCAGGTCACGCCATGAGGGTCAAATCCTGGCGTGTGCTCCATGGGCGACCAAACATCCATGCGCCCTTCTTGCGGGGGCTCTTTGATCACCTGCAGCCACGAACTAAGATCTATCTGACAGTGTTGCCAATATTCCATGCAGTGAAACACTTCGCGGGCACCACCCAGATTACCTGAACCTACCGAGATGGCTGCAATTAGCGCGGCGGGATGAGTGGAACCGCCCACGCCTGCATTCATGGCGGCACGCACACTGTGATCTCGGGGGCCAGGATTAGCCAAAGCAACGGCAAGTGATGAGAGTATTGCTGACTGGTGTGGCTTGGGTGCCGTCAATTTGAATAGGAGGAATAAGTAATCGATAAAGCTGGCATTTTTTATCAGATCGCCGTAGACGTTGTAGCCGCCGCAATAGCATTCTGCGGCGGCAAAGGGATTGTCCGGCTGAGGGGTTTCGCTCCAAATTTTGCTGGTTATTGTCTCGAGGGGTTCGCTAGGCATGTTGCAGCTTCAACACATTTGTTCTCATGGAGATGGGTGGTGCTTCAGTGCGATCAATTCTAACATCCAGTACCGTCGGCCCCTTCCGAGCGCATATGGTGTCCATTTTTAATTGCGCGAGATCTTCCGGTGAAGAAATGATGTGCCCGGGGGCGCCCATCGCTTTTGCTAGCGCGCAAAAATCAACCTTAGCAATGGTATTGGCAGTCACCTCAGCACCCGTTAGCGCTTGACCGTGTCGCACCATGCCATACCCGCTGTCATTAAGAATAATAAAAATAACAGTTAACTTTTGTTCGATCGCGACGGTAAGCTCTTGACCGCTCATTAGCCAACTTCCATCACCCGTAATACACACTACCGGCGTTTCTCTCATCGCTAAGCTGGTACCCACTGCGCTCCCGATAGCCCAACCCATCGAGGCAAAGTCGATAGATATGTTGAAAAGTCCTGCGCTGCCTCGCATGCCTGTTAACCGCCGATCAAACGGGTGAAGATAATGCGTTGCCCACGCAAAGCTCGCACCGCAGTCAGCGAGATAGCGTGTATGTGGAGGAAACAAACGAGGTAAGTCGCGCATTAAGCGCTGAGGTTTAATCGGCGTAGCTTCTGAGTTGTAGGCTTGAATATTATCAAGCTCAAAATGCATTTTAAGACTGGCTGAAAACTCTTCGTCAGACAGCGTGGCAATTTTTTCTTCTTGCTCGGTACGCGCTACGACTTTGAGCCTATGACACGGATCGTTTCGATATTGATCATCGATATGGCTAAAAATTGTTGCTAGGCAGCCTCTCACGTGAAGCTTCGCCATAGGGGTTTGCGTCAAATTCGATTCGGTGGATTCAATATGCACTAACTTGCCATTGAGTAAACTTTTGGTATCCCATGCATTACTTGAAAACTCACCAAACCGCGCTCCAATAGCGACAACTAAATCAACTTTGGGATCAGCAAGGAGCCTTTTAGCAGAGGCGTGCCCAGCGAACCCCACCACGCCCATAAATAGGGGGTGGTAGGGACTAACCAATCCTTTCCCATGAGGCATCACCAGTATTTTTGCGTCAACCAGTGAGGCTAGATTGAGAATACTCACAATCGCCACACTCCCCTCATCGCCAACAATGAATACGGGGTTTTTGGCATTACTTAACTCGGAGTAAAACTTGCTGACGGCTTTTTCGTCGATTAGCATCGGCTTATCGAGTATGTGGTTTAACTGATAACTTACTTGAGAAACCGTTAACTGGGATGCCATCACATCGCGAGGGATACTTAAATGCGCGGGGCCGCTCTGCGATCCCATAGCCGACATAACTGCGGCTATTAGTTTGTGTTCAAACTGATCGACGTGAGAAACCAACGTATTGTATCGAGTGAAATATTGATACAAACCAACAGTGTTTACACCTGTGCAGGAAGAGTCCTGTAATGCACCGCGACCAAATGCCGTAATCGCCGTCTGAGCCGTAATAACCAGCATCGGTATATTGTTTTCATACGCCGAGGCAACGCCAGTGATCATATTGGTTGCGCCCGGGCCAGTGGTGGAGCAGCAAACACCTAACTTGCCTGTGTTGCGCGCATAGCCTTCAGCCATAAAAGCAGCGCCGGTTTCGTGGCGGGCAACCACCGCGCGGCAGCCTCCTTCGCGCTCACTGCGTGCTAACGCGTCATACAGGGGCTCTATGGCACCACCAGGTACGCCAAAAACATATTCGACACCGAGTTGGTTAAGGTAGGCGACTAATAGGTCGGCCATTTTTGGGCCGAAGATCACGGAGGGTTGGTCAGCGAGAGGAGTTTCAGGCTTTTTCATTTCTTTTTGCCTTTATAAATAAACCAAACCTTTATAAATAAACCAAATACAAGGAGGCAATAACCTTAGAACGCCATTTGCGATACTTTTATTAATAGATGAGGAATTGACGCTTATCAAAGATATTTACTCTGCGACGATGGCAGGGTGGCAACACCAAGAATGGAGCCTGCTGTTTTTTGCCGATAATTAGGAACCATATCGACAAACCGCGATGAGTGGTTACAATGCCGGTCCCTTTTTATGATTTGCGATTATGACTAGCACCATTGACGGCGCGACAAAACCTGCGAAAAAAGAGAGCCTGTTGTTAAACATGGCCTTCAATATTCTGATCCCTACTCTGGTGCTGACGAAACTGAGTGGCGAAGAGTATCTCGGTATCAAGTTGGCGATTATTGTGGCGCTGTCGTTCCCGATTATTTACGGAGTGAGGGATTTTCTGAGTCGCGGCACTTTCAACTTTTTCTCCGCGCTGGGCATTGTTAGCGTCAGCATGACGGGCGGCATTAGCTTGATGGAGCTAGACGCTATTTACATTGCGATTAAAGAGGCCAGCATCCCGCTGCTCTTTGGCGCTGCAACACTGGTGTCGCTGAAAACATCGCAACCGCTGATTCACACGTTGCTGCTCAATGACGCTATTCTTGAGACCGACAAAATTGCGGCGGCGCTGCAAGCCAATAACCGTCAACCAGAATTTAATCGGCTGCTGGTAAACGCTTCATGGATATTGGCGGGATCATTTCTATTATCGGCGGCACTGAATTATTTTCTCGCGGTGTATATGTTAACCGCCGACCCCGGCACACAGGCATTTAACGAACAATTGGGGAAGATGACAGCACTCAGTTTTCCGGTGATTGCCGTGCCCGCCATGATCGTTATGATTGGCGACATGTTTTACCTATTTCGCGGGATCAAGCGCATTACTGGCATTCCGCTAGAAGAGATTATTAAACAAAAATAAGGCTGACACCTATGTGGTACGCGATTATGAGTGAGGACGTTGACAACAGCCTCGCGAAGAGAATGCAGGCTCGCCCTGCACATTTGGAACGATTACAGCAGTTAAAAACTGATGGTCGACTGTTTGTGGCAGGCCCGCACCCAGCTATCGACGCGCTGGATCCCGGTGATGACGGGTTTACCGGCAGTTTGGTGATCGCCGAATTTAGTTCGCTGGCCGATGCTCAGCAGTGGGCTGACGCCGATCCCTATATGGCCGCAGGGGTCTACAAAAAAGTAACCGTGAAGCCCTTGAAGAAAGTTTTACCCTGAGACTCTGTTTAGGCGGCAAGTGGTTATCATTTGCCGTTGATCAGGGTATCATCCCCCTTCGTTCAACTGATCATCCGATAAAATCATGAATTATTTTGTTTTGGCATTTTCACTGCTTTTTGTCTCGCTGGCCTCTGTCGCGACTGCTCAACAATCTGAGGCTGACGATGACGATGTGGCCGAGGCCACGTCCAGAGTTGTCTACCCAGAGGGCACGGTGGCTTATGTGACTGATGTATTCCGCGTACCGCTGAGAGAAACGCCCTGCTCACGCTGCACTATTGTTCATCGCGGAATTAAAAGCGGCACTAAGATGACCTTTATTGAGACGGTGGATGGCTGGGGACACGTTATTACCGACAAGGGTATTGAGGGCTGGATGGAGCAGCAATACCTTGTTCAAGAGCCTATCGCTCGCATTAAATTAAGCAAAATAGAAGCGCAGTCGGGCACCCTAGGCGAGCGCAATGCCGCACTGGAGAAAATGCTGGCGGAAGCACGTGAGGAAATAAAAGCCATTCGCGGTCAGCTGGACAGCTCTGAAGGCGCCAAAGATGCGTTGTTCGGCGAGTTAGCGGAGATTAAAAATATTTCTTCTGATGCGATTGCTCTAAACAATCAGAACGATCAGCTAGTGAAAAACAATCATATGTTGCAGCGTGAAAATGACGCGCTGAAAGCCAACGTGGATGACCTGCAAAAAGACAAACGCAATGAATCGTTTTTGTATGGCGGTTTGACTGTGTTTCTCGGCGCTATCTTAGTGGTTCTTATTCCAAAACTGCGCGGCAGAAAACGTTTCTCTGAATGGCAGTAGCAATCTACCCAAGGAGTTTGTGATGGTAATTCGCAAAGTGACTCGACTGGCGGCCTCGCTGTTTTTGAGCTGCTGTGTTTTTCTAACACAGGCGCAAGCGGAAAACCCACAGGTGCTGTTGCACACGGATTTGGGTGATATTGTGATAGAGCTTTACGCTGATAAAGCGCCAGTCACTGTCGACAACTTCATCAAAAACACCAATAACTTTCACTATGATGGCCTGATTTTTCATCGCGTCATCCGCGGCTTTATGATTCAGACTGGCGGTCATACATTCGATCTCAGCTATCGCGAATCGGGTCGCCCTTCGATTGTGAATGAAGCGGGGAATGGCCTAAAAAACACTCGCGGCACCGTTGCTATGGCGCGCACCGCTGATCCGGACAGCGCTCAAGCGCAGTTCTTTATCAATCATCGCAACAATAAATCACTCAATCGCAGCCAATCCAGTGCCGGTTATGCTGTGTTTGGCGCTGTTATTTCAGGTATGCAAGTGGTCGACAAGATTGCCGCAGTTGATGTTGAGACTGTTGGTGACTATCAAAATGTACCGGTTGAACCAGTGCGTATTTTGACCGCTCGCCTACTCAATCCCGCCGCTTGGCAAGCGCTGCCAGAGCCAAAACCTGAACCACCGCGTAATATGCCTGTTCCGATTAAATAATCACGCAGTAACCATTCACTTCTGATTGAGACGGCCCCACCGCTATGACTGCTTTAAGTATTAACCTCAACAAAGTAGCCCTAATTCGAAATTCGCGGGAGGGTAATTATCCAGATGTGGTCAGGTATGCGCAGCTCTGCATGGACCATGGCGCCGACGGCATCACTGTTCACCCACGTCCAGACCAGCGCCATATTCGTCCCGACGATGTGCGCCGCTTAGCAGCATTGGTCAACCCTGTCGCGGGAATTGAATTCAATGTTGAGGGCAATCCCTTCGCCCCGGCTATGGGCAGCTATCCTGGCTTTCTTGAATTAGTCGAAGAAACGCAGCCGGATCAATGCACATTAGTGCCGGATGGCGACGACCAATTAACCTCTGATCACGGCTTTGATCTAACCCATTCAGCGGATGCCCTGCAACCAATTATCCAACGACTGCAAGACCGTGGCATGCGCGTCAGCCTGTTTATGGACCCTGATCTTGAGCAGATAAAACTCGCAAAGCAGGTCGGTGCCGACCGCATCGAACTTTACACCGGCCCCTACGCCGCAGCGTGGGGCACTGAGCAGCTAGAGCCCCTTTTTCAACAGCATTTTGCGGCAGCGATGTTAGCCACAGAATTGGGCATGGGTGTGAACGCTGGGCATGACCTTAACCTGCTAAATCTCGGAAAATTCGCCACTATTCCCGATCTGCTAGAGGTCTCGATTGGTCACGCATTTACCGTCGACTCGCTGGAGATGGGCATGGCCAGCGCAGTGCGGGCCTACAAAGCGCTGCTTGGTTAATCTTGAGTAGCGCGCCAACGCAGCTAACTCTCTCGTGTATAGGCGCTGGCCGCCTCGGCAAAACGCTGTGTAAACTGATGTCAGCAACTGCGTTGGGCTCTGCCCTCAAGCTGCAACAAATTATCAACACCTCGCTACGCAGCGCAGAATCTGCGGTCGCTTTTATTGGCAGCGGCACCCCTACAACTAGCACTGACAGCCTGTTGCCGGCGGATATTTGGCTTATTGCTACGCCGGACCACGCCATTGCACCAGTAGCGACAGCACTTACCGAAAGTGGCGTGCTACGGGCTGGCGATATTGTTGTGCACTGTTCGGGCGCGCTTTCCTCCGAGGTTTTAGGGGTACCAACAGAGGTGTTGCGCGCCTCTGTTCATCCGAGCCACAGCTTCGCCAACCCAGAGGCCTCGCTGCTGAGCTTTGCCGGCAGCGCCTGTGCGGTGGAAGGTGATGATGTGGCCACGCAGCGCTTGATGGGCCTTTTTAGCGCCATTGGTGGCCGCTGTTTTACCCTCGACCGTCAGCACAAAGCCCTCTACCATGCCGCGACGGTAATGGCCTCTAACAATCTTGTCAGTCTGCTGGCCGTTAGCCAACAAATGCTGGAAGCCGCAAGCGTGTCTGCACAGGAGAGTCGGACGATTCTCCAGCCGCTGATGCAAAATACTTTTTCTAATTATCTCAAGAGCAATCCTGTTGCCGCGCTGACCGGACCTATTTCTAGGGGCGACAGCAGCACGGTGGCCAGTCATTTGGCGAGCCTTGAGCAGCACCCAGACTGGCGTGCCATCTACTCAAGCCTCGGCGCGGCAGCGCTTGGCATTGCCGCTCAACAGCCCTATGCCAGTAAGGCACAATTAGATGCCATCGCCCGCTTATTAGATCGAGACAGCCCCCATGAATAAACCTGATAGCGCCGAATATCTGGCTCGCAAATCCTTCTTTAATCGACTTATTACCGTGTATGGACGCAATCCGGTCTATGAGATTTTAACTGACACATCGCTGCAAGTATTTCGCTTACATCTGGCGGAGTCGAATCGCACGGGCGGCATTATTGATCAAATTAAGGCTGCCGCGAGTCAGCGCAATATAGAAATTTGCTATCACAGCCGCGAGCAGTTGGCGCGAATTTCCCGCAATAGCAAACAGGATCAGGGCGTTGCCTGCGATATTCATTGCGCGGGCTACGAGCCCTACGAACAGGCCTTGGCGAACATGCCTCACGCGGGGCAGCGCCCTATTATTGCCCTCGATGGCATTACTAACCCGCAAAATTTAGGCATGATTATTCGCAGTGTCACTGCCAGCCCCGCACATGGCATATTGCTGCCGAGTAAAGGCTGCGCGGATATTGGCCCACTGGTGATTAAAGCCAGTGCTGGCACTCTCTTTAAAGGGACAATTTTGCGCTGTGACGGTTTAGTCGCTGCCCTGAAGGCGTTTAAGCAGAAGGGTTTTGAAATTTGTACGCTGTCGTCCCATCAGGCCGTTCCCTTGACAGAATTCAAACCAAAAGCGCCTGTTGTCTATGTCCTCGGCAATGAAACTGAAGGGGTAAGCCGCGAGGTTGCGGCCCTCAGTGATCACCGTGTCGGTATTCCTATGGCGAACGGTGTTGAGTCGCTGAATGTGGCAATTACAGCCGCATTAATCGCTTTTAACGGTCTTTAAATGCCAGAGCGGCGAGCCCAACGCCGCGACGATCGATACGACCATGGTCATAACAGCAATCGCGGTAAATGTCTGGGTAAGACCGACATGTTCGATGGCAAATCCACACGCCCACGCGCCGATCGGCGCGCCCCCAAACAGACACAGCTGATAGACCGACGCCGCTCTTGAGCGGTGCGAATGGGGAACTTGGTTGTGTAAAATAGTGCGCCCGAGCGTCATGGACATACCTGAGAACGCGCCCCAAATATAGATTGCGGGCAACAGTAACCAAAAATTTGGCGCGGTCGCGATAACACAGACCAGTGCGCCACGGCCAAGAAAACTGATAATCATCAGTCGACCCGGTCGTTTGAACGTGTCTTTTCGGCGACTGACGAGGAAGTTAGCGGAGACGATGCCTAGCGTAAAAATGACCTGAAATGTCGCATAGAGACCCGCGCCGCCCATGTAGGACTGGCTCGCGAGCAATGGCATGCCCACGAGGTAGACACCGAACCCCAGAAAACCGGTCGCCGAGACCAACAGCAGGAGATGCAGCAGCCGTTTGTCGGTTAGAAATAGTGCGAAACTGGCGCGTAGATCACGCAGAGTTTGCTTGTTATTGACCGCTTTAGTATTCGCCTCTGTCTCATCCTGTTGACGCTCAAGTGTCGCCAACAATTCCGCATCGACTTCCTGCTCGGGGTGGCTGCGCTTAATCAGCAACGAACTCAACACAAACATACTGATTTGCACACACAACAGTGTGGTCAAGCCAATCTCATCGATCTGTCCCGCCAGAATAAAACCGACACCCTGCGCGAGAAATTGCACCATGACCGCCTTGGCCACCGCCTGATGCATACTATTTTGCGGTGCATAGCCGAGCAGGCTCTCCCGCGCGGGCTGAACAAAGGCCGACACAGTGCCATAAGCCATACCAAACATCAGCAAGAGCGAAAATGTCAGTTCACCCGAAGCTGCAGCCCCAGCCAAAATTGCAATTGGAAATGCGTACAAGAGATACAGCCGCGACAGCCACGAGCCGCGATGACGACGGTCAGAGATGACACCACCGGGCAATATAAAGAGTAAATTTGGCAATAGAACGGCAAGTTGCGCCAAACCTAAGCGGCTCGGCGATTCGTTGAGTACGCCTATCACCAACCACGGGTAGAGAACGGTGTGCAGGCCCATAGCCAAGTTGCTGGTGCCGATGGTTGCCAGATAATGGCGAAATGAAAAGGCTTTTGAATCCACCTATTTACGCCAGCGGCGGATAGCCGCCAGTAGCCAGACAAGCGTCGCGGCGCTGGCGAGAATTATGCCGAGCACGAGCAGTGCCGTGAGTAAATTACCCCATAATTCGCCGAGCGAAACATGGTAAATTTTTACCGCCATCACTAAAAATGCGGCGCAACCAAACATGGATGCGAGCCATGCTGAGCGCTGCCTGATGGCGTTTCGTCCAGTTTTTTTCAACCCGATTCCCCTTTCTGTTTTCTCTTTGCCACTGACAGTGCGAAGCGGCTGACTTATGCTAACCGGCCTCTTTGACCCATTCGCAGCGAATTTGAATATCCGATTGATTGGGCTTGTGGCCCATGCCATTGGTGGCAAATACAAAGGAGTGAACACCTGACATCTCAGTTTCCAGATGTACCGTGGCACTCACCCAGTACATTTTACGCAGCAACCCTTCAAACTGTTCTAACCAGTATTTCCACTCATGTTCTACGCCGATATAAGAGGCGCCAAAATGCATCACTTCGGTGGCTAAACTCAGGTCAATCGACTGTTGCTCTGGCAGAGAGAACATTTCTCTGTTGACCAAACTCCAAGATTCTGCGGAGTGCAGCTGCTCCATCGCCCGACGATTGTGGTGGCGATGCTGCGCGACGTCTTGGTCGGCAATGTTTTTTATCACACCGTAAACTACGGACTCTCCTCGAACATCACTATTCATTTACTTCTCCCTTTTTCCCTGCCTCTCTGTGAATGCCAGCCTAGCATAACGGTGCTCTCTGGCTATGTTTTAATCCGCGCCAAAAAGGCGATAAAGTCCGCCTCGTCCATCACTGGAATATTCAACGATTCTGCTTTATTCAGTTTCGAACCTGCGCCCGGCCCAGCGACAACTCGAGTGGTTTTTGCGGAAACACTGCCGGCGACTTTGGCGCCTAAATCCTGTAATCGGTCCTTGGCTTCGGCGCGACTCATCACGTCCATGGCGCCGGTCAGAACCCAGGTTTGACCTTTGAGCGGTTGGGAGTCCCGCGCGGTGACATCAATATCCGACCAACTCACGCCTGACTCGCGCAACGCATTAATAATGGCCACATTGTCAGGATTGCGGAAGAAATCGCGAATAAAGTAAGCCACCACCGGCCCGATATCATCGACCTCTAACAACGCCTCTAAGTCAGCGTCAAGAATGGCCTCGAGCGCGCCAAAATTTTTCGCCAACGTTTGCCCCGTCGCCTCGCCTACTTCGCGAATGCCCAAGGCAAAGAGGAACTTGGCCAGCGTGGTCTGTTTACTTTTTTCAATGGCCTGAATGAGATTGGTCGCTGACTTTTCGCCCATGCGCTCGAGACCGGCAATTTTCTCAACCGTCAATTCGTAGATATCCGCCACAGAGTAGATTAAACCCTCATCCACCAGTAATTCGACGAGTTTGTCGCCGAGACCGTCGATATCCATGGCCTTGCGCGAGGCAAAATGTTTGATGGCTTCTTTACTTTGCGCGCCGCAGAAAAGCCCGCCTGAACAGCGAGCAACCGCTTCTCCGGGTGTTCGTCGCACGGGGGAATGACAAACAGGGCAATTTTCCGGAAAGAGAATCGGTCTGGCATCAGCGGGACGTCTGTCCAAGACAACTTTGGCGATTTGCGGAATAACATCTCCCGCGCGGCGAATAATCACTGTGTCGCCAATACAGACACCTAAACGCTGAATTTCGTCGCCATTGTGCAGAGTCGCGTTACTGACGGTAACGCCTCCAACAAAAACCGGCTCAAGTCTGGCGACGGGTGTAATGGCGCCGGTTCTGCCCACTTGAAACTCCACATCGAGCAAGCGCGTCATCTCTTCTTGGGCCGGAAACTTGCGGGCGATTGCCCAACGCGGCGCTTTGGCAACAAAACCAAGCCGCTGCTGCAGCTCTAGGTCATTGACCTTGTAGACAATGCCATCAATATCGTAGGGCAGCCGATCTCGGGTCTCTTCTAGGCGCCGGTAATAGTCCTGACAGGCGGCTATGCCCTGTGCAACCTCGGTGTGACGATTGATCTTAAAACCCCAAGTGCCGAGCATATCAAGCATATGCAGGTGGCTATCGGGCTTACTGCCGCCTTGAAATTGGCCAACACTGTAGGCGCACATTTCCAGCGGCCGGGTTGCGGTGATTTTAGAATCTAACTGTCGCAAACTGCCGGCTGCGGCATTGCGCGGGTTAACAAAGG
>LIDE01000016.1 GCA_001438605.1 SAR92 bacterium BACL16 MAG-120619-bin48 | reverse complement strand
AAGCTGGTTGAAGTAGCTGCCAATTTCGTCTGTGGTCATGCCAGTGAGTGCGGAGCCTACACCAACAATACTCGCGCCGGCAGTCATAAACTCGCGCACATCTGCAGCACTGCTGACACCGCCACAGCCAATAATTGGGCAATCGGTCACGGCGGCGATTTCGCGCACACATTTCAGGGCAATCGGCAGCACACCTTTGCCAGACATTCCGCCCGCACCATTGCTCAACACCGGTTGTCCATGGGCGGCTGTATAACCTGGGCCCACAGTGTTAATCGCGCAGATTGCATCAGCGCCACCGGCGACAGCGGCGAGGGCAATTTCACCAATATTGGGCGTGTTGGGGGTTAATTTGGGGACTACGGGGATGTTCACCACGGCTTTAACCGCTGCGGTAATTTCACGCACCAGCTCAGGGTCTTGGCCCATGGCCATGCCGTAGCCTTTGGCGTGCGGGCAGGAGAGGTTTAACTCCAAGCCGTTGGATACGGGGGCCATAATTTTTGCGACTTCAACAAACTCTTCAACACTGCCGCCAAAGATCGAGGTCAGTAGAAAGCGGTCCTCTGGAATGCGCAATTTCGCCAGCGCTTCTGCGGCAGCTTCGGCGCCCGGATTGGTTAGCCCTACTGCGTTGACGAAACAGCCTGGCGCATACTGGCTGTAGACCGGCTCACGGTAGCCTGCGCGGGGCGTGAGGCCCACACTTTTGGTGGTAATCACGCCAATCTGCGGCATATGATCGAACATATACTGAATGATGGAGGTCGCGGTAGTGACAATGCCAGACGGTATCGTAAAGGGGCCGGAGAGGGTTTTTCCAAGAAATTCAGTATTCAATTCAGTACTCAAAGTGGGGTGCCCAAAGTGGGGTGCTCAAGGCTGGCGAGTTTAGGTTTTTTTGCAGGCGCAGATTATACCTAATTTGAGTCATTAGTCTGCCCCTGTATTGGCGATACGGCGAAAAAGGGCGAGGTTGGCGAAGTCGTTGCTGGGGATATAGCTGCGGTCATTGTAGTGGGGGTTGGCGGAGAGTTTAACAATGACGGTGTTGCTGCTTGGATTGACATAAATATATTGCCCATACACGCCCATAGCCATGTATTCACCGCTCTCGGACAGAGGAAGCCACCACTGATAGCCGTAGCCAAAACCGACGCCGGGTTGCAGATGGGGTGCATCGGCACGGGTTGATGCAGCGACCCAGTCAGCGGGCACAATCTGTTGGTCCGCCAGAGCGCCATTGTGCAGGTAAAGCGAACCGAGTTTGGCAAAGTCGCGCAACGTCAGGTTGAGACCGCCGAGCGCCATCTCTGCGCCGTGTTTGTCGGTGATCCAGTAGCCATCAAACTCCATGCCGAGAGGCTGGTAGAGTTTCTCTTGCATATACGCGCTCACGGTTTTGCCGGTGGCGCGGGTTAACACCATGCTCAGAACATGGGTGTCGATGCTGACATAGTGGTTTTTAGTGCCGGGTTCGCGCCCACGTACAAGGCTCGCGGCAAATTCGTCCTGTGATCCTCCGGTTGCAAAGCCGCGACCCCAGCGATTTATGTCGCTATCAAAGTCGGCATAATCTTCATTGAAGGCAATGCCGGAGGACATCTGCAGCACGTCTTTGATGCGCACGCCGCCGTAGCCCGAGTCTTTCAGCTCTGGGGCGTAGGTATCAACGGTCTCTTCAATGCTGGCGATGTGACCTTCATCGACGGCAATGCCGATCATGGCAGAGATAAACGATTTTGCGACGGACCAGGAGATGTTGCGCGTGGCAGCAGTGTTGCCGAGGCTGTAGCGCTCGGTAACGATTTGGTCGTCTTGAATAACCAGCAGCCCTGTGGTCCAAGAGTCGGTTAAAAACTGTTCTGTGTCGATTGTCTGCTCGTCGAAGATAAAGGTCTCGGGTAGCGCGCGCGGGGTGCCCACGGCGTAGGGGCGCGGCGCTGTCGAAGCAGGCATTGTTCGAGTGATCCAGAGTCGGTCAGCCGAGCGAAAATTTTCAACGATGCGGTCTTCATCGAAAAGATGTACCGTTTGATAGAGCGCTTGCAGAGTAGGGTAGGCCCATAATCCGCCAAGAATAATTGCGGCTGCTGCGATGGTGGTTTTTTTTGCGCGCGTCATACATCCCTCATTTTTATTGTTATTGAATTATTGGCTTTATCCTACTGGAGCCCGAAGAAACAATGCAATTCTAATTACTGCGCCCACAAAAAAAGAGTGACCCTAAGGCCACTCTTTCGAAGCAGGCGCTAAACGATCTGGCGGTGTTTAGAACTGATTCATGGTGTTGTCTTTGCCGGAGGCCTTCAGGGCTGCTTCGCCGGCGAAATACTCTTTATGGTCATCACCAATGTCCGAACCGGACATGTTTTGGTGCTTCACACAGGCGATACCCTGTCGAATTTCTTTGCGCTGTACGCCTGCCACGTAGCCCAACATTCCCTGCTCGCCAAAGTACTCCTTGGCCAAGTTGTCGGTAGACAGTGCCGCTGTGTGGTAGGTTGGCAGCGTGATCAGGTGGTGGAAAATGCCCGCTTCGCGCGCTGCGTCTGCTTGGAATGTACGAATTTTTTCGTCGGCTTCCAGCGACAGAGCAGTGGTATCGTAGTCAGCGCTCATTAAGTTTGCGCGATCGTAAGCAGAGACATCCTTCCCAGCTTCAACCCATGCGTCGAAAATCTGCTGACGGAAGTTGAGGGTCCAGTTAAACGAGGGTGAATTGTTGTAGACCACTTTGGCATTGGGAATAACTTTGCGAATTTCCGCCACCATGCCACCGATCTGGCCGATGTGGGGCTTCTCGGTCTCGATCCAAATCATATCGGCGCCATTCTGCAGGCTTGTAATAGAATCCAGCACGCAGCGCGCTTCGCCAGTGCCTTTCCTAAATTGGAATAGATTGCTCGGCAGACGCTTGGGGCGAACCAATTTGCCATTGCGATTGATCACCACATCGCCATTCTTCATATCGGCTGGCGTGACTTCTTCCACATCAAGGAATGAATTGTACTGATCTCCCAAATCGCCGGGCTTGCGAGTCACGGCGATCTGCTTGGTCAGACCTGCGCCCAAGGAGTCGGTGCGCGCAACGATAACGCCATCGTCAACGCCCAGCTCGAGGAAGGCGTAGCGCACAGCATTAATTTTGGCGAGGAAGTCTTCGTGGGGCACGGTGACCTTGCCGTCTTGGTGGCCACACTGCTTTTCGTCGGAGACTTGGTTTTCAATTTGAATACAGCAGGCGCCGGCTTCAATCATTTGCTTGGCCATCAGATAGGTCGCTTCAGCGTTACCAAAGCCCGCATCGATATCGGCAATAATCGGTACCACGTGGGTTTCAAAGTTGTCGATCTCTGTCTGAATCGCTGCTTTCTCCGCGCCTTGTGCTGCATCAAGCTTTCTGAATAGATCGCCCAAGACACGTGCATCGGCCTGACGCAGGAAGGTGTAGAGCTCTCCAATCAACGCTGCCACAGCGGTTTTTTCATGCATGGATTGATCGGGAAGCGGGCCAAATTCAGAGCGCAGTGCAGCAATCATCCAGCCAGAAAGGTAGAGGTACTTTTTGTTGGTGGTGCCGAAATGCTTTTTGATAGCAATCATTTTCTGTTGGCCAATAAAGCCATGCCAGCATCCTAACGACTGGGTGTACGCTGCTGGATCAGCGTCGTACTGGGCCATATCCTTGCGCATGATAGCGGCCGTGTACTTGGCAATGTCCAAGCCTGTTTTAAACTGGTTCTGAAGGCGCATACGAGCGACATTCTCAGGATTGATTGCGTTCCACGAGCCCGCATGGCTTTCGCGCAATCGGGTGACGGCGGCAGTGTGCTCAGAAAAAGTTGACATGAAATACCTCTAAAAAAAGTGTTATTAACAAACTGTGGCGTGAGTCTAGAGAGCGTGGCATAATTTATCTAATTTATACTTTCTATCTCTGGTATTTTTAATATGAATATAGCAAGAGTCGATTTAAACCTCCTTGTTTACCTAGATGTGCTACTGCGCGAATGCAATGTGACGCGCGCCGCTGAAGAATTGGGTATAAGCCAGCCGGCAATGTCGAACAGTCTGCGGCGCCTGCGTGACCTGTTCGATGACCCGCTGCTGGTGCGAACCAGCGATGGCATGACCCCAACCGATAGGGCGCTAGAGTTGCAGCCGCTGGTGCGCAATGTGCTGGCTGCCGCGGAGCTTGCCGTGCTGCCGAAGACGGTATTTGAGCCCGGGGCGAGCGATCGTATTTTCCGCATTATGGCCAGTGACTATACCGAAGCGACCTTGCTACCAAAGCTGTTGCAGCGCTTGCGTCGCGAAGCGCCAGGCATTCGCTTGGATATCATGACCCCCAGCGATGTCAGCTTTCATGATGTGGAGCGCGGAAAGGTGGATCTCGTGATCAACCGCTTTGACAGCTTGCCGCAGTCTTTTCATCAGGTGCATCTTTGGGACGATAGCTTCTCCTGCGTGATGCGTGCCGACAATCCAGCGATTCGCGGTTGGAATCTGCAGCGCTATTTAGCTGGCAACCATGTTTGGGTCAGTAAAACCGGCATGGGCGTCGGAGTGGGTATGTCGCCAGACGATGTGCAGCGACTGGGGTGGGTTGACGAGGCGCTACAAAAGATAGGCGCCAAGCGAATGATTACGTTATTTACCCGTCACTACCAAGCGGCGCTGTTACTGGCTGAGCACGACGATCTTATTGTCACCATTCCAAGCCTTGCTGCGCGATCTATGCACGCAAACCCTGCCGTAGTGATTCTCGATCCGCCGTTTGAAATACCGCGCATGCGTTTAAAAATGGTCTGGAGTCCGCTGCTGCAGCACGACCCCGGCCACCGTTGGTTGCGACAGCTAATTAAATCGGTCTCGGAAGAAATCACGGCCTAAGCACCATTCGGCGTCTGAATAGCAAAGATAAAGTCCATAGACTAGGATAATTTGGCTGGGGAACTTACCATCCGGCCTGAGACAATCAACACACAGCTGGAGAGTCACCCAATGAGCGAGCGGATACACCATTCTGGATTGCAAATAGCCAAACCCATCTTCGATTTAGTGGCTCAGGAAGTCTGTCCCGGTAGCGGCATTGAGGCTGACAATTTCTGGCGGGACTTTGCAGCCATTATTCGTGATTTAGCGCCGATTAATCGTCAACTCCTTGAAAAGAGAGAAAGTTTGCAAGCGACTATCGATGGCTGGCATCGCGAGCGCAAGGGGTCTTTTGTTTTTTCCGACTACAAGGCGTTTTTGCAGGAGATAGGGTACTTGGTGCCCGATGTTGGCAATGTTCAGGTCTCGCCCACTCATGTCGATGACGAGATAGCGCTGCAGGCGGGGCCCCAACTGGTGGTGCCCATTATGAATGCTCGTTTTGCCCTCAACGCTGCTAATGCGCGCTGGGGCAGCCTCTACGACGCGCTTTACGGCAATGATGTGATTGCCGAGGCCGACGGTGCGGAAAAGGTCGGTAGTTACAACCCAGTGCGCGGCCAAAAGGTCATTGACTACGGTCGCAATTTCCTCGATCAAGCGGTTCCTTTGGCCGGTGGTGCTTCCCATCATGACGCGCTTAGCTACACCATCAATAACGGTCAACTACAGGTCAATGTGGGGGATGAGTCAGTTGCTCTGGCAGCGCCTGCGCAGTTTGTCGGCTATCTCGGTGACGCGCTTTCACCCACCTCTATTTTGTTAAAAAACAATAAGTTACACTTTGAAATTCAAATTGATTATAGTCATCAAATTGGCGCGTCTGATAAGGCGGGCGTCAAAGATATTGTTCTGGAAGCTGCGCTGACCACCATTATGGATTGTGAAGACTCTGTTGCTGCCGTTGATGCAGAAGACAAAGCGCTCGCCTACCGCAACTGGTTGGGGCTGAATAAAGGCACACTTGAAGAAACCATTAGTCGCGCGGGCACGAGTTTTGTTCGCAGCATGAACCCCGATCGCGACTATAGTGGCCCCAGTGGCGAGCCTCTCAGGCTCAAAGGTCGCAGCCTGATGTTTATTCGCAACGTTGGCCATCTGATGACCAACCCCGCCATTCTTGATGCGGAGGGCAGCGAAGTGCCAGAGGGTATTATGGACGCTGCGATTACTAGCTTGATCGCGCTGCACGATTTGCGCGGTGAGCAGCGAGTGAGCAATTCTGACGCTGGCAGTATCTACATTGTGAAGCCAAAAATGCACGGCCCAGAAGAGGTTGCCTTTACCAATACGCTATTTGACCGTGTCGAAGATATGTTGGGTTTGGCACGGCACACCATCAAAATCGGAATTATGGACGAAGAGCGCCGCACATCGGTCAATCTTAAAGCCTGTATTCATGCCGCCAAGGGCCGAGTAGTGTTTATTAACACAGGATTCCTTGATCGCACCGGCGATGAAATTCACACCAGCATGCTGGCCGGGCCATTTGCATTGAAGGCAGACCTCAAAGCAATGCCTTGGATTGCCGCTTATGAAAACCAGAATGTCGATATCGGTCTGGCGTGCGGACTCAAGGGTAAAGCGCAGATTGGTAAAGGCATGTGGCCTGTGCCCGACAATATGGCCGATATGATGGTGGCTAAAATTGCCCATCCCAAGGCCGGTGCAAGTACCGCGTGGGTGCCATCGCCCACGGCTGCCACACTGCATGCCATGCATTATCATCAAGTTGATGTCGCCAGCGTGCAAGATCAGTTGGCACAGCGCCAACAGGCCAATGTAGACGATATTCTTACCATTCCACTGCTCGGCGAGCGCAAGCTAAGCCAGCAAGAGATTCAGCTCGAACTGGACAACAATATCCAAGGTCTCTTGGGCTACGTGGTGCGCTGGGTAGAGCAGGGCGTAGGCTGTTCGAAAGTGCCTGATATCAACAATGTCGGTCTTATGGAAGATCGTGCGACCCTGCGCATTTCGAGTCAGCACATCGCCAACTGGCTGCACCACGGCATCACCGACAAGGCGCAGGTTATGGAGACATTGCAGCGCATGGCCGCTGTGGTTGATGGCCAAAACGCAGGCGACGCGGCTTACCGCAATATGAGCCCCGACTTTGCCAACAGCATTGCCTTTACCGCCGCCTGTGACCTTATTTTCAAGGGTGAAACACAGCCGAGTGGCTATACTGAGCCGCTGCTGCACCATTATCGTCAGGTATTTAAGGCCCAGAAAGGATAGATCGTCATGCACTCAACCCCCGACCTTTGCGATCAGTATCCCCACCTTGTCCGCGTCGTTGAGCCAATATTTAGCAATTACGGCGGTCGCGAGCGCTTTTGGGGCCCAATTGTCACGGTGAAATGTTTCGAGGATAACTCCAAGGTCAAAAAGCTGCTCGGGACTCCCGGCTTGGGTAGAGTGCTGGTTGTTGATGCTGGCGGCAGTATGCGTCGAGCCTGTCTTGGCGACATGCTGGCGGAGCAGGGTGTCGCAAACGGCTGGAGTGGTATCCTCATGTACGGCTGTATTCGCGATGTTGACGACATTATGGCGCTGGATATCGGTGTGCAAGCGCTTGGCGTGCATCCCATGAAGACAGACAAAAAAGACATCGGTGAGATTGATGTCGCTGTCACATTTGCCGGTGTGACCTTCAATCCAGGCGATTATTGCTACGCCGACAACAACGGCATTATTGTGTCATCGCAGCCCCTTGAAGGTTAAAGTTTGGGCTATGCTGCGTCGAGCTGCAGCGCCATGCTCTGATGGGGCATTCCCGCGTCGATAAATCGCTCGCCGTAAGCCTTGAACCCCAACTGTCGATAAAATCCCATCGCCTCAATCTGCGCATTTAAATGCATGCTGGCAAAGCCCTGGGCTTTTGCAAACTCGATCGCCGCAAGCATAATTGCGCGCCCGACGCCCCTCTTGCGCCATGGTTTGAGCACCGCCATACGGCCAAAATGATAATCGTTCATCAGGCGAGCTGTGCCAATTGGGAGACCGTCCTCACTCAGGGCCAGCCAGTGCACGCAGTGCGCATCAGAACCATCGAAATCGATTTCGTAAGGCACCTGTTGCTCGTCGATAAACACTGGAACTCTGACCGCTTTGATCGCCTCCTCGGCATCATTCCACGTCACCTGCTGAACACGAATCATGAACTTGCCTCTATTTTATGGGGAAAATGGTTGTTCTGAAATAATCACAGGCCACCGTTTATTGTGGCCTTGGTGGTTGCCTTAACAGTCGCAATAAGAAAGAATGGCGAACAATAATAACGACAGTGCCCACCATTATGAAACAGCTTTTTAACGCGTTTATCCTCTTCGCCTTTCTTGCCAGCTCTACCTTTGCCGATGTGGTTGCCCTCGACCCCTTGGCGCGATTCCATCCGGTTATCGCTGAAAAAGGCGTGGCTGTTTCCCAGGAAGCGATTGCCAGTCAAGTGGGCGCGGACATTCTCGCAGCCGGCGGCAATGCCATTGACGCTGCGGTTGCTACAGGGTTTGCCCTTGCGGTGACGCTGCCTCGGGCGGGTAACATTGGCGGCGGCGGTTTTATGATGGTGCATCTCGCAGAGCAGAATAAAACCATCGCCATTGATTATCGCGAGATGGCCCCAGCGGCAGCATCGCGCAATATGTTTCTCGATCGCGAGGGCAATGTAGATAATCAAAAAGCGCGTTATAGCATTCATTCGTCCGGGGTTCCGGGAACTGTGGCCGGCCTTATTTATGCCCTTGAGACCTACGGCACCATGAACCTACAGCAGGTTATTGAACCTGCAATTAAACTCGCCAAGTATGGCTTTCCTGTCAGCCGTGGCCTCGCCAACTCACTCGTCGAGTACCAGGACTACTTAACCAAAGACCCTGCATCGGCGAGTTACTTTTACAAGCGCGATGGCGGGCTTTATCAAGCCGGTGAAAAACTGGTGCAAAAAGACCTCGCCGCGACGTTAACACGGATTGCCCGCGATGGCCGCGACGGGTTTTACGACGGTAAAACAGCTGATTTTCTGCTCAGCCAGATGCAGCGTACCGGCGGTAAGATGACTGCGGACGACCTGAAAAATTACCGAGTGATAGAGCGTCAGCCGGTGTGTGGTGAATTTCGCAGCGAGCGCGTCTGCGCCATGCCACCGCCGTCCTCTGGAGGCGTGCACCTGATTCAAATGCTCAATATTCTCGAAGGTTGGGACCTGCAGGCCCTAGGCCACAACAGTGCAGATTATCTGCACCGCTTAGTTGAGTCGATGCGTCGCGCCTATGCAGATCGCAGCCAACACCTTGGCGATCCAGACTTTTATACCGTACCCGTGGCCCAGTTGATGGACAAGAAATACGCCGCGACTCTGCGCGAGAAAATTGATCTGACTGCCGCTAGTCGCTCTGCGGATGTGCGCTCGGGGCTGCGTTTTGGCGACGACGAAAGTACTGAAACGACGCATTTCTCGACGTGGGATCAGTGGGGCAATGTGGTGAGCAATACCTTCACCATCAACTTCTCCTATGGCAGCGGTATCTCCGTGGCGGGCGCTGGCTTTCTGCTCAATAACGAAATGGATGACTTCTCCTCAAAGCCGGGCGCACCCAATGGCTTTGGCTTAGTGGGTGGAGAAGCTAACGCGATTCAAGCGGGTAAACGACCACTGTCATCTATGACGCCAACCATCGTATTCAATGCAGATGGCGATGCCATTCTTGCGACGGGCAGCCCCGGCGGCAGCACCATTATTACGATTGTGTTGCAGATAGTGCTGAACGTTTTAGAGTTTGATATGGGCATTGCTGAAGCGACAGCGGCACCGAGAATTCATCATCAGTGGCTGCCGGATACTGTTGAAGTTGAACGCGGTATATCGGTGGATACGCTGACCAAACTGAAGTCCATGGGTCATATCATGAGTCCAGAGCCTGCTCGGTTGGGCTCGACACAGAGTATTGTCAGGGATGCCAATAACGTCAAATTTGCCGCGTCAGATCCACGCCGTGAAGGTTCCGGGGCTGCAGCGCAGCCATAAGCGCAGCCTCAGAGAGAGGAGGCTGCCCGGTTAGTCTTTTACCCCATTGGTAAAGCGAAGATCGGCGCCGTTTGCCGAGGTTAATACCGCCGTGCGGTACTCTTCCGTCATTTCCACGAACTCGGGGTATTTAGGGCGGGTCATATACTGGGCAAACCACTCGCCAAGCAATTTATCGTTGTTGAGTGTCGCCAGCAGAAGGTTGCGTACCTGCGCGATATGCGCCGGTGTAATGTTTTCATTGGCCATCGCGAGTGTCAGCGGCGGGTCTTGAAGATGGTTGGGTGGCGCGATGCCGCTCAATAACTCAGTGGCAAAATCATCCAACATTTCACTCGCGGCAGGGGCTCTAAACCCCACAGAAAAGGTTGTGCACTCGCCGATAGCAACACCGTGATGAGCAATTCGTGGCGGCAGATAGAGCATATCGCCGGGTTCGAGTATCCACTCCTCCTGCGCCTTAAAGTCACGTAAAATCTTCAGCTCTGTATTGCCTACCATCGGGCTGTCGGCGTCGCAGTGACCGCCTATCTGCCAGCGGCGGGTGCCATGTCCCTGCAGAAGAAAAACGTCGTAGTAATCAAAGTGCGGGCCGACACTGCCACCGTCGGCGGCATAGCTAACCATAATGTCATCAATCCGCCACGCCGGTAAAAAGTCGAAGTGATTGAGCAGCTCAGCGACCTCAGGAACCCACAGATCGACAGCCTGAACTAGCAGCGTCCATTTCTCCTCTGGCAGCGTGGCAAAGGTGTTCTCGGTAAAGGGACCGCAGTGCAGTTGCCAGTCTTTTTCCAGCACAATGCGCGATTCTACCTCGTCTTCTAGCGCTAGGCCGGCAAGCTCATCGGCATCAATGGGTGGTTCAAAATTGCGTATCGCACCGCGCACGAGAAGCGGCTTTTTCTGCCAGTACTCGGCGAGAAAGACGTCCTTGGGCAGATCACCAAGAATGTTGAAGGGAATCGGCACCTTAAATTTTTCTCGCTTGTTGCGCCGCATTGCCGGTGTAAGAGCCTGGGGTCATGGCTTTTAGGGCCGCTTTGGCTTCGTCAGGTATCTCTAAACCGTCGATAAAGTGGCGAATCGTCGCCTGGTCCATCACATTACCGCGAGTGAGAGCTTTGAGTTTTTCATAAGGTTCGTCGATGGCGTAGCGGCGCATCACCGTTTGAATCGGCTCAGCCAGAACCTCCCAGCTTGCATCGAGATCGGCAGCTAATTTCTCCGCATTGAGCTGTAATTTGCCCATGCCTTTAAGCAGAGAACCATAGGCAATCAGAGAGTAGCCTAAGCCAACACCCATATTGCGCAGTACCGTGGAATCGGTGAGGTCACGCTGCCAGCGGGAGATGGGGAGCTTTGCCGCGAGGTGGCTGAACAGGGCATTTGCCAAGCCCATATTGCCCTCGGCATTTTCAAAATCAATCGGATTGACCTTATGCGGCATGGTAGACGAGCCAACTTCGCCCGCAATAGTGCGCTGCTTGAAATAGCCAACAGAGATATAGCCCCAGATATCGCGAGCAAAGTCGATCAAGATAGTGTTGGCGCGGGCCATGGCATCGAACAGTTCGGCCATATAATCGTGGGGTTCAATTTGCGTAGTGTAAGGGTTGAAAACCAGCCCTAAGCCTTCGATAAAGTCCTGTGCATTCTGCTCCCAATCGATTGTGGCGTAGGCAGAAATATGGGCGTTGTAGTTGCCCACGGCCCCATTAATTTTCCCCATCAATGGCACTGCGCTGATTTGCGTAATTTGACGCTGTAGGCGATAGGCGACGTTCGCCATCTCTTTGCCAACGGTGGTTGGCGAAGCGGTTTGGCCGTGGGTGCGCGAGAGCATGGGAACATCTGCCATCTCGCGGGCCATATCGCTGAGCTGTTGATGGATCTGTTGCAGCACGGGCACGACAATATTGTCGCGGCCTTCTTTTAACATCAGAGCGTGGGAGAGGTTGTTGATATCCTCAGAGGTGCAGGCGAAGTGAATAAATTCGCTGACAGCGTTTAATTCTGCGTGACTGGCAATGGTTTCTTTCAGCAGATACTCCCCGGCTTTCACATCGTGGTTAGTGGTGCGCTCGATCTCTTTGACCCGCAGTGCTTGTTCGAGGGTGAAATTGTCCACCAAACCGTTCAGCAGTTGGTTGGCCTCGTCACTGAACGGGGGTACTTCTCCAATCTCGGGGTGATTGGCCAAATGCTGTAACCAGCGAACCTCAACCATTACGCGGTAGCGAATCAGTCCAAACTCGCTGAACACTGAACGCAGGGCGTCTGTTTTGTTGCCGTAACGGCCATCGATGGGTGAAACAGCGGTTAAAGCGGAGAGGTCGAGGTTGTTCATGGGCATTCCAAATACAGTCGTTAATTAAGCCGCACATGATAGCGGAAAGAGCGGTTAAATTCAGGTAATTTAATGGCATCGGTGGTGGCCGATTGGCTGGGTTCTAGCTAGGGTTTTAAGGCTGCAACCAGTGCTTTGCGATAGAGCACCAGATGATACTTTCTACCGCCCAATTGATGCCACAGGTACGCACTGCGCACCGCAGAAAAAAGCAGGCAGCGAATGCGCTCGGCAATCTTCGGTTGCTGCAAGTAGGTGGCATTGCCTTTGACTTGAATGCGCTGACGCAGTGTGCTCAAGGTGGTTTGATACAGCGATGCAAGATTTGCGAACACATTGTCGTGGGTATTGGAGAAATGCTCGGCTTGACGTTTGGCATTCTCGAGGCCAGCCGCCAAACGATCGAGCATGGCTTTTTGTTTCGACAACTGGCGTTCAACCGTGAGCACAGTCAGCGCATAACTGAGTGTAGCAGACGAGAACATCTCGCTTGCCTGGCGGTCACCCAACAGCGTTGTCATCGCTGTAATACCGCACTGCAGCGACTCACGCGGGCCATAGAGATCCTCAATCGAGCTCGGGTCTTGGTTGAGCAGGGCGGCCATACACACTTGCGTGTCACTGGTGGAGGCTGTGCCAGTATTAGCGAGATTATCGACGAGTTGGCAGGCTTGAAATACCGCAGCGAGGGCGAGCGCTTGTTCATGGGTTGGTTTGTTAAGCATTAATGGGCCCTACTGTCGTTTGATATCGAATGAGTGGTTGCTGCACGCTGTGCGCTGTTCCATGTGCGGTCAATCGTGCCGCCGCCGAGGCATCGGTCATGGTCATAAAAAACTACCGACTGCCCCGGCGTGACCGCGCGCTGCGGGTTGACAAACTCAACCTCACAACCGCTCGCAGTGGGAATAACGTAGCAGGCTTGGTCGGGTTGGCGGTAGCGCGTTTTAGCCACACAGGTAAAGGGCTCTGTGGGTGTGCCGTTGATCCAATTTAACCCTTCTGCGCTCAGCCGATCGGTAAATAACAGTGGATGATTGCCGCCCTGACCGACAATAAGCACATTATTTGTTAGGTCTTTTTGTAATGTATACCAAGGTTCATCACTACTATTTCTGACACCGCCAATCCCCAAGCCTTGACGCTGCCCAAGGGTGTAAAACATGAGCCCTTGGTGTTCCCCCATTGGCTGGCCATCGGCGCTAATCATCTTGCCCGGCTGCGCTGGAATATATTGTTCAAGAAAATCTTTGAAGCGGCGCTCACCAATAAAGCATATGCCGGTACTGTCTTTTTTCGTTGACGTGACAAAGCCCTGACGCTCGGCGATGGCCCGAACGGCCGGCTTCTCAAGCTCTCCGACTGGGAATAACGACTTCGCAAAAGCACCTTGAGATACGGCGTGCAGGAAATAACTTTGATCTTTATTGTTGTCAACGCCCTTGAGCAGACAGGCCTCGCCGTTGAAGCTACCGACCCGACTGTAGTGACCGGTGGCAATAGCATCGGCACCCAGAATCTGTGCGTAATCGAGGAACACCTTAAATTTGATTTCACGATTGCAGAGAATGTCCGGATTGGGCGTACGGCCTGCGCGGTACTCCTCGAGGAAGTACTCAAACACATTGTCCCAGTAGTCCGCCGCAAAGTTGGCTGTGTGCAGGGTGATATTGAGCTTATCGCAAACTTGCTGAGCATCGGCTAAGTCTGCTTTTGCCGTGCAGTACTCTGTGTCATCGTCCTCATCCCAGTTTTTCATAAACAGGCCTTCGACTTCATAGCCCTGTTGAATCAACAGGTAGGCCGCGACTGAGGAGTCGACACCGCCGGACATGCCAACGATCACTTTTTGCGTTTTACTCATGGTTCACCATGTCTACATCAGCCCGCTACTATAAGGTGTTGCGAAAAATTTCCATAGGGAAAATACGCTTGGCAAGGAAGTCATCAAGACAGTTCAGAACTGCCGGACTGCGCATTAGTTCTGGCGTAGATTGCAGATCGGCGACGCTCATCCACAGGGCAACGTCGATATCGGGATCAATAACCGCATCGCCGTCAAAGTGCACGGGCACCGCGCTGAATGTCAGCCGATAGTAGGTTACGCCAGTGGATTTTGCGCGGTAGGTAGAGATGCCGAGAAAGCCTGTAAGTGATACTACCCAGCCAGTCTCTTCGTAAGTCTCACGCAGCGCCGCCGCAAGAATATCTTCACCCGGCTCAACGTGTCCCGCGGGTTGGTTGATCATCTGCCGGCCATCTTTGGTTTCTTTTACCATCAGAAATTGCCCGTCTTTTTCCACCACAGTCGCCACGGTTAGATGAATTTTATTTGGCACAGTTATGCTCCTCGTCGCCTTGGTCCTGGTCTTGTGGGTTTTTTCGCTGTTGGCAGATTTACGCTTTCCGTCCGATACTGGCCCAACGCAATATCGGAGATATGCCAATCGCCAATCGCTGCGCGTACCAAACGCAGGGTGGGCAGCCCAACAGCTGCAGTCATGCGGCGTACCTGACGGTTGCGCCCTTCATTAATAGTCAGCTCAATCCAGCTATCAGGAATGGACGCTCTCACGCGAATAGGGGGAACACGGGGCCAAATTGCCGGTGGCTCGATAAGCTTGCATGATAGAGCGCGGGCCGAGCCGTCATTGAGTTGCACGCCCGCCAACAGCTGTTCGCAATGGGCCTGCGTAGCCTCACCCTCGACCTGAGCCCAATACGTTTTGTTGAGTTTGTATTTCGGATTACTTATCTGTGCCTGCAACTGCCCATTGTCCGTCAACAGGAGCAGACCTTCAGAGTCATAATCTAAACGCCCAGCAGGGTAAACATCTTTAATATCGATAAAGTTGGCGAGGGTTTGCCTGCCCGCGTCATCACTGAATTGACTGAGAACATTAAAGGGTTTGTTGAACAGAATAAGTTTTGACACAGATTTTCTCGGTTTTTTTACATTGTAAATGAAACAGAGTTACAAAAAAGGCTGCATATAATGCTAAAATGCGGCTTTCGCGTAAAAATTTTACAAATCATTACAATCCTGTGGAGACAAAGATGGGCTACAAGCATATCCAGATACCTGAATCTGGCGAAAAAATCACAGTAAATTCCGACTTTTCTATTAACGTTCCTAACAATCCAATCATTCCTTTTATCGAAGGCGATGGCATTGGTGTTGATATTACGCCAGTGATGATCAAAGTTATCGATGCAGCTGTTGCTAAAGCCTACGGCGGCGCCAAAAAAATCTCTTGGATGGAAGTGTACTGTGGCGAGAAAGCGGCAGAAACCTACGAAGGCGATTGGTTTCCTGCAGAAACATTAGAAGCGGTTAAAGAGTATGTGGTGTCTATCAAAGGCCCGTTAACAACTCCCGTTGGCGGTGGCTTCCGTTCTCTCAACGTAGCGTTGCGTCAAGAGTTGGATCTGTTTGTCTGCCAGCGCCCAGTGCGTTGGTTCGAGGGCGTGCCGTCACCCGTAAAAGAGCCTAACAAAGTCGACATGTGTATTTTCCGTGAAAACTCTGAAGACATCTATGCCGGCATTGAGTGGCGTGCAGGTACGCCAGAAGCTGACAAAGTTATCAAATTTTTGCAAGACGAAATGGGCGTGAAGAAAATCCGTTTCGACAAGAACTGCGGTATTGGCGTCAAGCCAGTGTCAGAGCAGGGCACCAAGCGTCTTGTGAGCAAAGCCATTCAGTACGCCATTGATCAGAACAAGCCGTCAGTTACCATTGTTCACAAAGGCAATATCATGAAGTTCACCGAAGGCGCCTTCTGCGACTGGGGTTACCAAGTTGCACGCGACGAGTTTGGCGGTGTTGCGCTGGACGGCGGCCCTTGGCATGTGGTCAAGAACCCCAACACCGGTGCAGATATCGTTATCAAAGACGTGATCGCCGATGCCATGTTGCAGCAGATTATTTTGCGTCCCGACGAGTACAGCGTGATTGCCACTCTGAACCTCAACGGCGACTATATTTCTGACGCGCTAGCCGCACAAGTTGGCGGTATCGGTATCGCTCCTGGCGCAAACTTGTCTAATGACGTGGCGATTTTTGAAGCCACTCACGGCACAGCGCCAAAGTATGCAGGCCAAGATAAGGTGAACCCGGGTTCACTGATTCTGTCCGCTGAGATGATGCTGCGTCACATGGGCTGGAACGAAGCCGCTGATTTAGTCATCAAAGGCATTGAAGGCGCGATTGGCGAGAAAAAAGTGACCTATGACTTCGAGCGTCTCATGCCATCAGCGACCCTGATGTCATGTTCACAGTTCGGCGATGTCATGATTGAAAATATGTAACAACGCGTATTTTCTGTCGTCTAAAAACCCGGCTTAACAGTCGGGTTTTTTTATGGCTGTCACGTAGCAGCGCCAGTGATCTGGTGTACTATTGAAACCGTACTTTTAAATGCAAACCACTTGGCAATATTTTGATGAGCAACGAAAAAAACATACCGATTTGGCAACACGACGGCGATACCGTGGTCGAACAGGTAAGACCAAAATTAAAGCGGCCGCCACTGTATAAAGTGGTCCTTTTAAATGATGACTACACACCGATGGAGTTTGTTGTTGAATTACTAGAGCTGTTTTTTGGTAAGACGCGCGAAGCAGCAACGCGCATTATGTTAAATATACATACCGAGGGAAAGGGTGTCTGCGGCGTCTATACTCTAGATGTGGCAGAGACAAAAGCGGGCATCGTAAACCAGTTTTCGAGGGACCACCAGCATCCGCTTTTATGTGAAATCGAACCCTGTAATGACGAAGAAGAGTAAACAATCATGCTAAGTAGAGAGCTCGAAGTCACCCTCAATCTCGCATTCAAAAGTGCGCGAGAAAAACGTCATGAGTTTATGACCGTAGAACATCTGCTGCTCGCGCTGCTGGATGATGCGTCTGCTGCAAACGTGCTCAAAGCCTGTGGCGCCGACATTCCTGTGTTGCGCCAAGACCTTATAGAGTTCGTCGATTCAACAACCCCCCTTATCTCCGATGTCCACCTTGAGAAAGAGACCCAGCCCACCCACGGTTTCCAGCGTGTGCTTCAGCGTGCGGTGTTCCAAGCGAATTCTGGGAACCACAGCGAAGTGGTCGGTGCTAATGTGGTTGTGGCCATCTTTAGTGAGCAGGAAAGTCAGGCAGTCTATTTTCTGCGGCTGCAAAATATTGCACGCATCGATGTGGTCAATTACATCTCTCACGGTATCTCCAAATTTGCCGATCAGTCCGAGACCAACGCCAACGATTCACGCGCGTCAAGTGGCGCCGCCGCTGAGGGCGAAGGGCAGGAAGAAAGCCTGCTCAGTCAATTCGCCACTAACCTCAACGAGCTCGCCAAGCGTGGCGAAATCGACCCCTTGGTGGGCCGAGCTGCCGAAGTCGAGCGCGTCAGCCAGATTCTCGTGCGTCGACGCAAAAATAACCCACTTTTGGTGGGCGAGTCTGGTGTGGGTAAAACAGCGATCGCCGAAGGCCTCGCCAAGCTTATTGTTGAAGGCAATGTGCCAGAACCGATGTTGGGCAGCACCGTATTTTCCCTCGATATGGGTGGGTTGCTAGCGGGAACAAAATACCGCGGCGACTTTGAAAAACGCCTCAAAGGGATTGTGGCTGAGTTGGGCAAGCGCGAAAAATCGATTCTGTTTATCGACGAAATTCACACCATCGTTGGCGCCGGTGCAGCATCTGGCGGCGTGATGGACGCGTCCAATATACTCAAGCCACTGCTGTCGTCAGGAAATCTGCGCTGCTTTGGTTCAACAACCTATCAAGAGTACCGCGGTATTTTTGAAAAGGATCATGCGCTGGCGCGACGCTTCCAAAAGGTCGATGTGGGCGAGCCGAGTGTTGAGGAGACCTACGAGATTCTCAAAGGGCTCAAGTCTCGGTTCGAAGAACACCACGATCTCAAGTTTACCAATCCTGCCTTGAAAGCAGCGGCAGAGTTGGCGGCCAAACATATCAATGATCGCTTCCTGCCCGACAAGGCGATTGACGTGATCGACGAAGCGGGCGCCTATCAGCGCTTGCAGCCAGCCAGTAAACGCAAAAAAGTGGTTGGTGTTGGCGACATTGAATTGGTTATTTCAAAAATTGCCCGCATTCCTGCCAAGAGCGTCTCCAGTTCCGACAAAGAACAGCTCAAAAATCTGGCAGATAAGCTAAAGATGGTGGTCTTTGGTCAAGATCCAGCGATCGACGCGCTCACCACGGCCATTAAAATGGCCCGTGCCGGTCTGCGCGAGGGCACTAAGCCAATTGGTAGCTTTTTGTTTGCGGGCCCCACGGGTGTCGGTAAGACCGAAGTGAGCCGTCAGTTGGCCAATATTTTGGGTATTGAGTTGGTGCGCTTTGATATGTCTGAGTACATGGAGCGGCACACCGTATCGCGTTTGATTGGTGCGCCTCCCGGTTATGTGGGTTATGACCAAGGCGGACTGTTGACGGATGCCGTTAACAAACACCCTCATGCGGTCATTTTGTTAGATGAAGTGGAAAAGGCTCACCCCGATGTGTTTAACCTTCTTCTGCAGGTTATGGATCACGGTACGCTGACAGATAACAATGGACGCAAAGCAGATTTTCGCAATGTCATCTTGATTATGACCACCAACGCCGGTGCCGAGCTGATGAGCAGAGCCTCTATTGGATTCTCGGTTCAGGATCATCGCACCGATGGTATGGAGGCTATTAAGAAGATGTTTACGCCGGAATTCCGCAATCGTTTAGACAGCATTGTGCAGTTTGGTGAACTGAGTATGAGTGTCATCGCCACCGTTGTGGACAAATTCCTAGTGCAATTGCAGTCTCAGCTCGACAGCAAAAAAGTCTTCTTGGATATCGATGATGATGCGCGCTGCTGGTTGGCTGAAAACGGTTATGACGCTAAGATGGGTGCACGGCCGATGGATCGTTTGTTGCAAGAAAAAATCAAGAAACCACTCGCTGAGGCGGTTCTGTTCGGAAG
The DNA here is from genome assembly GCA_001438605.1 of SAR92 bacterium BACL16 MAG-120619-bin48. Lineage (GTDB taxonomy): Bacteria > Pseudomonadota > Gammaproteobacteria > Pseudomonadales > Porticoccaceae > HTCC2207. The sequence goes on along the minus strand of LIDE01000016.1, from coordinate 58,391 downwards.
TTTGTCTGAAAAAGGCGGTACGGCATTCGTTCGAGTGGAAGAGGGGGAGCTCGTGGTGCATACCGAGAGTGAAGAGGCTGTAAGCCACTAAATCACCTAAGCGAACGACGAAAAAAAATTACCCGCCTAGATAGTTTCTAGGCGGTTTTTTTTGTCTGTTATTTCTCTCAGGGAAAGTCTTCGATCTAACGTGAAGCCATCTAACGTGAAGCCAAGGTTAGCGCTATCAAATTCAGCGCTATCAAAAGTTACCGCTCTCTAAACTTACCGCTCTCTAAAGGTAATGCGGCCTTTGCTCAGGTCATAGGGCGTCATTTCAACCTTGACCTTGTCACCCGTAAGAATACGGATATAGTGTTTGCGCATCTTGCCTGAAATATGGGCAATGATGACGTGGCCATTTTCCAACTTAACGCGGAACGTGGTGTTTGGAAGAGTGTCGATGACCTCTCCGTCAAATTCAATGTGGTCTTCCTTCGCCATAAGCTTCTTTTAGTGCCTGTTAGGTGGTCGTTCTGAAAAATACGAAAAGGGCCTATCTCTGAAATGTCTGAGGTATGCACCTAAAAATCGCGGCAAGTTTGCCTGAAAATGGCTCGTATAGCAAAGTCAATCGGCTTTCAGCCAATTATTTTCTCGATACAGTTCAAGGGGCTGGTAGTTGGTCTTGTATTGCATTTTATTGCAGCCGGAAATCCAGTACCCAAGATAGAGGTATTTAAGACCCAAACGCTTCGCTAACTGGATCTGGAAAAGCACCGCAAGATTACCCAGTCCTCGCTCAGAATGGTCTGGGTCAAAGTAGGTATAAATCGCGGACAGAGCGTTGTCGATAAGATCGACAACCGCACAGCCAATCAGCTTATTATCGACGCGAAACTCAAGAAACTGTGTGCACTCCCAAGGCTTACCGAGAAAGTCTTCAAACTGCCGCACAGAGGGCGGGTACATATCGCCGTCGCTGTGCCGAGACTCAATATAGCGCGCGTAGAGATCATAATGCTCTGCAAGATCAATAGCGTCACACTGCTCCACCGCAATGTCGGCATTGTCACGCCAGCACCGCTTCTGCGATCGATTCATCTTGAATTCTGCCACCGGCAAGCGTGTCGGCACGCAGGCTTTGCAGGCGCTGCACATGGGGGCGTAGAGATAGGGTCCACTGCGGCGAAACCCGAGAGTCGTCATGCGCGAGTAGAGCGCAACATCAATGAACAGCGCGGGGTCAACAAAGGCTGTTGTCGACATCCGCTCGGGCAAGTAGCTGCATTCATGGGGTTCGGTTAAGCAGAGTCGCACTGTCTGAATATCGGGGGAAATATCTCTTGTCATACCGTTTCTCTGCGACTCGCAAGTGTTCATAGTCATTAAATCTGCAATAACCCTAGTTGATCCCCAGCACAGACTCAACCACTGTTTTATGTATTCACCACGTAAAGCGCATCGCCCCCGGCACCTCCACGTTACCGAAGCACGACCAGTCCGGCGTGCTGTGGTGGGCTAGCTGCAGTCGCTGTAGAAATAGCGATCTGTCGATAGCGCTCGCACCCAAGGTCAGCAAATGAGGATTGACCAGCTGACAGTCCAACAGATCAAGGCCCGCATCCATTCCCCAGCGGCAGAGGTGAGCGAGGGCTATTTTGGAGCCATGATCGCCACGGCTGAACATGGATTCGCCACAGAAAACCGCACCGACAGCGACACCATACACACCGCCAATCAAGTCATCGTCACGCCAAACTTCAACTGAATGGGCGCCCCCAGCGTGGTGGAGAGCCGTGTAGGCCTGAATAATATCGGCGCTGATCCACGTGCCGCCCGCGGCATCCCGGGGGTCACTGCAGTGCGCAATTACACGTTCAAAGGCGCGATTGGTGGTAACGCTGTAATCGTTGCGGCGTAATACTTTACGCAGACTTTTGGAGCAGTGAAATTGCGCCGGTTCAATGACACAGCGTATCGAAGGACTCCACCAAAGAATGGGATCGGGCGTCTGATACCAGGGAAAAATACCCCGATCATAAGCCTGCAAAAGAGTAGTTTCAGCGAGATTGCCACCGACCGCCAACAGCCCATCCGGCTCGGACAGCGCCCAGCGCGGATCGGGAAACTCAGGTTCGTCGCGATCAAGCAGTGGCAGACGCACGACGTTGGTCTTTAGTTATCGAGAAAACGCTCCGCATCCAGCGCCGCCATGCAGCCACTGCCAGCAGAGGTAATCGCTTGGCGGTAGACATGGTCAGCGACGTCGCCGGCCGCGAACACACCGCTAACACTGGTCTCAGTGGCATTGCCAGCCAATCCGCCTTTGATGGTGATATAACCGTCTTTCATCGCCAGCTTGTCAGCAAAGATATCGGTGTTGGGCTTGTGGCCAATCGCAATAAAGACACCGGTTACCGCTAATTCTTTGTTTGAGCCATCAAGAGCGCTCTTTAACCGCACGCCAGTCACCCCAGCATCGTCACCCAACACCTCGTCAAGGTTGTGGTTCCATTCGATTTTGATGTTGCCGGTTCTCGTTTTTTCGAAAAGCTTATCTTGCAGCATTTTTTCTGCGCGCAATTCGTCACGGCGGTGAATTAACGTGACCTCACTGCAGATATTGGAGAGGTACAACGCCTCTTCGACCGCAGTGTTGCCACCACCCAGTACTGCCACCTTCTGATTGCGGTAAAAGAAACCATCGCAGGTTGCGCAAGCGCTAACCCCTTTCCCCATAAACGCCTCTTCCGAGGGCAGACCCAAATACTGGGCCGAGGCGCCCGTGGCAATAATTAACGCATCGCAGCTGTAGCTGGCAGAGCCTTTAAGTTGGAAAGGGCGCTGATCAAGATCAACCTCATGGATATGGTCAAAAATAGTCTTGGTGTCGAAACGCTCGGCGTGGGCCTGCATGCGCACCATCAAGTCTGGACCCTGCACACCATCTGCATCACCTGGCCAATTATCAACATCGGTCGTGGTGGTTAGCTGGCCACCTTGCTGCATGCCAGTAATTACCACAGGGCTCAAATTGGCGCGAGCCGCGTACACTGCAGCGGTCCAACCAGCGGGGCCAGAGCCTAGAATAATCAGTGGATAATGTTGTGTCTCAGACATGGATTCTCTCAATAATAAAGTGGGTTGGAGGGTGTGCGTGTCGCATAGGGGCCGTATCATAATCAATCAGGGCGCGATGAAAAATAGCTTTCGCACATTAACTTCAATTTAAGCGATCGAAGATTGTCATATCACTGCTTCAAACATGGCTTTTGTACGTGAACCGGCTACAATTGGCTCTGCACAAAAATACAGGGAACACCCCATTGAGCTCTGAGAAGAAAAGACAGCGCCAAGCACTGGCCGAAGAACCCAGCGCAAACCAAGCCCGCGGCAAGCGATTAATTGCAGAGGGCGCCCTGATCGGTTGGATCGCACTCTGTTCGATCTTACTGTTAGCCCTGCTGAGCTACTCGGCGAATGACCCCGGATGGTCGCACACAGGCCCCCGAGTCGGCATCGACAACGCCGTGGGCCTCGTCGGCGCCTGGTGTGCTGATGTGTTCTTTTCCCTATTTGGCGTAATGGCCTATCTTTTTCCCGCACTGCTGGCCGTGCGTGCGTTGCAAATACTCAGAAATTACATTCTCAGTGATGTCGATGAATTTGACTCCGTCACCTTCACCCTGCGCATTATTGGTTTTTGCTTAGTGATGATCAGCGCAACCTCACTTGCCAATATCCAATACGCCGACGTCAACAACGGCTACCCCTTTGGTGTCGGTGGCGTGCTTGGCAACAAAATTGGCGAAGCCAGTATCGCGGTATTCAGCTATGTCGGCAGCACGCTAATTCTGCTCTCCCTGTTCTTGTTTGGCCTCACGGTATTTGTCGATATTTCGTGGATCGCAGTAATCGATAGACTCGGTATCTTGACCATCGACCTCTATCAACTCGCACGCACGAAGTACCACGCGTGGCAGCGTGACCGGCAAGAAGATGAGCTGTCCCGCGAAGCAATGATGGAGCGGCAAGTCAAAGTCGAAACTCAAGCAAAAACCCAGAAATTGCGCATACCGCCCACCATTCAAGCGCCAGCAGCCAAACCCGTGGTCAGCAAACGCATTGAGCGAGAGAAGCAGCAAACGCTCTTTGAAGACGCCGAAATCGTTGGCTCGCTGCCGCCGATTAATCTGCTTGACCCCGCCGACAATAATTCAGATACAGGCTACTCGCCCGAATCCCTCGAGCACATGTCGCGGCTGCTAGAACACAAACTCCTCGACTTTGGCATAACCGTGCAAGTGGTTGAGGTACTGCCTGGCCCCGTGGTAACACGCTTTGAAATCCAGCCCGCAGCGGGCATTAAAGTCAGTCGCATCACCGGCCTCGCCAAAGATCTTGCGCGCTCCATGGCCGTAATCAGTGTGCGCGTCGTGGAAGTAATACCGGGCAAGTCCGTTGTCGGTATTGAAATTCCCAATGAAAAGCGCGAAATGGTGCGCCTCAGCCAAGTGCTTTCATCTGACGCCTACGACCGCTCAAGCTCGCCCTTGACCCTCGCGCTTGGCCACGATATCGCCGGTATCCCGATTGTCGCCGACCTTGCACGCATGCCGCACCTATTGGTGGCCGGTACCACGGGCTCCGGTAAGTCCGTCGGCATCAACGCCATGCTCCTCAGCCTACTGTTCAAAGCCTCGCCGGACGACGTCAAATTGATTCTAATTGACCCGAAAATGCTAGAACTGTCTGTGTATGAAGGTATTCCGCACCTATTAACGCCGGTGATAACCGACATGAAAGACGCCGCCAGCGGCCTCCGTTGGTGCGTGGGTGAAATGGAGCGTCGCTATAAATTAATGGCCACCTTAGGCGTGCGCAACCTCACCGGCTACAACCGAAAAATTCAAGACGCAATCAAAGCCGGCAATCCCATTGTCGATCCGCTATGGGTGTTTAACCCATCAGACGTCGGTTGGGACCAAAGCCAGCCAGCCCCCGAAGCACCGCTGCTCGAAACGCTACCCTATGTGGTCGTAGTGATCGATGAATTTGCCGACATGATGATGATTGTCGGCAAAAAGGTAGAGCAGCTGATCGCGCGAATAGCGCAAAAAGCGCGTGCCGCAGGAATACACCTTATTCTCGCCACCCAGCGCCCCTCGGTTGACGTGATTACAGGCCTTATTAAAGCCAATATACCCACTCGCATAGCCTTCCAAGTATCCTCAAAGATCGACTCACGCACCATCCTTGACCAAGGTGGAGCAGAGCAACTGTTAGGCCATGGCGACATGCTCTATCTGCCGCCCGGCACCAGCGTCCCCGAGCGAATTCACGGCTGCTTTGTCGACGACCACGAAGTCCATAAAGTGGTCGCAGATTGGAAACGTCGCGGTGAGCCCCAGTATCTGGCTGAAATTACCGACGAACAGGCCTTATCCTCCATCTCCGTCCCCGGCTTTAGCAACGGAGATGAGGGCGGTGAAGACGATCCAGAGTCTGATCCACTCTACGACGAAGCGGTTGCCTTCGTGCTCGAAACCCGCAAAGCCTCCATTTCCTCCGTTCAGCGAAAACTTCGCGTCGGCTACAACCGCGCCGCGCGACTGATCGAGCAGATGGAAATCAGTGGCGTGGTAAGCCCTATGAGCAGCAATGGCAGTCGCGATATTTTGGCGCCAGGGGGGCGGGATTAGGCGGCAAAGACAGTCTACACTTAGCAAGTGAATTTAAAGGATCGGTCGAGGCAACTCAGGACAGCAGTAAACCTCGACAATATAACGGAATGTTTAAATGACGCAGGATGCGGCATGGTGGTTTTAGTGGCTCATAAGTGTGCAGTGGCTATTATCGGTGTGGCTTGGTTGGTTCTTCTGGGTATAACCGCTCAGGAAGACCTTCGCTTTGCAGGCGCTCAGGACTTAAAGGGAGATCTGACTCTGGCGGGCACGCATTTTGATGACGTCAGTCAGGAACAGAACAACCTGCAGAAGCCCACACCCAAAAAGCCTCTGTTCTTAATGGGAACTTCCCCGCAAAAAAACACCACTCCAGTTATCGTTGCCCCGCTCGTTGAAACCAAGCTAGATCTCTCATTAAAAGGCATCTTTTCGAGCAGCGACTCGCAATTAGGTGGCGCGATTATTGACGGTGGCAGTACAAATCAGCCGAGTTATTACCAAGTTGGTGATGTTATTGTCGCAGATGCCACACTTGTCGATGTCCATCAAAATTCTGTGATTATTGATCGTGCGGGCAAGCGCGAGAAACTCTCGTTTGACAACGACGTTCTTCGCATTAACACTTTTAATCGTGTTAGAAATAGCAATGCAGCTGTTAATTCTCCTTTGGCGTCTGCGACTTTTGAGGAGGCGACGGTGTCCACGCCAATCGAGCAGGTAAGTTTTAGTCCCGGTGCAGGGGCTGCGAATACCCAAACACTTCAACAAAGACTCAAGAAATTGCGTAGTGAATAACTACCCACTATAAGGATTTATCTCTCGATGAAGGATCATCATTCAACGCCATGCCGCAAATGGATTGTTTTCGCCTGTGTAGGGTACCTGCTGTTCAATGCTTGTGTTGCATTTAGCGCGGATGATGGCGATGTCACGTTATCGCTGCATGAGGCCGATATCCAAGATCTTGTCCGCTGGGCTTCCTCCGTAACAAATAAAACCATAATCATTCACCCTGCGGTCAAAGGTTCAGTCACAGTTGTAGCGGGCGAGCCTATTACTCGGGATGAAGCGTATCGGGTTTTTTTATCAGTACTTCAAGTGCATGGCTTCGCGGTTATTAATGCAGGAAAAGCACTTAAAGTAGTCCCTGCCAATATTGGTAAAGAAGATGATGTGTCGCTTCTCTCTGAAGGCAGCAGGAGCCCCGACGACATTGTCGTGCGTATCATAAAGGTTAAAAATATCGCCGCAAATGACGTGATGGCACTGGTCAAACCGATGCTGCCTCAGTCAGCACATTTGGCGTCGTACCCCGGAACAAATACCCTATTAATTGCATCTAGGGCCGCAAAGGTCGCCCAGATTTCGGAAATAATAAAACGCTTAGATCAGGCTGGCACCATCGATATAGAAATGATTGCGGTCAAATATGCCAGTGCTCTCGATCTCAGCCAGACATTAACAAAGCTTATTCCCGCTAGCACCTCTAGCGGACAACCGCACCCCACCAGTCTCGCTGTTGATGAGCGCTCCAACAGTATTTTAATGACAGGTGACCCTGTTAGCAGAAAACAAATTCGAGCTTTGATTCAGCGGCTTGACCAACCCTTGGCGGGAGACGGCAACACGCAGGTCATTTTTTTACAGTATGCGCGTGCCACGCAATTGGTCGCCATTCTGGAAAGTGTGAGTGGGAGCCTTACAAAAGCAGAAAAAGATCAACGCCTCGCGCAAGCAGATATTAGTATCCGGGCAGACGAGTCACTTAATTCATTAATAATAACGGCGCCGCCGTCAGTGCTTAGCACGATTAAAGGTGTCATCGCAAAGCTCGACGTTCGCCGAGCGCAGGTGCTGGTGGAGGCTCTTATCGTTGAAGTTAATGAAGACAGGTCGCGAGACCTAGGTGTCGAGTGGCGCTCAAACTACACAGATGGAGAGGAAGAAAGTATTTTTGGTGGCTTCTCCTCGTTCCCGGGTGCCGTGTCTCCTTTCGAGCCAGATGCATCAGGGGAAATTAGTTTAGGTAGAGGGCTGTCGTTGGGCTATTTTCGCGGCACAGATCTGCGGTCAATTATTCGAGCGCTGGAAGGCGATGCGAGTGCCAATATTTTATCGAAGCCAAGCATTCTTGCTATGGACAATGAAGAGGCGAAAATATTAGTTGGTGAAAACGTCCCATTTATCACCGGTTCACAAAACCGACAGGGAGATCTCGACCCATTTCAAACCATTCAGCGGCAGGACATAGGCGTAGTCCTAAAAATTAAACCGCACATCAACAACAGCGATTCCGTTACTCTGCAGGTTGATCATCAGGGACAGACCCTGCTTGAAGTCGAGTCGGCCGACATCTCTGCATTGTCTGAGAATTGGCAATGGCCAGAACCAGTCAAATTGATGGCCGCCGATGGCAAGACCGATATTTACGGGCTGCTATTTCGACCCTCGGATTTCTCACCCGACAAACGCTATCCAGTCATTAACTTTATCAACAGCGGTCCCTGGTTATCGGTCGTCCCTAAAGGCAGTTTCCACACCTCCAGAGGCTACGCTGAGCGGCATTATTTTTACAGTGCCGCTATGGCCGAACTGGGCTTTATTGTGCTTAACCTCGACAGCCGCGGTTCGCCACTGAGAAGCAAGGCATTTTTGGACGAGAGTTACGGTTGGATCCCCGCCAGTGCCAACACGGATGATCATGCGGGCGCCATTCAACAATTGGCACAACGCTATCCCTATATGGATATCAACCGCGTGGGGATCTGCACTCAACTCTATGGCAGTGGGCTACAAAATTTTCTCGAACGTCAGGACCTTTATAAAGTCTGTGTGCAGATGAGCTTATTGGATAATCGTCTGATTGGCTGCACCATCGAAGGGGATAAATGGGAAGGTATCAACGGACCTAGTACGGACAAATATCACTATCCGGAAGTATTGGTGAATCAATTAAAGGGCAAACTGATGTTGATGCAGAGCATAACGTCTCCGGTTTCGACGGCTTATCCATCAACGGCTACCTTTCGGGTGGTTGAGGCGCTGCAAAAGGCCAATAAAGCCTTTGAGATGCTGATGATTCCCGGCTCACCCTCAGGCTCGCCCTGCAGCGGTTATATGACCCGCCGTGGTTGGGATTTTTTGGTCAAGCATTTACTGAAAGCCACACCGCCCACAGCGTTTGAGCTGATCGACATGAAGATGTCATCTGCGGATAAGTGATGGAGAATAATCACAGCGCACGCAATCAATAGATTCACACTTTATATGCACGGAGCCAAACATGCTGATACACAATTATGAACGCGCCCAACAGTTAATGCAGGGTATCTTTACCAAAAACGTTGCTTTTAATACCACGGTGTTTCCAGTCTGGATCGGTGACTCGAACTGTTTCTGGTATGAACACGAAACCCACACCGGCAAAGAGTATCGCTTAGTAGACGCCAAGAGCGCGACCAATAACAGCGCATTTGATCACAGCGCGTTAGCAGCAGCCTTATCGGAAGCGATAGAACAAACAGTCGATGCGAACAATCTTCCCCTTCGTGATGTCTGTATCGACCTCAACCCCACCATTGTGCGTTTCACCGCGTTCGATAAACAGTGGATTTATCCTACTGAGACTGGAATCTGCACACCCGCTGACAAAACAGACGTTGTTATTGCGCACCAGGACTGCGCAATATCACCCAACGGCAAACAGGGTGTTTTTATCCGCGATTTCAATTTATGGCTGCGAGATTTTGACAACCAGACGGAACGTGCCTTAACCATGGATGGTGAAAAGGATTATCAATACGGCGTCGGTGTCTGCTGTTTTGCGCCGATTGATTACAGCAATGTACAAATTCGCTGGTCACCGGATTCAACGCGCCTATTCGCGGTTCAACGAGACACACGGCAAGTTAAACCGTTTCCTGTGATCCATCATGTGCCACAGGACGGTAGCATTCGCCCACAATTGGAAGAAAGAACCGTCGCCCTGCCAGGTGATGCCCATGTGGAAACCTTCCGTTTACTGGCGATCGATATTAAAACAGGGCGACTGCAAGAAGCCAACTATCGGCCTATTCCGGTAACACGCACAGTGTTTCCCTTTTTCGATTCCAACCTAGGCTGGTGGTCAACGGACAGTCGGCGCGCCTATTTTGTCGATATTGAGCGCGATTACAAAACGGCTCGCGTTGTGGAATTTGATACTCACACCGGCGCAACAAAAATACTGTTTGAAGAGCATTCAGACTCGTTCATCGGTTTGATGCTCAACAGTGATGAGCCACCCACATTGATACCTCTACCCGAGAGCGGAGAATTAGTGTGGTTCTCTGAACGCAGTGGTTGGGCGCATCTGTATCTCTACGATATGGAAACCGGCCAGCTAAAAAACCCGGTGACACAAGGCGATTGGCTGGTCCGCGATGTGATAAAAGTCGATAGCAAACGGCGCGAAGTGTTTGTGCACACAGCAGGCCGTGTTGCTGGCCGCGACCCGTATTATCGGTACGTGTGTCGTGTCAATCTTGATACTGGAGAGCTGACTCCCGTCCTGTCGAGCGATCATGAAATCTGCGCAGTCACCCAACTGCATCAAAACACCATGATGTCTGGACGCGATGTCAGTGCCGCTTGCGACGTTTCTCCCAGTGGTGACTTTGCGGTTGTCACCCGCTCGCGAGCCGATGAGGTGCCGGTGAGTCTGTTAGTTAACCGCGACGGTAAGACCATTCTTGAGCTTGAGACGGCGGATATTTCGGGCTTGCCACAAAACTGGCAATGGCCAGAACCGGTTAAATTACTCGCCGCTGATGGTAAAACCGATATTTACGGTTTGGTATTTCGCCCCTCCACCTTTTCGCCGGATCAGTCTTATCCGGTGATTTCCCATGTTTATAACTCACCCGATTTAACCTGGGTATCGAAGGGCTCCTTCACCAATGGCGCGGTTTATGGGATGCCCTATCTTGATACTGCCGCATTGGCAGAGTTAGGTTTTATTGTGGTGCAAATTGATGGCCGAGGTACACCCCTCCGGCACAAGGCATTTTTAGATAACTGTTATGGCTGGACTGAATCGGCGAGCAAGATTGATGATCATATCGCTGGCATTCAGCAGTTGGCCAAACGTTATACCTATATGGATTTAAATCGTGTTGGTATCACCAGTCATACCGCCGGTGGAATGGGTGTTGTCGGTAGCCTGTGCCGACAAGACGGCTTTTACAGCGTCGGTGTGGCTTGCTCCATTTACGATGGCCGATTTCTTCCAGCAGGATTATTGGGCGAGCGGTGTGAAGGATTATCTGGCCCCACTGTTGAGCATCCCTATCCAGAACAGCAAGTAAGCCACTTAAAAGGCAAATTACTATTAATGAACAGCATGATTGATGCTTTAGCCCCTGCTGAAGGAACGCTGCGTATTGTTGATGCTTTACAAACTGCCAATAAGGATTTTGATCTGTTGTTACTGCCTAATCCCGCTTATGGTTATACAGTAAAACGTGCGTGGGATTATCTGGTGGAGCATTTATTAGGGTTGCAACCGCCCGAGGATTTTAAACTGACGACGTCTTTTGATTAAGTGGGTTGTTGGGCATTACTTGCCGCACGGAGTATAAAAAAGGGGCCAATTCGTTGGCCCCTTTTTCGTTACTGCTATTTGTTACTGCTATCGATTGACACCCTTCACAGCAGCGCAACCACTTTTATGCAGCGTTCAGCTTGCTGGTGAGCGGCTTTAACGGCTTTTACAACTTGCGGTTTCATGGCGCTGTATTCCTCTACCAATCCGGCGAGTTCTTGTTCGCTTGCGGCATTGCATTGCACGGGCAACATGCTGCCGGCAAATGATCGGATAAGGGTGAGGTCGCTGCCTTTATTGAGTTCTTCAATGTGGGTTTTTATGCGCGCCTTGAAGGGTTCTTCCAGTGCCTGCTGTTCGGCGGGGAATAGGTAGAACATGATGTAACGCAGGGTGGCTTGTTTGAGGTTGTCGGGATTTTGCGTGACAACATTAAACCATTTGGCTTTTGTGGCGGCATCGGGGCGCTGGGCTTCGGCTGACATGGCGCTGTTTACGCCGTTATCTGACATATCCCGCGCGGCTTCGGCGGTGAGTGCGGCTTGATAGTCGCCATAGGCGTAGCGGTTTAGTTTGGCCACTATGCCCCAGCGCTTGTCCTGGTCGATGGTGAGGCCGTCGAAGGTTTGCTTGCCGGCTAAAACGGTGGTGAGTCGTTCGAGATGGGCTGGGTTTTTGGCGACGGACAGGTAGTTGTCGTACCACAGTTTTTGCAGGTCGGAACCGGGTGTGGCTTGACTTAGCAGCTGCAAGTACAGGTCTTCGACGGCGGTGTATTGCGCGGCATAATCGCTGATGCCGTCGCGGGTGGCGATATCTGTGTAGCTTAGTGCTGTGTTCAGACCGCCGCTGATGGCGCGGGCGACGTTGTAGTCTTGTTCGCCACGGATATTGGCGAGGGCAAAGTCTATAAAGCTTGCTGCGCTAAGGTTGGCATCGTTAACGCTGTCGATCAGGCTCTGCCACAGCATAAGGCGGGTGGTGACATTGGCTATGCCGTTGATGCGCTGTTGGGCGCTGGCCAGTGAGCGGTCATCGAGGGCGACTTTAACGTAGCCCCAGTCGGCTTCGTTGGGGTAGACCAAGTCTGGACAGGCCATGCCAATGGCGGCGGGAATATCTGTTTTAGCGCCGCTGTAGACGATGGGTAGCGCCGTGGTCAGTGTTAGGCCGTCGCCGTCTTGCTGATAGAAGCCGATTTGCACGCGCTGCTCACGCAGTGTGGGGTAGCCTTCTGGTGCGGTTTGGGCGATGGATAGGGCGCTGATGCCGGTGTCGTTGCACTCGAAGTCGACTTTGATGGTGTTGAGGCCAGCTTCATAGAGCCAGTCTTGTGTCCATTGCTGCATATCGCGGTTGGCTGCTTTGCCTAGCTCGCCGATAAAGTCGTCTAGGTCGGTGTTTTTGTAGGCGTGTTTTTTGATGTAGTTGCTGACGCCGAGTCGGAAGTTTTCTTCGCCGAGATAGTAGGGCAGCTGTTTTAGCACTGAGGCCCCTTTGCCGTAGGTGATGCCGTCGAAGTTGGTCATGGCGTCGCCGGTGCTGGCTACGGGAAGTTCAATGGCGTGGGTGTTGACGGAGTCGTCGGTGCGGTAGGCCCACTGTTTGGTGCCTGAGTAGAAAACATCCCAGCTGTTTTCAAAATCGCTGGCTTCGGAGATGGCGAGGTTGGCCATGTAGGTGGCGAAGCTTTCGTTAAGCCACAGGCCGTTCCACCAGCGCATGGTAACTAGATCGCCAAACCACATGTGGGCCATTTCGTGGGCGATCACATTGGCGAGGCGCATTTTTGACTGTGTCGATTTTTCACTGCGCTCAACATAGCGTTCGCTGAAGGTTACTGCGGCGACATTTTCCATGGCGCCGGCATTGAAGTCGGGCACCATAATTTGATCGTATTTGCCGAAGGGGTAACGCACGTCAAAGTAGCGGTTAAAAAAGCCGAAGCTCTGTTTGGTGGGAATAAACCACTCATCGGTGACAACGTATTGCTGAAGGCTTTTGCGCACAAAGAGGCGCAGTGGAATATCTTCAAATTGGTCTTCCCTGACGACGTAGGGGCCGGCGTGCATGGAGAATACGTAGGATGAGAATTTGGCAGACGTTGGGAAGGTCCAAACTTGATTGTCTCCATCTTTGGCAATAGCTGTTTCGCGGGTTGAGCTGACTACTTGCCAACTGGCTGGTGCGGTTACCTGAAGGGTGTAGGTGGCTTTTAGGTCCGGCTGATCAAAATGGGGGAACAGGCGATGGGCGTCGTAGGGTTCAAAGTCGGTGTAGAGGTAGGTTTCGCCATCTTCGGGATCGACAAAACGGTGCAGCCCAGAGCCGTCGGTGGCATAGGGGTGCTGGTAGTCGATAACGAGGGTATTGCTGCCGGCTGCAAGCTCGCTGGCGGGGATGGTGATAAACCACTTTTCATAGTCAAAGTTGACTGGCTGGCCATTTCGACTGATGGAATGTACAACCCCTTTGTCGAAATCGATGGTCAGATCGCTCTGATTGTTTGGGACTAAATCAAAGGTTATTTGGGTTACACCGGAAAAACTGTCGCTTTGTTTGTCGAGGTTGACGGTTAAGTCGTAGCTGACATTGCTCAGTTGACTGGCGCGCAATTCTGCGGTGGCGGCGAACAGTGATTCGCTGACGGGTCGCGGCGCATTTAAGTCAGCCGAGGGCTGCGCGCTTTGTTCGCAACCGGTGAGCGTAATGGAAAGCATAACAGCGAGAGCTAGCAACCCAGCGGGTCGCCAGTTTTTCAGAGCGTTAGTGGTCATGGGAGGCCTTTTTTTTTGTTTTTTTTAGATGTCGCAGTTATACGCGAGAATGTTGTTAGAGAATAGTGGGGAGCTCGAAATACTGCAGTCTAATGACCGGCTAAAAAAGACCGTCCTTCTATGGACGCCACTGTTTTGCAACCAGATAGGGTGAACCCACGGCCAGACCAGCGCTGAATTAAGGAAAAACAATGCCCAGCGCAGGCTGAGCCCTCGCGCTGCGGCGAGGGCTGCCCTTGTGCGGTTTGTTAGAGCTTAGCGGGAAGGGTGATAGCGACGCGTAGTTTTAAGAAAATTTATCGATTAGCAATGGCAGATCACGCCGTCTTAACTACACTTATGCGAACAATTGTGACGATAAATTGTTCAGAGTCAGGAATTGTTCTACTGCTTAGCGGTGTCAGGCCATCATGTCGGTGGTCGCGCTTTGCGCTCAGTTTTGGTAAGGGAGCCTACCTATGAAGATTAAAACGCTGTTATTGATAACCTTTCTTGCGGCACTTGTTGGCTGTGCCGCGCCTCTGCAATATCCGATTAAGCTCGATACAACAACTCTGATGAGCCCCGATATCCGCTTAGGAGTTGCTACAAGTGTTTTGCCGCAGCCCTCACTGATGTTGCCAGGCGCTGACTGTTTACTTTGCATGGCAGTTGCAGCAAGTGCCAATTCAACGCTCTCAACACACACAAAAACATTGTCCACCGCGCAGATTGAAGCTCTCAAAGGAGAGGTTATCGAGACTTTGAAGGCTCGGGGAAAAGCGCCGGTTGTGGTGGCCGATCCGATAGCAGTAGTTGAGTTACCAAAGACAAAAAAGCTTGGCGAGGGTTTTTCGCGTCGCGATTTTTCGAGCCTTGCAGAGCCATTACAGGTTGATCAACTTCTGGTAATCGATATCACTCAAGCGGGGATGACTCGTCCTTATGCCGCTTACGTTCCTCGGGCTTCGCCTCAGGCGCGAGTATCAGGTGCCGTATATATGGTGGATGTGAAAACGAACGCCTTTTCGTGGTATATGCCAGTGGATTACCATCTCTCTGCGGAAGGCGAGTGGGACGAACCACCTGAGTATCCGGCCCTCACAAACTCTTACTACCAACTTCTGGAAAAGCTTCGTGATGAAGTGCTCGCTGCTTTTCCTGTGAAGCCGAAAGAGACCGGTGAGTAGCGCGTGGACATGAAAACAGGCGCTATTATTCCACCGCTCATTGCACTATTTTTTGTTGTCTTGACTGGCTGTTCCACGCCAAAGGTGGTCGGGGACGCGGCGAGCGCGCCTGTTGCTCTGCCGCCTTTGGCCAAGCGTCAGGTGAGCTATCGGGTCGCCCCGCTGGGCCAGACAGACTTGGTTTTCATTGGCCAGCCTCGGTCGTCAGGCGCTAGGTCGACGCCCTCTGGGATGGCCTATCCCGGCGGCGATCCTTTTTCTTTTCTTGCCGCTATTGCTGTGCATGCCGCTATTCAAGGGTCAGTTACCAGTGCAGCAGAGCAGGCCCAGATTGAGGCAGCGAACAAAGTTTTAACCCCATTCAAAGAGTTGATAGACGGGCTTTATCAAGCAGACTTATTATCCGCTAACCAGTTAGCTGGAATCTCAGAGAAAACTGATGATTTCGAGGTCGGCCTTCTTGAGGATGATCGTTTGCCGACTGGCTGGCTTGTTCAGTTGAATCCTATGTTTGTCATGAGTCGCAGCAGCGATGCGATCACAGCGGTGGTCACGCTTGCGATTAATGATGGCCGTATTAGGGAAATTGAGGCGTCTGCGGCTCCGTACCAGAAGGTTATTGCTATTCAGTCGCAGCCTGTTGCAAATACTCAAGAATGGCTTAAGGAAGAGGGTGCTAAATTCACTGATACCTTGCAGGATTTAGTGAGTGCGGCGATTGAACTGGGTATTAATCAATTCGCAGGTCTGTTGCCGCCAAAAGAGGAGGCGAGTAGTACGCTGCGCTATCTTGAAAATGGCGAAAAGAAAATTGAGCGCGGGTACCTCATCAGTGAGAGCTGCTCTGCGCTTATATTTGAGTCACTTCGCGGCGAGTTAAAATGGATTCCCAAAAACGGCCCCTGTGGCTAAACCAACCGTGGCTCGTAGTTTCGGGCCTGTGTATTTCTAAACTTACTATAAGGAAATTGTAATGTTAAAACCTTCTTCGATGGCAAAAGTGGTAGCGGCGAGCGTTATTTTATCGGCCTCATCGGCTGTGTTGGCGGGTGATGCGTATATGGGTGCGAGCATTGGCTTAGCGGATTATGAGGAGAAATGGCAAGACCTGGATCTTTCCGATGAGGTGATCGCGGTTGATTCGACGTTGACTACTGTAAATATTCGAGTTGGCAAGGAGATTTCACCCTATTTTGCTGCTGAGGTGCGCCTCGGTGCTGGCTTGGGCCATGATCAGATTGATGTCGACGGGATTGAGACGATTGCTGAGATGAGTGTTCGTGAAATCTATGGGGCCTACATTCGCGGTGGGTATCCCGTTGCTGAGGGGTATTTTCCCTATCTCGTGGTGGGTTATACCCAGTCGACATTTAAGGCTGAGCTTGGTGGTGTGTCCTTCGGTGTAGGTTTAGATATTGATGTGGGCAGCGACATTACCGCTAATTTTGAGTATATGGACTATTTCGATACTGTGGGTGTTCAGGTGACGGGCTTTACGCTCGGCGTGGCGAAGTCGTTTTGACGGTGTCTTGCAGGCCCAACTAAAAAGCTTATTAAACGCTCCATGAGAGGGCGCGGTTCCACAGAAAGCCCACGGTTAGCGTGGGCTTTTTTGTAGGCGTTTAGAGTGGCAGTGCGGTGGTGAACTTCTTTTGTCGCAATATTAGGTTTGTGGTTGATGAGCGCACAATGCCGAGTCTTAGCAGATGTTGCATTATAAATTTTTCGAGGCTTTCGGTGTCTTTTTCGATGATTTTTAACACGTAGTCGTTGGAGCCAGTGATTGAGGAGCACTCGACAATTTGCTCCTGGCCGTCGACAAATTTATCCAGCAGTTCGATGGTTTCTTGGCGGTGGTCAAGCAGTGCAATGTGCACATAGGCCATGGCGGTCAATCCGAGCCGTTTGGGGTTGAGCAGGGCGACATAGTCAGAAATGATGCCAGCGTCTTCCAGTTTTTTGACCCGTCGCCAGCAGGGTGAGGTGGATAAATTAACCTTTTCTGCCAGTTCTTGAATGCCAATCTTCCCTTCATTTTGCAGTACGCGAAGTATTGCCTGGTCGTAGTGATCGATAGTATCCATGGGTAATAATTTTTCTCATACTGTTTATTTACGGTAAATATAACCTCTTTATCGGAAAATCGCTGCCTTTACGCAAGCTTATTTCCATCTATAAAGGAAATAATGTTCGCTCTCACGGCATGGTATATGGAGTAATCAGTAAAATGGAGAAAAAGACGGCTTACGTTGCGAAGACTCCTGATCAGAACGGGTATATTGATTACACCGACGACGAACATGCTGTTTGGCGCGATCTCTACAGCCAGCAAATAACCGGCGCTGAGAAGTATGCCGCGCAGATTTATCGGTCGGGACTTGAGCAGCTTTCGATACCGGCTGACCGAATTCCTCAATGTGCTGAGCTCAGTGCGCGTTTGCAGCCTAAGACGGGCTGGACTGTGGCGCCGGTGCCTGCGTTGATCGGCTTCGGGCGTTTTTTCACGATGTTGTCTGAGCGGCGTTTCCCTGCGGCATCGTTTATTCGCTCGAGAGAACATTTCGATTACATTAAAGAGCCGGATATATTTCACGAAATATTTGGCCACACGCCTTTGCTAATGGATCCAGAGTTTGCGGCATTTTCGCAGCGAATTGGCGAAACGGGGTTGACGGTTGAAACAAAAGATTACAGCTGGCTGATAAGGCTCTATTGGTTTACTGTTGAGTTTGGCCTGACGCGCGAAAACGGCTGTTACAAGGCGTTGGGTTCAGGGCTGAATTCGTCGCCCACGGAGTTGATTTACAGTGTTGAGAGCCCAATTCCTGAGCGCCGCGAGTTTAACTTGGTCGATGTTTTGCGCACGCCCTACAGAATTGATATTCACCAGCCGATCTATTTTGTTATTGAGGACTTCAATGATGTCCTGAACGCGGTTAGCGGAGATCTGCTCGGTAGCATAAGAAAGGCGCAGTCTTTGGGCCTCTTTGCGCCAACCTATGAAGCGCTAACTGCATAAGCAGACAGCATCAACAAACAGTCTAAAAAGAGAGTTAACCGTATGACCGATAATCAAGTGTGTGATCTTAGCAATATGTCCTGTGAGCCCTGTCGAGGTGGTGTGGCAGCCTTTACAGTCGAGGAGGCGAAGGCGCTGTTGACTGATCTACACGATGACTGGACGCTGAGTTCAGATGCCAAAACTATTCGCCGTGAATTTACCTTTAAGGGCTTTGCTCGTGCGGTACAGATGGCCAATCTTGTGGCCTGGTTGGGCGACAAGCAGGGCCATCATCCCGATATCAAGTTTGGCTGGGGCTATTGTCATGTTGAATTTACCACCCATGAAAGTGGTGGTTTATCGCAGAATGACTTTATTTGTGCGGCCAAGCTGGACCAGATCGTCGCTGGCTAAGGCGCTGGAAAATCTGGCTGTGCTTGCGGGCTGGCGCTGATAAAGGCTGGCAGCGACGTGCAGTGTTGGTAGATTGAATTTATGGTGGGGTAGCTTTCCAGCGGGCACGAAAAGCGCAGTGCGTTGCTCACTTGCGGTATCAAGCAGATATCGGCCACTGTTGGGCTGTCGCCGAAACAAAACTGCCCTGTGCTGTTGAGGTGGCGCAAACTCTCTTCAAATGCTGTAAATCCCTGCGCAATCCAATGCTGATACCAGCGCAACTTGCCGGCTTCGTCGACACCCATTTCGGCGGTTAAATATTGCGTCACGCGCAAGTTATTTAACGGATGTATATCCATGGCTATTTGCTGCGCCATAGAGCGCACAGTCGCTCGATCAATGGCCGAGTCGGGCAGTAGTGGCGGCTGCGGGTAGCACTCGTCAAGATACTCAATAATCGCTAGGGACTGGGTAATCAGGCCGCCTGCGGTCTGCAGCGCTGGCACAAAGCCTTGGGGATTGTGCTTTAGATACTCAGCGCTGCGCTGTTCTCCGGTGGCGAGATTGATCGGCAGGCTCTGCCAGTCAAGACCTTTTAAGTTCAAGGCAATGCGCACACGATAGGCCGCTGAGGAGCGGAAGTAGGTGTAGAGCTGCAGGGTGCTATCTGGCGTCATATTTCACGACTCGCTGGTTTATTTCGCCAAAGATACTCTGTTGGCGCTCATCATTCATGAAAATCTCAATGCGATCGCCAAAGCGCATAAAGTCTGTACTGGCTTTGCCTTGATTAATAATTTCTAGCATGCGAACTTCTGCCAAACAGCAAGACCCCTGCGACCGGTCTAGATTAGAGACGGTTCCCGAGCCAATGATCGTGCCTGCGCAGAGTGGTCGGGTTTTGGCGGCATGGGCGATTAGCTGGCCAAAATCAAAGGTCATGTCGACACCGGCATTGGGCTGACCGATTAGTGTGCCATTGAGTATCGCTGTCAGCGGCAAGTGCAGTTTAGCGCCATCCCAAGCTTGCCCAAGGGCGTCGGGTGTCACTGCCACGGGTGAGAACGCACTACTGGGTTTTGCTTGATAAAAACCGAATCCTTTGGCGAGTTCGCCGGGGATTAGATTGCGCAGAGACACATCGTTGACCAGCATCAGCAACTTGATGTGCTTTCTGGCGTCGGCAGGCAGTATCCCCATGGGGACATCGTCGACAATCACCGCGACTTCAGCTTCGAAGTCGATTCCCCAGCTCTCGTCCGCCATGGCGATATCGTCGCGAGGGCCGAGAAACGAGTCTGAGCCGCCTTGGTAAATTAACGGGTCGGTCCAAAATGTCTCTGGCATCTCTGCCTTGCGGGCTTTGCGCACGAGTTCGACATGGTTGACGTAGGCGCTGCCATCTGCCCAGTGGTAGGCCCGAGGCAGGGGTGAGGCGCAGGCAGATGGGTCAAACTTTTCACCCTGAATTTGCCCAGACTCAAGCTGTGTAGAGAGCTGTTGCAACTGCGCTTCACAGGTTGACCAGTTATCCAGCGCTGCTTGCAGGGCGGGTGCCACTGCGGTAGCTAATACATAGGTTTGCATGGCGTTGTCGACAACGATGAGCTGTCCGTCGCGGCCTGCTTTTAGAGATGCCAGTTTCATAGTCTAAGCCTATTCCTGTTGGGGAGCATGCAGCCACGCTGCATGCTTGGGTGCTCGTTTGGTTTGGTTCCACTCCTCAAGCATGTCGGGGGCGACACGATGAAGCTCTTCGAGCATGCCGGGCTTGGCCGTGTCTGCAGCTAGTTCGAGGCGATGGCCGTTGGGGTCAAAGAAGTAGATGGACTTGAAAAGGGTGTGATCAATCGGTCCTATCACTTTTAGGCCTGCTTTTTCGACGCGGGCTTTAGCGTCGAGCAGGGCGTCGATATCGGCGACTTTGAAGGCGATATGCTGCACCCACTGGGGTGTGTTGGGGTCAAAGCCCATATCGGGCGAGTTGGGAATCTCAAAGAAGGCTAAGACATTGCCATTGCCGGCGTCCATAAAGACGTGCATGTAGGGGTCCGGTTCGCCCGTGGAGGGAACTTTGTCCTCGGCGATGGCTAGCTGAAAATCCATATTCAGTACCTGCTGGTAAAATTCCACCGTCTGTTTGGCGTTGATGCAGCGGTAGGCGACGTGATGAATACCTTGAATATTCATAATACTAATACCTTAGGTGGCGTTGATAAAACCGCGATTGAGTTGGTCGCGTTCTATGGATTCAAACAGTGCCTTGAAGTTACCTTCGCCGAAACCTTGGTCTTTTTTGCGCTGGATAAATTCAAAAAACACCGGGCCGATTAGGGTTTTGGAGAAGATCTGCAGCAGCAGGCGCGGGTCATTATTTTCGGTTGAACCGTCGAGCAGAATGCCCCGGGTTTGCAATTCTTGAGTCGGCTCACCGTGGTTGGGCAGGCGTTCGTCGAGCATCTCATAATAGGTGTCGGGCGGTGAAGGCATAAAGGGTACACCGCGCGCTTTCAGTAAATCCCAAGTCGCGTAGATGTCGTCGCAGGAGAAGGCGATATGCTGAATGCCCTCACCGTTGTACGCCATCAAAAATTCTTCTATCTGTCCGCCGCCGGTGGACTCTTCGTTGAGCGGTATACGAATCTTACCGTCTGGGGCGGACATGG
The DNA here is from genome assembly GCA_001438605.1 of SAR92 bacterium BACL16 MAG-120619-bin48. Classification (GTDB taxonomy): domain Bacteria; phylum Pseudomonadota; class Gammaproteobacteria; order Pseudomonadales; family Porticoccaceae; genus HTCC2207. The sequence continues at coordinate 37,132 of LIDE01000016.1, read as the reverse complement.
CTTTTGAGCGCAGTCCTGTGTACTCGCCGCTGATATCAAAGTAGCGCACTTCGCGAAAGTTGAACAGATCTTCGTAAAAGCTTGCCCAGTGACTCATGCGGCCGCGATAGACGTTGTGGGTGAGGTGGTCGATAACGTTGAGGCCGCAGCCAACTGGGCGGCGTTCGGTGCCCTCAATGTACTCAAAGTCGATATCGTAGATCGATAGACTATCGCCGTAGCGGTCAATCAGATAGAGCGGGGCACCACCGATACCTTTGATGGCTGGCAGACGGAGTTCCATGGGGCCTGCGGGGATATCGACAGGTTGCGCGCCCATTTTCAGTGCTCTGGCGTAGGCTTGCTGAGCATTTTTGACGCGAAAAGCCATGCCACAGGCGGAGGGGCCATGCTCTGCGGAAAAGTAGTTGGCGTAGCTATTGGGCTGATAATTAATGATAAAGTTGATGTCGTTTTGTCTGAATAGCAGGACATCTTTGGAGCGGTGATTGGCGATGTGCTTAAAGCCCATCGTCTCAAAAATGGGTTCGAGAATGCCGCGCTCTTCGGCCGCAAATTCGACAAATTCAAAGCCATCGAGACCCATTGGGTTGGCATTGAGTTGGTCCATTGTTGTAGCGACAGTTGTAGCGACGGTTTTATCGATTGCTTGATCCATGGTGTGCTCCTGCGGTTTGTTGCCGCCCATTAGTTGCGATTGCAACTAATATTGGTTGCAAGCGCAACTAATGTCAAGCATGATCCTGCAATGACTAAAAAAAGCCTGCAACCCCACAAAATACTTCAGCTTGAGCGCTATCTGCCGTATCGCCTGTCGATCCTGTCCAATCGCATCAGTGCGCTTATTTCAGAAATCTATAGCGACAAATTTGCCCTTTCGATTACCGAGTGGCGGATTATGGCGGTGTTGGGCGAATACCCTGACGTTTCTGCCGATGAGGTGTCGCTAAAGACGCAAATCGAAAAATCTATTCTGAGCCGTGCGATAAATAAGTTGGTGCAGCGCAAACTATTGCAGCGAGAGTTTGATCCGTTGGATCGCCGTCGCTCTATGCTGCGCTTAACGGCGACTGGTCTGTCGGTGTATGACGAGGTAGTGCCGGTGTCCTATGACTACGAAAAAGCCTTGGTGTCCTGTTTCACTGATGCTGAGCGTGAGCAGTTCAGCGAGTTTATCGATCGCCTCTATCAGCACGCGGAATCGCCGTTTGAATAACCCGCTTGCGCTACTTTTCTGTGGTCTGTGAAATATACCTTGCCCGCAAAGCAACCAACCGTTACAACATAACCGATTCAACCGTGCCTCTATCAACAGTGCCCTTAGACGCTGTAGAATTGGGCTTCGTCTCTACAGGTTACTCTTTATGCGCGCTTACCAACGCATCTGCTCTCTGATTTTGGCCTCGGCTCTGGTTTTTCTCTGCACGGCTGCTCACGCCGGCGGCAGCCCTGAAGATATTCAAAAACTCCGCAGTTTGCTGCAACCCATTACGAGTCTCTCAGCGCAGTTCCAGCAGCGAATTGTCGATGTCGATGGCTTTGAAATTCAATCTTCTCAAGGTGTTTTCCAAGTGGCTCAGCCGAACAAGCTGCGCTGGATTGTCGAGCAACCCATGGAACAGCAAATTATCTCCGACGGTGTGACCTTGTGGGTTTACGATCCCGATCTAGAACAGGTCACCGTGCAGCCATTTAATGAGGATATCGCGGCCACGCCGGCCATTCTTTTTTCCGGCGACCTCGCCGCGTTGGATAAAAGCTATTTTGTGCAGCAGCAGTCCGCTGGACATTTTGTGCTCACGCCTGAGCAGGGCGGTAGTCTCTTCAGCCGTATGACGTTGTTTTTTTCTGGCTCAGAGCCTGCGCAGATCACCTTGACGGATAACCTCGATCAGGTAACTGAAATTGTCTTCTCTGAGATTGTCCTAAACCCTGAATTGTCGGGCGATTTGTTTATCTTAGACATCCCCGAGGGGGTCGATGTCATCAACAATGGCAACTGATCTGTTCACTCAAGAGGTTTATCGCCCGCTGGCTGCGCGTATGCGGCCGTGCCAGTTGGCAGGTTTTTACGGTCAGGCGCATTTAGTCGGGCAGGGCAAGCCTCTGCGCGAGGCGATTGATAACGGCACATTGCACTCTATGATTCTGTGGGGCCCGCCGGGGGTTGGCAAGACGACACTGGCGAGAATTATTGCGGCGTCTGCCGATGCGCATTTCGAAAGTCTTTCTGCGGTGCTCTCTGGGGTCAAGGAAATTCGTGCGTCGATTGCCAAGGCCGAAGAGCAACGCGATTTACGTGGTCGCAAAACGATTTTGTTTGTTGATGAGGTGCATCGCTTTAACAAGTCTCAGCAGGACGCGTTCTTGCCGTTTGTTGAAGATGGTACGGTGGTGTTTATCGGTGCGACCACAGAAAATCCTTCCTTTGAACTAAATAATGCGCTGCTCTCTCGCTGCCGTGTCTATGTGCTAAAAAGCCTCGATCAAGAACAAATCAAGACGGTTATTCGCCAGGCTTTGTCGGATAAGACGGTGGGCTTGGGTGGTCGCCATTTGCAGCTTGATGCTGCTGCCCTCGATCTACTGGCGACAGCCGCGGATGGCGACGCTCGGCGGGCGCTCAATTTACTTGAAATCGCCATTGATCTGGCCAGTGAGCAGGGCGACCATCGCGTGGTTGATCGGGCGGTGCTGGAACAGGTACTGGTTGGCGATACGCGACGCTTCGATAAGGGTGGCGACTACTTTTATGATCAAATTTCAGCGCTGCATAAGTCTGTGCGTGGTTCGTCGCCAGACGCTGCGCTGTATTGGCTATGTCGTATGCTTGATGGCGGATGCGATCCAATCTATATCGCTCGCCGCTTAGCGCGCATGGCGAGCGAGGATATTGGCAATGCCGACCCGCGGGCACTTGAGATTGCCATGAGTGCGTGGGACGTCCAGGCCCGTTTGGGCAGTCCAGAGGGGGAGTTGGCGCTGGCTCAGGCGGTGGTTTATCTCGCTGTTGCGGCTAAGAGCAATGCTGTGTACAGCGCGTTTAAGGCCGCGATGGCGGATGTTCGTCGGTTGCCCAGTTACGAGGTGCCGCTGCACTTGCGCAATGCGCCAACGGCGCTAATGAAAGAATTGGAGCACGGTAAAGATTATCGCTACGCCCACAGTGAAGAGGGCGGCTACGCCTCAGGTGAGCGCTATTTGCCGGACGAGCTGGAGGGTACCCAGTACTACGCACCCACTGATCGCGGGCTGGAAAAGAAGATCGCAGAGAAACTCAATTATCTGCGCGCTCTCGACAATCAACAACGCGATAATCAACGAATGGATAACCAAAATCTAGACACTCAAAACAAGGATATTAGCTGATGCAGTGGTTTGCTGTTGCTATAGGTGGTGCTCTTGGCGCAATGGCGCGCTATGGTTTGAGCACTCTGATCTTTAACAGCGTTGACCACAAATTTCCCTACGCTACGCTGGTAGTCAACGTGCTGGGCAGCTTTGTCATGGGGCTTTTATTTGTCGTTATTGTGGAAAAAGCCGCGTTGCCCCAAGAGATGCGCAGCCTTTTGATGATCGGTTTTCTCGGTGCCTTCACCACCTTTTCAACATTCTCGCTTGATGCCCTCGGTTTGTGGCAAAATGGCCACCTTTTTCTGGCGCTGGTTTACGTTGTCGCAACAGTGGTGCTCTGCCTTGTTGCGATTAGCGGTGCTATCTGGCTTGCCCGTTTACTTTAAATTTAGGTTAAGGAATTTACCATGCTCGACCCGAAGCTGTTACGTTCGGACTTACACGCCGTTGCCGATAGTCTAAAAACCAAGCGCTACGATCTTGATGTGGAGTTGTTTTTGTCCCTCGACGCCCAGCGCAAAGAGCTGCAGTTGGCGGCAGAGAGCTTACAGCAAGAGCGCAATAGCTATGCCAAGTCCATGGGCAAACTGATTGGCGAAGCGAAAGCCAAGGGTGAAGACGTTGAGCCGTTAAAGGCAAAGGGCGAGCATATTAAGCAAGCATCTGCCACGGCTGACGAGGCGCTGGCTAAGGTGCAGTCTGCGCTTGACGAGATGCTGCAGGGTATACCGAATATTCCACATAGCTCGGTGCCTGCTGGCAGCGATGGAAACGATAACGTTGAGGTTCGCCGCTGGGGTACTGTGCGTCAGTTTGATTTTGAGGTTAAGGATCACGTCGATCTCGGTGCTGCATTAGGCGGGTTAGACTTTGATATTGCGTCTAAAATCACCGGTTCACGCTTTGCTCAAATGCGCGGCGGTTTGGCGAGCCTACATCGCGCGCTGACGCAGTTTATGCTGAATACCCATATCGACGTGCACGGCTACGAAGAAGTTTACGTGCCCTATATTGTTAACCGCGAATCCCTGTTTGGCACCGGCCAGTTGCCAAAGTTTGAGGCCGATCTGTTTAAGATTGACGACGAGCGCGGGTTTTATCTTATTCCCACCGCCGAAGTGCCTGTGACCAATATTTTCCGCGATGAAATTGTTGAGCATCTGCCGGTAAAGTTTGTCTGTCACACGCCTTGTTTTCGCAGCGAAGCGGGCAGTTACGGGCGCGATACCCGCGGTATGATTCGTCAGCACCAGTTTGAAAAAGTCGAGATGGTGCAGTTTGTGCACCCGGGAAAATCTTGGGACGCTCTGGAAGAGTTGACCGGCCACGCTGAAGCATTGCTGCAGAAGCTAGGGTTGCCTTATCGCACCGTTATTCTCTGTGGTGGTGACTTGGGTTTCTCTGCGGCCAAAACCTACGATATTGAAGTTTGGCTGCCGTCTCAGGAAAAATACCGCGAGATATCGTCGTGCAGTAATTTTGCCGATTTCCAAGCGCGGCGTATGAAAACACGCTTCCGCAATGCCGAGGGCAAGCCAGAATTGCTGCACACCATTAACGGCTCGGGTTTAGCCGTAGGGCGCACACTGATCGCCGTGATGGAAAATTATCAGCAGGCTGACGGCTCGATCGCTATTCCTGAAGTACTGCAACCCTTGATGAATGGTGCGACGGTTATTCGTTGAGCTGAATAATCGGCAGAGGTTTGTACCTCGGCCATTGCCCCGTTGCTGGGTAGAGAGATAGGACCACCATGGATTATTTACCGCTGTTCCATAACCTCAAAGGCCGCAATGTTCTGGTAGTGGGCGGTGGTGAGATTGCGCTGCGCAAGGTGCGTTTGGTGCAGCAGGCCAGCGCGATTATTACCATTGTTGGAAAAGAGTTCTGCGCCGATCTGCTGGCGATGGATGCCAGCGATAAAGAGCACGGCTGCAATGGGTTACATCTAATTACCGCAGCCTACGATCACAGTCATTTGCTGGCCCTTGACCAGGTTGCGCTAATGATTGCTGCGACCAATGATCACGAGCTCAATCGCCTCGCCGCGAGTCACGCGCGGGCTGCCAATATTCTGGCAAATGTGGTCGATGATCCCGGTTTTTCGACGGTTATTTTCCCCTCCATTATTGATCGCTCACCGATTCAGATCGCCATTTCCAGTGGCGGCGATGCGCCGGTGCTCGTGCGTTTGCTGCGCACCAAGCTCGAGGCTCTGCTGCCCGCAGGTTTAAGCAAGCTAGCCGCGCTGGCCGGCAGCTTTCGCGAGCGCGTCAAAGCGAAGTTTGACTCAGGCTCGGACCGCAAAGCATTTTGGGAGGAGGTGTTCTACGGCCCCATTGCTGAACAGGCCTATGCCAATAATCTACAGGTGGCTGAGCGGTTACTGCAGGAAAAATTGGATGCCACCAGCGCATTTAAAACCGGCGAGGTGTATCTGGTCGGCGGCGGCCCTGGTGATCCCGATCTGCTGACGTTTAAAGCGTTGCGGTTGATGCAGCAGGCCGATATTGTCCTCTACGACCGCTTGGTCTCGGCAGAGGTTCTCAATTTAGTGCGCCGCGACGCAACCCGCATTTATGTCGGTAAAACCGCCGGCGATCACCCTGTGACGCAGGAAAACATCAACCAAAAATTGGTCGAGTACGCCCGCGCAGGAAACCGGGTTGTGCGGCTAAAAGGCGGTGACCCATTTATTTTCGGGCGCGGAGGGGAAGAGATTGAAACCCTTGCGGCCGAGGGCATCCCATTTCAGGTGGTGCCGGGAATTACAGCCGCTTCAGGCTGCGCCAGCTATGCGGGCATTCCTCTGACCCACCGAGACCACGCCCAGTCGGTGCGCTTTATCGCGGGTCATTTGCGCTCTGGTGAGATGGATTTGAATTGGCCAGAATTGGTCCAGCCGAATCAAACTCTCGTCTTTTATATGGGTTTGAGCGGCATGGAGACTATCTGCCGCTCGCTCAAAGCCCATGGGCTGGCCGCATCCACACCGGCTGCGTTGATCGAAAAGGGCACCACCGACCAGCAGAGAGTCTTTGTTGGAGATTTAGATTCGCTGCCCTCGATTGTCAGAGATGCTGGCGCGAAAGCACCAACGCTGATTATTGTTGGGCATGTCGTTAGCCTGCAAAGCACGCTAGCCTGGTTCAATATTAAGGAATAAACCGCAATGACTTCCGAGTTTGACTATGACCTATTTGTGATCGGCGCCGGCTCAGGTGGTGTGCGCGCCGCGCGTATGGCTGCCGGCAAGGGCAAGCGGGTGGCCATTGCGGAAGAGCGCTATTTGGGCGGCACCTGCGTAAATGTGGGCTGTGTTCCGAAAAAGCTGTTTGTCTACGCCTCGCAATTTCCTGAATTGTTTCATGCCAGTCAAGGTTTTGGTTGGCAGGTTGGGCAGATGCCGCGCTTGGATTGGAAGACCTTGCGGGACAACAAAAGTGCTGAAATTGCCCGATTAAACAGTATTTACAACAATTTAATCGCCAACAGTGGGGCAGAACTATTCGATGGCCGCGCCACGGTGGTAGGGCCGCACAAGGTTTCCGTCGCTGGCGTCACTTACAGTGCCCGTCATATTTTGATTGCCGTGGGCGGTTGGCCCTATATTCCCGAATTCCCCGGCAGCGAGCACGCACTGAGCTCTAATGAGATGTTCTTTCTCGATGCACTGCCAAAAAGCGCTGTGGTCGTGGGCGGTGGTTATATCGCCGTAGAATTTGCCGGCATTTTGAACGGCCTCGGAGTGGAGACCCATTTGGTCTATCGCGGGCCGCGCCTGTTGAAGAGCTTTGATGCAGAAATGACGGCAAAAGTCACAGAGGGTATGGCCGCAAAGGGCATTCATATTCACCTGTCGTCAGATGTTGATGAAATCACTAAAACCGCAGACGGACTGCGTGTTGCCCTTGCAGACAAAGCCGCTATTGATACTCAGCTGGTGCTCTACGCCACGGGGCGACGCGCCAATACCGCTGGGCTTGGGCTTGATACGACAGCGGCTGTGTTGCGAGCGGATGGTTCAATTGTGGTGGATGATCAGTTTGCCACGGCTGACCCCTCAATTTATGCCTTGGGGGATGTTATTGACCGTGTGCAGCTGACGCCCGTGGCGATTCAAGAGGCGATGGTGCTGGTTGACCATCTCTATGGCGATGGCACCGCACGCATTGATTACAGCGATATTCCAACGGCGGTATTCTGCCAGCCTGAGTTTGGCACTGTTGGCCTTAGTGAAGAGCAGGCAAGGGCGGAGTACTCCGCTGTTGATGTCTATCTGTCAGATTTTAAGCCGATGCTGCAAACCTTGGGCGGCGGTGCAGACCGTGTGACGATGAAGCTGGTGGTAGATCGGACGACAGATCGAGTGTTGGGCTGCCATATGGTGGGTGAGCATGCCGCTGAAATTATTCAAGGACTGGGAATTGCGCTAAAAGCCGGCGCGACCAAGGCCCACTTCGACGCAACGGTGGGTATACATCCATCCGCTGCGGAAGAGTTTGTGACCATGAGAACAAAAGCCAGATAAAATTATTAAATATTTATAAAACAATATTTTGCGTAGCTATTTTAATGTAATTTTTCAGAGTGGAACATCACATTAAAATTGACTCTTCGCGCGCTCCACTAGCGATACGCTGAGGTATTTCAGGTCATTCAGTGTTTTCAAGCCATCGCTCTTGCTCTGATGGACGACCACGAGGAGCAGCGCGTGATTGATCTCCATATAGGCTCGCCCTAGGCGGGTTAATTCCGAGCTTCGCTCCGCAATTTCTAATCGCGCAAACATACGCGCGAGGGCTGTAATAATCAGCTCATCGTGCTGGATATCCATCGCCTTTAATTCTGGCACGCCAAACATCGCCTGAACCAGCGGCAGCAGACCGCGCTGGTTGTTGTAGACCAGCAGCATACGGTCAATATTGCGCTCGACAAACTTGCGCAAACTCAGCTGCTCAATGGCTTCCGCTTCCATTTCTTGCAGTGCAATATCCATTTCACCGAGCCAGCGCTCAGCAAGCGCATAGAGAATTGCGTACTTGTTGGGGAAATAGTGATACAGCGTGCCGACAGACACCTCCGCGCGCTTGGCGACGAGTATGGTGGTGAGGTCATCTTGGCCTATCTCTTCTAGCAGGACTGCGGTTACTTCAAGAATCTTGTCGCGACGCTCGAGGGCGCGCTTTTGAATTGGCGTGTTGCGAGGTGTCAATTTACGACGTTCGTTCATCATTAAATCCTGTCGCGCAGTGCGAAATAGAGCATGCCAGCTACCATGCCTGGCCATCGTAGTAGAGTGCCTCCCGGAAACTTCATCGTGGGCAGGTTGGCGATGGTGTCAAACCGCTCAAGCTTGCCGCTAATGGCTTCGGCAATTAACTTGCCAGCAAAGGTTGCGGTAGGCACCCCATGCCCCGAATAACCGTGCATATGCCAAATATTGGTGCCGATACGCCCAAAGTGCGGCAGTCGGTTCAATGTGATGGCAAGTGTACCGCCCCAACCGTAGTCGATTGTTGTCGACTGGAGTTGCGGGTAAATTTGTAGCATATATTTGCGTACAAAGCTTTTTATATCGGCGGGGAAACCTCTGCGGTAATTTTCGCCGCCGCCAAAAATCAAGCGGTTGTCGCCAGAGAGCTTCCAGTAGTTAATCACAAAGCGGGTGTCCTGCATGGCTGTATCTTGGCGGCTGACTGCGGCGGCGAGATCGTCACTTAAGGGTTCCGTAGCAATGACAAAGTTGTTGATCGGCATGATATAACCGTTAATTTTCGGCTCTAGCTTGTCGATATATCCGTTGCAGGCCAGCACCACCTCTCTCGCCGAGACTCTGCCGCTGGCGGTGGACACCACGGAAGGGGATGCTTGTGTGTAACCGGTAACGCGCGAGTGTTCGTAGATCTTGACCCCCGCCTTCAGCGCCGCCGCAGCCAAGCCCATGCAATATTTGAGGGGATGCAGGTGCAGTGATGCGCTATCGAGCAGGCCGCCGTAGTAGGCATCAACGTCGAGAAACTGGTTGAGCTCGGTGGCAGGAACATAGCGCATAGAATCAAAGCTGTAACGGTCTCTGAGATGCGTAACCTCGTGCTGCAGGTCACCACAGTATTTCTTTTTATGGGCCAAGTGCAAGATGCCTTGTTTGAGATCGCAGTCAATCCCGTGACTGTTAATCAGCTGCTTAACCGTATCGACCGCCTCTAACCCCATATCCCAGAGCAGGCGAGCGATATCTTCACCAAACTGCTTTTCCAAATAGTTCTGATCTTTGCGCTGGCCATTGCCCACGTGGCCACCGTTTCGTCCAGACGCACCGTGACCGATGGTCTCGGCTTCAAGCACGATAACCGAGTATCCACGCTCGGCTAAATGGAGCGCGGAGGAGAGGCCGGTATAGCCTGCACCGATAATGCAAATGTCGGCGTTTTGATCGCCCTGCAAGGTTCCCGATCCAGTTACGGCTGCGGTGCTGGCTGTGTAGTACGACTGCATCTAGTTCACATCTCCAAAAATTTCAGTGTAGATAAGCACTTATAAGTTGACATTATCAGCTTTTCGAATAATAATTCAACTATTATTGAACAATTGTTCGAATAATGCATGATAATCATAAATCTTATACAACCTGTGAATAGGTGCTTTATGCAGTCCGAAAAAGCCATTGAAAATTGGCTAAAACAAAACAACATCACTGAAGTCGAATGCCTTGTTCCCGATATAACGGGTAACGCTCGAGGCAAATTCATTCCCGCAAAAAAATTCTTAAAAGAGGACAGCCGTCTCCCTGAAGCTATTTTGGCGCAGACAGTTACCGGCGAGTATTCATCTAATTTTTGGGAGCTGCTGGGCACCCTTGACGGCGATATGCTGCTGGAGCCTGACCCCGGAACAATGCGTCTCGTACCTTGGGCGAATGAAACAACCGGCCAAATTATTCATGACTGCCTGACAAAAGATGGCAAGCCCCATCCATTCTCTACACGCAACGTACTCAAGCGTGTGCTTTCGCTGTACGAAGCAGAGGGCTGGGAGCCGGTAATTGCGCCAGAGATGGAGTTCTACTTAATCGAAAAAAATATCGATCCTGACTTGGTCTTGAAGCCGCCAATTGGCCGCTCTGGTCGCCCTGAAACGGCGCGCCAGTCGTACAGCATTGATGCTGCTAACGAGTTTGAGCCGTTCGTTGAGACTATGTACTCCTACGCGGAAGCGATGGAGCTTGATGTGGATACCTTGATTCACGAGTCTGGGGCCGCTCAGCTGGAAGTGAACTTTATTCATGGCGATGCGCTGGCGCTTGCTGACCAAGTATTTACCTTTAAGCGCATGGTTCGCGAAGCAGCACTAAAGCATGATATGTACGCAACCTTCATGGCCAAGCCAATGGCAATAGAGCCAGGATCGGCGAAGCATATTCACCAGAGCGTTATTTCAACCAAAGATCGCGCCAACATCTTCGCCACTGCCGATGGTCAGTACAGCGAGTTGTTCTATAACTATATCGGCGGTTTACAGATGTACACGCCGTTTGTGATGAGCTTCTTTGCGCCAAACGTGAACTCCTATAGACGCTTTACTCGCGAAGTGTCAGCGCCAATCAATCTGCACTGGGGATTTGATAATCGAACGACGGGTTTACGCGTTCCTGACGCCAGCCCACGTGATTATCGTGTTGAAAACCGCTTTCCTGGTGCTGATGTAAATCCCTATCTATCAATTGCTGCGACACTCGCCTGTGGTTATCTCGGCATGAAGAAGGGCTTGAAGCCATCTGCGCCATTTGCAGGCAATGCTTACATGGAAGACATTACGCTGCCACGCAGTCTTGAAGAGGCGTTGCGCGGTTTAGAAGATAATCAGGATATCGTTGATCTGTTCGGAGAAAAGTTTATCCAGCTGTACACATCGATCAAACTGGTGGAATTCGAAGAGTTTAACCGTGTCATATCGTCGTGGGAGCGCCAGCACCTGCTGCTCAACGTCTAATTGAGTGGAAAACGGATAGAGAGAAGGGGGCTTGCGCCCCCTTTTCTTTGCTTCTATTGCGTCCTTTTATTGTGCAAGTTACTTTAGATATATCAAATAACCTATTGATATTATTAAACTTCGCGCGTCTTTCCAGACCTTGCCCGCTCTTTCATATCTGACTGTATGTACACCTGATCAGTGGTGCCCATGCTCGCATGACCCAAGTCATCGGCCATGTGTTTGAGAGGGCGCGTGGCAATGTCTTGTGATGCGCCTGTGTGCCGCAACCAATGGGTAGTGGCTTCACGAAGCGCTGAGGCTTCACCGCCAAAGCCTTCTGAGAGCATCTTGTCGTAGGCTAAATCAAATGCATCTTGGACAATTCGCCGCAATTGCCGTGATGTCATGCCACCTGTGCCGCGATTTTTCGCTACTAAGGCTGAATTAATACCAAACGAAGGGCTCAACGAGGCTCGATACAGGCGATAGCGCTCAATAAACGGTAGCAGGGCGCTTGGCACTGAGACATCTCGCATTTTGTTACCTTTCCCCAGCACTTTTAACCAATGGTTGCCGTCGCTGTCACGCCAGTAATGTTTCCACGTCGGCTGCCAGTTACTGCGGTCAGAGAGCTCCGACACCCGCAAATACAGGGATTTTAAGGTTGCGGTGACGAAAAGTGTGCGCTCGTGAAGCGGATCTCCATCAGCCGCAGACTGCGCGCACTCAAGTACATAGTCCCACTGCAAATCAGACAGACGCTTAATGTTTTTCTGTGTGGTGCCCTTAATAAGGTACGGTGACTGCTTGCGAATAGCCGGGATTGGGTTGCCAAACGCGTAGCCTTCATCTGTCAAATAATCGTAATAGCAGGAAACCGCGGAGTAACAGATCTTCATGGCCTCGTGGGATAGCGTATGACCATCGCGCAGAACTTCGATATCAGTGCCCTCCACAATCGCCTGTTTTCGGTTCTCCTTGGCGATTTTCCCGGCAAATGGCCGCCAAAGTTCATTTTGACGCGACTCTCCGCCGATAATTTTGAAGCGATCTTGTACAGATGTGCCTATCCACGGTGTCGGCGGATTGTGCACAAAGTCGAAATAACCCTCGAGATCAGGACGTTTAAGCTGAATCGCGCTTTTGCCAGCCACAGTCCAAGCCCACAGCAGAAGCCGTTCAACTTCATTGCGATAGCCGCGAAATGTCGCTTCGCTTTTACGGCTGTAACTTTTAAGGAAGGATTGGGTGTGTAAAAAATCGTCCAGCGCGTCGGGAATGGTTTGGCAGACGTTAAGTAAAAACTGTTTTGCATCGGGGTAGCACTCGAGCATGGCTTTGCCCATGGGCAGACGCACGAATGCTTTGTGCGCATCAAACAGTGGGCAGGCTTTAAACGCTTTTGACATGTGGCTTCTCGTGCATAGTTTAGCGTTAAGGGTGGCGGTAACGATAAACGCGACTGTAGCAGCCTGTTTTCCGAATGTCTACTATGTCCACTAATTGAGATTAGAGGACATAACAAATAAGCCTACAAGCACTCAGCGTCACTCCCTGCTCTTAATTGTGCATACTCTTACCATCATGGATAGATCCGTTCATAAACTTGTCTATAGTTCTCTCTGCGAGATCTGCTACCATTAGCCATTCCAGACAAGGAAATTAACCATGTACCGCGTTATCGTCATTCTGCTTTTCACCCTTTTTGGCCCATCGAGTTTTGCGCTAGATGCCAAGGATCTTGCACCCATTAAAGCGCAGTCAGAGCAGACTGCCCTCTACCGTGAAATACTCGACCGTCTCGCCACGCGTCACTACCGTGGCCAAGAGATCAACGATGATCTCTCCAAACGCTATTTGGCTGAATACATCGAAATGCTCGACCCGCTAAAAAGCTACTTCTTGCAGTCTGATATCGACAACTTTAACCAGTGGTCAACCAAGCTTGACGATCTTGCTCGCCGTGGCGATGTCGAGCCAGGGTTTATTATGTTTAATCGTCTACGTGATATTGCGCTGGCGCAGCTCAAGGAAAATATTGCACTGCTGGAGAGCGATTACGAGTTTGATTTAACCCAAGATGAAACCATCGTTATCGACGGTGACGAGCGCACTTGGATGGTAACCCCGGAAGAACGCAGCGATTATTGGCGCAAGCGACTCAAAGACGCCATGATTAGGCTGCTATTAAACGACAAAGAGCCCACCAAGGCGCGCGAGCTGCTGATTAAGCGCTTTAATACGCAAATGACGCAAATGGCTCAGCGCGATAGTCAAGACGTGTTCCAGCTCTACGTGAACGCCCTCGCCGCTCTCTACGACCCGCACACGTCGTACTTTTCGCCGCGAACAACCGACAACTTTCAGATAAATATGTCGCTATCCCTCGAAGGTATAGGCGCAGAACTCACCACCGAAGATGAGTACACCAAGATTTCACGGATTATTCCCGGCGGCCCAGCAGATTTACAGGGCATTCTAAAAGCCCGCGATAAAATCATTTCCGTGGGTCAATCGGCAAATGACATGGTCGACGTGATTGGCTGGCGTCTTGACGACGTCGTGCAGCTAATTCGCGGCGACAAGGATTCAACGGTTTGGCTAGAGGTGCTCAGCGGTGGCAGCGATTCAACCGATAGCAGTAAAATTGTCACCATCGTCCGCGACAAGGTCAAATTAGAAGATAAATCGGTGCAGAGTAAGATCATCAACGTTCAGCAAGACGGTGTTGACCTTACGCTCGGCGTGATTGAAATTCCTGCTTTCTACATGGATTTTGAGGCCTATCGCCAGCGCGACCCCAACTATAAAAGCACCACCCGCGATGTCTACAAGCTCTTGATGGAGATGCGCAAAGAAAAGGTCGACGGAATTGTCTTAGATCTGCGCAACAACGGCGGTGGCTCGCTGCACGAAGCGACAATGCTCACGGATTTGTTTATCAATCCAGGGCCTGTAGTTCAAATTCGCAATGCCTACCAGCAAGTCTCTCGCGACCAGCGCGCCACTATGCCCGCCGCGTACAACGGGCCATTGGTTGTTCTAATTAATCGCCTTAGCGCCTCTGCATCAGAAATCTTTGCCGGCGCCCTGCAAGACTATGGCCGCGCGATAATCGTTGGCAGCCAAAGCTTTGGCAAAGGAACCGTACAAGATGTGACAGGCCTGAGTAGTGGCCAGCTAAAACTGACCATATCTAAGTTTTACCGTGTCTCAGGCGATAGTACCCAACATCGAGGTGTATTGCCCGATATCGAACTCCCCTCCCTCTTTGATAAAGAAGAAGTCGGCGAGAGCGAGCAGGAGAACGCCCTCCCCTGGGACAGCATTCATTCAGTCCCCTTCAAACCTTCAGGGGACGTGAAGCCTTTTATATCAACCCTAACCGCGCGGCATTTAGCGCGCACTGCAGTTGATCCAGATTATGTACATATGGTGCGACAGCTGGCCCTGAGCGAGAGCTGGGACGCGGACAAAGCCATCTCCCTGAATATAGAAAAGCGGCGCCTGCGTTCAGCGGATTGGGATAACCAGTTATTTCTCCTTGAAAACGATCGCCGCAAGCAAAAGAAATTGGACGCCTACGCCGATGTGAAAGCATGGAAATCCGCCAACAAAGACAGTGAGATCGACACAGACTCTGAAGTTGATCAGGCCATCGCTGCTGCCGAAGCAGCAGAGCTCAAGAAAGCCGAAGATGATAAAAATATTGCCGAAACCGACCCCATGTTACAGGAGACTGGCTATATTCTTGCCGATCAAATTAGGTTGATGAACGCTGCCGCTGCGGCCACGTCGATCGTTCAGCGATCAGATCTGCAAAACTAGTCCAATGGCCCGAATTGTCTCATTTAATGTCAACGGTCTTAGATCGCGCCTACACCAATTGCAGGCGCTGGTAGACCAGTATTCCCCCGATATCATAGGGTTGCAGGAGACCAAGGTCAGTGATGCAGAGTTTCCCCGCGAGGCGATCGAGGCGATGGGGTACCACGTCGACTTTTGCGGCCAAAAGGGTCACTACGGCGTTGCGCTGCTCAGTAAAACTAGAGCACTCACAACAAGTACCGGCTTTTCCGACGATGCGGAAGACGCCCAGCCACGTTTGATTCATGGGCAATACAAGCTCAATGGCACTACCCTGCACGTCATTAACGGCTACTTTCCACAGGGAGAGAGCCGTCAGCATCCAACGAAATACCCAGCAAAAGAGCAATTTTACGGTGACCTGCTGAATTATCTAAACGCCCAGTTTACGGCCGATGATCACGTGATAGTCATGGGCGATATGAACGTCGCCCCCGCAGATATCGACGTCGGTATTGCGCCAGAAAATGCCAAACGCTGGATAGCCACGGGTAAGTGTGCATTTCTCCCGGAGGAACGAGAGTGGCTGCAAAATTTGTCCGACTGGGGGCTGCATGACAGCTTTCGCGCGCTCAATCCGACCGACAATCGCTACAGTTGGTTCGATTATCGCAGCCGGGGTTTCGAGCAAGAGCCCAAGCGCGGCTTGCGTATTGACCTGATACTCACCTCCGCAGCAGCCCTTGCCAAAGTCTCAGATGCCGGTATTGCAATCTCTCTGAGGAGTTTTGTTAAGCCCTCTGACCACTGCCCTGTCTGGGCCGAACTATCGCTCTAGCCGCTGTCAACCCCGTTCCTGCACCTGCGTTACATACCGTAATCTATTCACAAGGAGAACGTTATGAAACAGAAAATAATGTTAGTGGCTATCTGCACTGGCCTGCTGAGTTTCCCCACAGTAGCCTTGGCAGATCACGATAGATCAGGAAAAAATTATCGGGCGCGCGACCAGTCTGAGCACTATGATCGATACTATCGGTCAAATGCCCGTGAAAAAGCCTACAAGCACGAGCGCAAGCGCGGCCATCACTACGGACATCAGCGCCCTGCTTTTAGCTACGGCGGCCAGTTTAATGGTCGTCACAGTCAGCATTATTACTCTGACCGTTTTCACCAGCGAGATTATGATAGGCATCATCGCCATTACCTGCAATATCACCGTCACGGCGCAGCCCATAGGCACCACCATGATGACAACGATTACTTGGAATGGATGGCATTTGTATTACTAATGGACAATATTTTAGATTATGGCGAGCGCGATTAGTGACTGTGGCTATTCCTTGTCGATGGCTCGCACCTACTGCCACGAGGAACTCTTTAGGATGAGAGAAGAAACCTCGCACGTCTCAATGGATACTTTTCTCAGAGACATTGAACGGCGTGCGTTCCAAATGGCTAGAATGGCCACGGGCAGCCGCGAAGATGCACTGGATATTGTTCAGGACAGTATGTACAAATTGGTGCAGAAATACTCGTCCAACACCGCCGAGGAGTGGCGGCCGCTTTTTTACCGCATACTCAACGGCAAAATTACGGACTACTACCGACGCAATGCCGTTAAAAATCGATTATTGCGCTTGGCAAGCTGGGGCATGAAAGCGGATGATGAAGGTGGTGATCTTATTGACCGCGCCGAAGGTCACCACTCGCAAACACCCGATCAGATGTTTGTGCGCCAACAACAGATAGAAAGACTTACCGAGGCTGTTGAAGGCCTCCCCACACGGCAGCGCGAGGCCTTTATGCTGCGCTGCTGGGACGGTATGAGCACAGCGCTCACTGCGGAGTGCATGGGCTGTACCGAAGGCAGTGTGAAAACCCATTATTCAAGAGCGATGCACTCGCTGCGACACTCTCTGGAGGACTATTGGAATGAATAACCATACAGAGCGCCTATTGCAGAGCGATCTGCAGGCCATTGAAAACGACACCGCTGCCGACGATCTGTTTCGTCTGGCGCAGGCCAGAAAAAATGCCCTAGCCCAGCACAGGCCCGCTAAAAGCCGCTTTTTTTGGCCTGCGATGGCTACGTCTCTCGCGTCTGTAATGCTGGTTAGCGTGTTTTTCATGCCGTTCGATCACTCAAAACCGGTAACAGAAACGGTTAGTGGCAGTTTTCAGTCTGACATAACAGAAGACAATCTCGACCTGTACGAAGATCTTGATTTTTACACTTGGCTGGCCCAATCGGAGACCTAACTCTAGCGGTTGAAAATGATGATAAAAACTTACTTCTACACTCTGCTTTTCACGCTGTTTATCGGCAGTGCGTTACCTGCCGCCGCGCAGTCGCCTCAGGAGCCAGATGCAATTGCTTGGCGCGACCTTCCAGATGACGTGCGCCAGACGCTGGCACCTATCGCCAATCGCTGGGACAGCTTAACCCCACGACAGCAACAGCAAATGCTGCGCCGAGCAGGCGACAAAAACCTGAAAAATAGAGCCCAAGAATGGGAGAAAATGTCACCTGAAGAGCGGCAACAGGTCCGCAATGCCCGTCAGAAATTTCAGCAGATGCCCCCAGAGCAGCGCCGAGAGCTGCGCGACCAATGGCAAAATATGAGCCCCGAAGAGCGTCGCGAGGCAATTGATGCCCGCAAGGCGCTGCGCGAGCGACCTCCCGCTGCACATCACCGCCGATCAGACGAGGTACGTAGCTTGCCGCCGCACCAGCGTGGCCGTTCGATTGAGCATGATGTGCACAGGCCAAGTGACGATGACAGGCACAACGAGCGAGCAGAAAAACGTGGGGTGGAAACCGATAAGTCGTACAAAAAAGGCGGTGCCCAAAATGAACGCAAGCATGAGCGCAACCCAAAACAAAAAAGATAGCCGCAGCCTCGCGAGAAGCTCTTTACAAGACCTCGTTACCAGACCTCGCCCGCTAGTCTGCAAAAGCCAAAAAAAAGGCTCCCTAGGGAGCCTTTTTACATTCACAACAGCCCTGCAGCCTGCCTTTAAATAGCAGCTTCCAACTCAGGCAGTGCACTGAACAAGTCAGCAACCAAACCGTAGTCAGCCACCGAGAAAATCGGTGCTTCTTCGTCTTTGTTGATGGCCACAATCACTTTGCTGTCTTTCATACCGGCTAAGTGCTGAATAGCGCCAGAAATGCCCACCGCAATATACAGGTCAGGCGCAACAATTTTACCCGTCTGCCCTACTTGCATATCGTTTGGCACAAAGCCTGCGTCAACTGCTGCACGGGATGCGCCAACACCAGCACCAAGCTTGTCAGCCAAGCTGTAGATCAAGCTAAAATTCTCACCATTACCCATACCGCGACCACCTGATACCACAATTTTCGCGGCTGTCAGTTCTGGACGGTCAGATTTGGCCACTTCTTCGCCTACAAATGCAGACTTACCTGCATCATGGGCCGACGCCACTGCTTCAATGGCTGCCGAACCGCCATCCGCAGACGCTGCGTCAAAGGCCGTACCGCGCACAGTCAGCACTTTGATCGCGTCGCTGCTCTGCACAGTGGCAATGACGTTGCCTGCGTAGATCGGGCGTTTGAAGGTATCAGCACTGATAACCGCACTGATTTCAGAAATCGCCTGAACATCCATCAATGCAGCTGCTCTCGGCATAATGTTTTTGGCCGTGGTTGTCGCTGTCGCGAGGATATGGCTGTAACCTGCGCCAACCTCAGCAATCAACGGTGCAACGTTTTCCGCCAAACTATGTGCATAGGCCGCATTATCAGCCACCAACACTTTACGGATACCGCCCACTTTCGCCGCCTCAGCCGCAACGGACTGGCAATTCGCACCGGCCACTAAAAGATCAATGTCACCGCCAATTGCTTGCGCGGCCGTTACGGAGTTCAGGGTAGCAGGCTTCAAACTGCTGTTGTCGTGCTCAACAATCACCAGAATACTCATCAGATCACCTTCGCTTCGTTTTTAAGTTTATCAACAAGTGCTGCAACGTCGGCAACCTTGATGCCCGCTTGACGCGACGCAGGAAGCTCAACA
Organism: SAR92 bacterium BACL16 MAG-120619-bin48; assembly: GCA_001438605.1. Classification (GTDB taxonomy): domain Bacteria; phylum Pseudomonadota; class Gammaproteobacteria; order Pseudomonadales; family Porticoccaceae; genus HTCC2207. Next base: position 17,954 of record LIDE01000016.1, on the reverse strand, counting down.
CCCAGAAGTTTGACGCGAGCGCTAATATCTACGCCGAGATCGGCAGGCGTCATCATATCGAGCTGCTTTTTCTTCGCTTTCATAATGTTTGGCAGTGACGCGTAGCGCGGCTCATTGAGGCGCAAATCAGAGGTCACAATCGCTGGGAGCGTTAGGGCCAACGTCTGTAATCCGCCATCCACTTCGCGAATCACACTGACGTTGGTGCCGTCAATAGACAGCTCAGAGGCAAAAGTCGCTTGACCACAGCCGAGCAGTGCTGCAAGCATCTGGCCTGTCTGATTGTTGTCACCGTCGATCGCTTGCTTGCCGAGCAGGATTAATTCTGGAGATTCGGCATCACACACTGCTTTTAGGCACTTGGCGATGGCTAAGGGCTCAAGCGCATCGTCAGTGTTAACTAATATCGCGCGATCGGCACCTAGCGCCAACGCTGTGCGAAGTTGCTCTTGCGACTGTTGCGGTCCAACCGACACAGCAATAATTTCAGTGGCAATACCCTTCTCTTTGAGACGCACAGCTTCTTCAACGGCGATTTCACAGAAAGGGTTAATAGACATTTTTACGTTAGCCAAGTCGACATCTGTACCATCAGACTTAGGTCTAACCTTGACGTTGTAATCAACAACACGTTTTACGGCGACCAGTACTTTCATGGTTTTCCTTTTTACATGGTTAATTGTTAATGGAATTCTGGGGCGTATCAGGCTGACTTATGCCGCTGGAGCACAGGTTAGCACAGGCCAAATTTACGGACGCACATATTGCCTATCTAGGCCACATAAATCAAGGCAACGGCTTTTGTAATACGACCAGTGAGTCAGTCTAAAGCGCCCTGCGCGCATATCAATTCTGGTTATTTATGTAGACTATAGCTATGCCTATATGATGCTTGTAAAATACATACTTAAAATTCAAATAATACCGTGGAGATTTCCCTTGGAACGAGAATATATGGATTATGACGTTGTCATCGTCGGTGCAGGCCCTTCTGGTCTCGCCGCTGCATGTCGACTCAAACAAATCAATGCCGACATTTCGGTCTGTGTCGTCGAAAAGGGATCCGAGGTCGGTGCTCATATTCTTTCCGGAGCGGTGCTCGAACCAACCGCATTAAACGAACTATTTCCTGACTGGGAAGCGATGGGCGCCCCGCTGCTCACGCCAGTCACCGATGACAATATCTTTGTTCTCACCGGTGCCACCAAGAGCATTAAAGTACCTAATTTTTTCGCGCCAAAAACAATGCACAACCATGGCAACTACATTGTCAGTTTGGGCAAAGTATGTCGCTGGCTCGCTGAGCAGGCGGAAAATCTCGGCGTTGAAGTATTCCCTGGGTTTGCTGCCTCTGAAGTGCTGTACGGTGAAAACAATGAAGTGCTAGGCGTTGCAACCGGCGATATGGGCATCGGTCACAACGGCGAGCAGAAAGGCTCCTACATGCAAGGCATGGAGCTGCGTGCCAAATACACCCTCTTTTCTGAAGGCTGTCGCGGACATCTCGGTAAGCAAATTATTGCCAAGTACCGTTTAGATGAGGGTAAAGACCCCCAGCATTACGGTATCGGTATCAAAGAGTTATGGAAGGTCCCAGCCGATCAGCACAAGCCTGGATTGGTGGTTCATACCGCAGGCTGGCCTCTTGATGAAAGCAAATCCCTAGGTGGTGGTTTTTTATATCATCTCGAAGACAACACGGTTGCCGTGGGTTTGATTACCAATCTGTCGTACACCAATCCACACGTGAGCCCTTACGATGAGTTTCAGCGCTACAAGCATCACCCACAAATCGCCAAGTATCTTGAGGGCGGTGAGCGTTTAACCTATGGTGCGCGTGCGCTTTTAAAGGGCGGCCTGCAGTCTCAGCCGAAAATGTCCTTCCCCGGCGGAATTCTGATTGGCGATGATGCGGGTACACTCAACTTCGCAAAAATCAAAGGCAGTCACACCGCCATGAAGTCGGGCATGCTGGCGGCAGAAACAGTCGCAGAAGCGCTCGCAGCAGATAAGAGCAACAGCGATCTGGAGCAGTACGCGACCGTTTACAAAAACTCTTGGGCTTATAAAGAGCTGCATATGCAGCGCAATTTTGGTCCAGCGCAGCACAAGTTTGGCAATATAATCGGTTCCGCTTACGCGTTTATCGACATCAATATTTTTAATGGTTTACTGCCATGGACGATGTCGGACAAAGTGGCTGACCACGAAACACTGAAGCCGGCGGCGGAATGCGCCAAGATCAACTATCCAAAATACGATGGAAAATTGAGTTTCGATAAGGCGTCATCAGTGTTTATGTCGAACACTAACCACGAAGAAGATCAGCCCTGCCACCTCGTTTTGGCGGATCCGGATCGCCCGATTGCGGTGAATTTGCCCATGTACGACGAACCCGCTCAGCGCTACTGCCCTGCTGGTGTCTATGAAGTAGTGGCAAATGCTGACGGTACACCGCGCTTTCAGATCAATGCGCAGAACTGTGTTCACTGCAAAACATGCGACATCAAGGATCCGGGTCAAAATATCAACTGGGTTGTTCCAGAAGGGTCTGGCGGGCCGAACTATCCTGCTATGTAAGGTTTTATCTGCATGTGAAGCGCGGCGAACTGCCGCTGAAAACCTACAAAAAAACCCGCATCTCAGGTGCGGGTTTTTTTATATCGATTACTCACATAGCGCCAACTAAGCGCCCGCATACCCCAGCAAAAACTGATCGCCCATGCTGGAGAGATAGAGAGCATCTGTGGCCGCTTCATCGCCACTCGCATGCAGTGCTCTATCGACTAAATCATAAAAAACATTGCGGCCAATCAAGGCGGTAAGATTGTCGCGTACTAACACCAGCGGCAACGGCTGGTCAGAGTTTTCCGCCTGCTCTACCCAGAGTGGATGCGCCTTATCAACCACAACCACATCCCCAGTCGAGGTAGTTAGCACCACGGCTTGCTGCCCTTCACGTATGTCGTGACTGGCAGAAATAACGTACAGAGGGGCGACCTCCACGGTTATACGCCACTTCTCTTCAGGCGTTACTAAGAAGTACTCGCTTTGCTCCATGCGCAAGATTGACGCAAACAGTTTTACTAAGGGTGCCCGTTTTATTTCGACGCCCTCGTGAATCCAGCGCCCTTCACGGTCGATGACAATATCGATATCACCGCTTAACGGGGGGTTCCACAGATGAACTGGTGGTAATCCTGATGCAGATGCCTGCTGCAAAACGAGAAGGTCAGAAAATAAGCTCTCGAGAGAGACAGGCATAAAGCGCGTTTAGCCTTTTGTCGACGCAGGCTTGCTGCGCGAAGATTTATTGGATGAAAGATCGCGGTACTGGCCACGATTGCCCATTGTTACACCTATACCCGTGATAAATTTCATCAGGTCTTCACTGTCGAGACGGTAGTTCCAGCTGCGACTGAAGCACAGCTCCACCGCGCCTTGCGCCAGCGCCCAGCAGCCGAGGTAGTGATAGTGTGGCGGCACATCTTCAAGGACACCGCGGTCAATCAAGCGCGTGATCATGCTGTTGAGCGAATCTTCGTTGGAACGTCGCATCTTGTGCAGCTGATCAAGTTGCTCTGCAACGTCCGGCTCATCAATTAGACGAACCTCCAAGTGCTGTACTAAACGATCAAGCTCTGGTCGCGCCAGGCGAGACTCAAAATAGGCTTTGGCCGCAGCCCCAGACTCGCCCTTTTCCGATTTCGCGATTCCAGCCGCTAACTTTTGGGTTATGCTCTCCTCATGGTCGAGCATAATACGGATAAGAATTTCGTTCTTAGTTAAAAAATGTTTGTAGACGGTGCCTTTGCCTATGCCCGCTTTTGCGGCAATACGCGACACGGTGACGCGATCGATGCCTTCCGACAAAAACAACTCAAGTGCAGCATCAATGATCTTTTGCTCACGGGCCACAAAAAGCTTCTTCTTTTCGCGAATACGTTCTGCACTTGAGGTTTTGCTATTCATAAAAGCAACTGAGTTAGTGGAGGGGTAAGGCGACCTATTAGAAACCTAAACCCTGTTAAAGACAATCTCTAAAGCGCCAAATTCCGATTGCTTGCACGTATAAATTCTCTCTTTAAATCAGCGAAACTGTGGACTGCCGGAAACTGTGGGAACTCGTCAATCACATTCTGCGGCGCATGAAATAAAATCCCAGCGTCTGCCTCTGCAAGCATTGTCGTATCGTTATACGAATCACCCGCAGCAATGGTTCTGTAATACATGCTTTTAAAGCCCACCACTGCCTGACGCTTTGGGTTGGCTTGGCGCAGGTGATACTTGACCACTCTGCCCCGCTCGTCCGTCTCTAACTTGTGACAGAGAAGCGTGGGATAACCGAGCTGCTTCATCAGCGGGCTGGCAAACTCGTAAAACGTGTCTGATAAGATGACTACTTGGAACCGCTCGCGCAGCCAATTGACGAATTCAATAGCCCCGGGCAATGGTTCTAGAGTGGCTATAACCTCTTGGATCTCCTTTAAGCCCAAGCCCTTCTCCTCAAGAATTTTAAGCCGGTAACGCATCAGAACGTCATAGTCTGGCTCATCTCTTGTGGTTTTCCTTAAAGCTTCTATACCGGTCTTTTCCGCAAAGGCGATCCAAATTTCAGGAACTAAGACACCTTCTAAATCCAAACATGCAATTTCCATTCAAATAACTCCCCATTGATTTTTGCCTGCACTCTACTCGGTTCGACAATACGGCGCAATTCTCGGCGGTTGATACAAAAAGTTATAAGCGTATAGCAGCTTATTATTTTTACACTATCCAGCACTTTGCTATAGTCGCGCCTTTTGAAATCAGCAGGATTCTAGCCATGGGCAGCATTACCACCGTTATTGATATCGAACGCGAACTTGCCACGCGGTCGCCGCAGGACATACTCGCATACGCATTGGACAACTTTGACAATATCGCCATCTCCTTTAGTGGCGCGGAAGATGTTGTGCTTATCGATATGGCCTACAAAATTCGCAAAGATATCAGCGTATTTTCGCTCGATACAGGCCGGTTACATGCCGAGACCTACCGCTTTATCGAAGCTGTCCGCAAGCACTACAACATCGATATTGATGTGGTTTATCCAGAAGCTGCGCGCGTTGAAAAGCTGGTAAAAGAAAAAGGGTTGTTTAGCTTCTACGAAGATGACCACAAAGAGTGCTGTGGCATTCGCAAAATATCGCCACTGCGCAAGCAACTATTGACCGTCGATGCGTGGATTACAGGCCAGCGCCGCGACCAGAGCCCCGGCACCCGCGCCGAGGTACCGGTGATGCAGGATGACAAGGCCTTTGCGCGTCCCGATGACAAGCTGACGAAGTTTAATCCACTGGCAAACTGGACGTCACAGCAAGTCTGGGACTACATTCGCCAGAACAACGTACCCTATAACAGCTTGCACGATAAAGGCTTTGTCAGTATCGGCTGTGAGCCCTGCACACGCCCCACAGGCCCGGGCCAACACGAGCGAGAAGGTCGCTGGTGGTGGGAGGAAGCGACCATGAAGGAATGTGGGTTGCACGCAGTCAATATCGAGAAGTAACAATGAAAATCACCATGGTCAAAAAGCTATTTGCCGATGGCTCACCTTGCAAGAAATGTGGCGAGGTGGAAGAGAAAATGCGCGCCGCGGGCCACCTCGAGCGGCTTGACCGCGTGGTGATTGCAGACGAAGCTGATCCAGCGTCTGAGGGCATGGTCTTGGCCGCCTTACATACTGTTGACCGCGCGCCATTCTTTATCGTGGAGCGCGATGGACAGGCCCCAGAGATCTACACGGTGTACTTCAAATTTGTTAAAGAAGTGCTCAATGCTCAGACCAGCGAAGATGATGAAATTAGAGAAATCATGAATGATGTTGATTTAGATTTTCTCTAGCGCCCTGCTCGGTGTTGCCAGCAGCACCCGCTATCCACTTAAAACTACCCCAGCATTGTCTGGGGTTTTTTATGGCGACACCAACATTGCGTTATAAGCCAGCCCCTTTAAACCATGGGCAGCGGCATGGAGGCGAAGTAGCGCTCCTGAGCTTCCTTATTTGGCAGCGCCATTGCCTCGTCAACCACCTTGCGAGTTAGATGGGGAGCAAAGGTGCGAATGAAATCGTACATATAGCCACGCAAGTACGTACCCTTGCGAAATCCAATGCTGGTGACGCTTGATTCAAATAAGTGCCCCGCCTCTATCGCCACCAAATCACCATCAAGAACAGGGTCGTGGGCCATATGCGCCACAATGCCAATGCCCAAGCCCAATCGCACATAAGTTTTAATAACGTCGGCATCGGTAGCCGTAAACACCACTTTGGGCGAGAGGCCTTTGCTGCTGAAAGCATCATCCAGCCGCGAACGACCGGTGAAGCCAAAGACATAGGTGACAATAGGATGCTCGGCGACATCTTCAATTGTAATCTTGCTCAGTTTCGCCAGCGGGTGGTCTTTTGGCACAAGAATACAGCGATTCCAGCGATAGCACGGCATCATTAAGAGATCGTTATAAAGTTCCATGGCTTCTGTTGCAATGGCGAAATCAGCACTGCCATCGGCTGCCTTTTCTGCAATTTGCACCGGTGTGCCTTGGTGCATATGCAGCGAGACGTCGGGGTATTTCGCAATAAAACTGCCTATCACCGGTGGCAGTGCATAGCGCGCTTGCGTGTGGGTGGTCGCTATAGACAGGCTGCCTTTATTGGGACTGTTGTGCTGTTGCGTTAACTGCTTGATGCTGTCGACTTGGCGCAAAATATCGCCTGCGATTTTCAGAATCTCCTCGCCCGTCGGTGTCACTCTTGTTAAATGCTTACCGCTGCGGGTGAATATCTCTACGCCCAACTCGTCTTCTAAAAGGCGAATCTGCTTACTAATACCGGGTTGCGAGGTATACAGGCTCTGTGCCGTGGCCGAGACATTTAAGTCGTGGTGTGCGACTTCCCAGATATAGCGCAGTTGTTGCAATTTCATTTAAAGCCCTCAAAACCTGTCACAGAATTATTGGTGTAGGACAGCCACACGCCACCAACAGTTGATTTATAACATATCGCTAACTATACGAAAAAGCTATAAAAATATACAAAACTATTCCTTCTTAGAATAGCCGCAGATTGCTAAAGTGGCGCGACCTTTTTATCTGATGTGATCAAGTTGTAACTATGATGGATATTCTGATGTATATAGCCGCGGGAAGCGGTGTTGGTCTCGCAATCGGATTAACCGGCGTCGGCGGCGGTTCATTAATGACGCCTTTGCTGATCTTATTTGGCTTTCCCTACAACGTTGCTATAGGCACAGACTTGCTGTACGCCGCCATTACAAAGGCCGGTGGTGTTGTCAGTCATCACAGACACAAGAATATCGAATGGCGAACGGTGTTAATGCTCGCTTCAGGCAGCGTGCCCGCCTCTATCCTTACAGCCCTTGTGCTAAAAACGTTCTTTGCGGATGCGTCTGAGTACAAAGAACTGCTGACACGCAGCCTCGGGGTGATGTTGGTTCTAACAGCAGCTGTGATCCTCCTGAACGGCCGTTTGCGCCGCAAAGTCGACGAGACAGCGCCTAAACCTATTAGCTTTATGGATCGCCACACAGATGTGATTATTTTCCTTGCTGGTATCTTTCTCGGCGTGTTTGTCACATTGTCGTCAGTCGGTGCCGGCGCTTTTTGTGCGGCGTTGCTAATGGGGCTTTACCCGCGCATGCCTGCCCTGCGGGTGGTCGGAACGGATATAGCCCATGCCGTGCCGCTAACGCTGGTGGCTGGACTGGCACATTTCTTTTGGCTGGGTAATGTCGACTGGCTGCTTTTGGCTTGCCTCTTGGCTGGCTCGCTGCCCGCCGTACATTGGGGCACGAAGCTCGCTGGACAGATTCCCAGTGGCGTACTGCAAACGGTGATTGCGTCGCTGTTGCTCGGGCTGGGCGTGAAATTTGCCCTGTTTTAAGTTCGCCCTGTGTTAAAAAGGGCTGCTTGATGCGCTAAAGGTAATCGCTGCCAAAGCGCGCTATAAAAAAGAGCGCCATCGCTACGTAAAACAGGTAGTAAAGCAGCGAGTGGCGGTTTTTTTTACGTGCCGCTTTTAAGCTGTTTTCTGCTTGCGCACTTAAATTGCGCTGCTCAATCTCAATGCTTAGGAAGTGCAGATCTTCGCCAACGGGGTCGCTGGCATAAAGCCTTAAAATGTCCCCATCAGAATATTGCGCGTATTTTCTTGAGCGCATCACAGCCATTATTGCGCCCTACTTAACTTTTTATCTCGTTGGCGACGCCGTGGGGGACATGCCCCGTTGCAACGTGCTCACTGGCCGATGTGCAGTGAATCTGCTGATCATCAAAAAATACATCGGCACCAAATGACTTTAGAAAGTCACCTTTGCTCAGCCCGCCTAAAAACAAGCTCTCATCAATACGAATATTCCACTCACGCAAGGTTCGCACGACGCGCTCATGGGCCGGTGCGGCTCTAGCCGTGACAAGCGCAGTGCGTATGGGACACTCGTCAATTGGGAACTCTGCCTGCAAGCTGTGCAACGTTTGCAGAAAGTTCTTGAACGGGCCAGGGTGCAGAGGCTCGCGCGCCGAGGCTTTTTCGTTGGCAGTAAAGGCGTCCAAGCCACGCTCTTTAAAAATTCGCTCAGAGGCATCTGAAAACAGTACTGCGTCACCGTCAAAGGCGAAACGCAGCTCATCTGACGAGCTTGGGCCTTTCTGTGAGGGTATCAGCGTAGCCGCAGCCATACCGCTATCCAAAGCGCTGCGAACGTCCTGAGCATTAGTGGAGAGGAAAAGATGGCAGGCAAACGCCGAGACGTAACGATACGGAGATTTACCCCCAGAAAAAGCCGCCCGAGTAATATTTAACCCGTGATGTGCGATCGAATTAAACACCCGCAGACCTGTGTCGGCGGAGTTGCGCGACAGCAAAATTACCTCTACCCGCGGGCTGCCACCGAGCTTTTCGTTAATGCGCAGCAGCTTTGTTACCAGTGGATAGGCTTCACCTGGCTGCAAGATATCGTCCTCGTGCTCCCGTTGATACTTGGAGTAAGCCGCAACACCCTCTGTTTCATAGATGTTGTGGCTCTCACGCATATCGAACAGCGCGGTCGAAGAGATAGCGATAACCAGTTTTGGCCCGTTTGAGTCAGTCATAATCAATTGCCGAGATTACTCAGCATTTTCCTCTTCTTGCGCGAAGTATTCACGCGTCAAACGAAATACCACGGGTGCCAGCAGCACGAGTGCAATCAAATTCGGTATGGCCATCAAGCCATTCAGAGCATCGGACATTTTCCAAACTAGATCCAGACTCATTTGTGTTCCAACAAATATACCGATAATCCAGAGCACTCTGAACGGCAGAATGATACGTGGGCCTGCCAAAAACTCAGCACAGCGCTCGCCGTAGTAGCTCCACCCCAACATAGTGCTGAAGGCAAAAAGAACGATACAGACGGACAGTATCACCTCACCGAAAGGCAATTGTGCTTTAAACGCAGAGAGCGTCATGGCGGCGCCCTGCGGCTCGCCACTCCACACACCGGTGACAACCAGAACAAGACCCGTCATGGTGCAGATAACAAGGGTGTCGATGAACGTCCCAAGCATCGCAATCGTGCCCTGTCGCACCGGGCTATTGGTCGCGGCAGCGGCGTGGGCTATCGGCGCAGAGCCGAGGCCAGCTTCATTGGAAAAGATACCCCGCGCCACACCCATGCGCAGTGCCAGCATGACAGCAGCACCGGCAAAACCGCCTGTTGCAGCCGTGCCGTTGAATGCGCTATCGACGATTAGTACCACGGCAGCGGGCAACTCAGCGGCGTTCATAAAAAGAATCGTCAGGGTTGAGCCAATATAGATGATGGTCATTAGCGGCACGAGCTTGCTAGCGACATCGGCGATGCGCTTAATTCCACCGATTAAAACAATCGCAACTAATCCTGACATCACCAAACCACTAACTAAGGTGGGAACATTAAAGTCGCCCTCGAGCACCTGAGAGACAGCATTGGACTGAACTGTGTTGGCCAAGCCAAAACCTGCCAATGCCCCAAACAATGCGAACATGCCGCCAAGCCATTTCCACTGTGCGCCCAAGCCATTTTTGATGTAATACATCGGCCCGCCCACTTTGTTGCCCAGCTTATCAGTCTCGCGAAAGTTGACCGCCAGCACTGCCTCCGCATACTTCGTTGCCAGACCTACCAATGCTGTGCACCACATCCAGAACAGCGCGCCAGGTCCACCGATACCGACGGCAGTCGCCACACCGGCAATATTACCCATACCGACCGTTGATGACAGCGCCGTCATCAATGCATTGAAGGGGCTAATTTCACCCTCACCACTGCTTTTACGACCCTTGAAAAGTTGTTTAAACGCATAGGGAATGCGAACAATTGTCATCCCTTTTAGGCCGATGCTCAGGTAAATACCTGTGCCCAAAAGGAGAATCAGCATAACTGGCCCCCAGACAAACCCATTTATCGTATCGACGATTTGTTCGAACATAACTGCCCCTTTTCTTATTGTTATAGGCTCTGACAAAGGCCTTATTTAGTAACCAAGATACTGCTGCTGGGCGAACAAACCAAACAGTCCACCCGTATGGAGGAAGACAATATCCCCTTCCTGCTGGGAATACTTTCCTTTTTTAATATCTTCACACATTCCGTAAAACGCTTTACCGGTGTAAACAGGGTCGAGCAAGAGCCCTTCCATGGCGGCAACTTGTTTAATCAAAGCAAAAATTTCTGGGCCAGCCTTACCGTACGCAGGGCCAACATAGTCGTCACAGGTGTCGATAACAAGGCTGTTGATGTCAATTTGCGAGGGATAGCGTGCTTGCCAGTCCTGTAAATCGGCCAGAACTTTGTGCTGAAAATAGGCAATATCGTCGCAGACCGCATAGGCTTTGACCGATGTCTCTATCTTATGCACGTGACAGCCGAGTGTTAGACCTGCCTGAGTGCCACCGGATCCGGTAGCGTGGACAATAGCCTGAGGACAAATGCCCGCACGGGTAAAATCATTGCCAAGCTCTTCGGCCGCCGCAATGTAACCCCACATGCCAACGCCATTACTGCCGCCGGTTGGGATCGCATAAGCGCGACTACCCTGCCCTCGGTAATGGTTTTGCCAATACTCAAAGAGCCGATCAAGCGCTTTAAACTCACTCACGCTGTAGTGGCTGATGGTGGCTCCGGCAAGTTGGTCGAGAAGCAGATTGCCGATCGGCAGTGGCTGACTATCCGAGCGCAAGAGTAAATGCACTTTGAGACCGAGCTGAGCGCCCAGCAGCGCAACAGCGCGGCAATGGTTGGACTGCACCCCACCCGAGGTAATGATGGTATCGCACCCTTGGGCCAGCGCGTCAGCAAACAAAAACTCAAGTTTGCGAACCTTGTTGCCGGTGGTTGCGGCGCCGGTTAAATCGTCGCGCTTAATCCAAATGCGCGGCCCGCCGAGTAACGCAGACAGGCGTTCGAGTGGGTAAAACGGCGTCGGCGTTTGGGCGAGACTCAATTTTTCGGGATAAGCAATCATTCGCGGGTATCGATAGCGGGCATCTGCACAGCAGCGCCCGCTACGTAGTTTTGGTCGTTAAATTGCTTTAATGGTGCCCTTTGGCAACACGGCGTGAACGGCATTTTTCTGGAACTTCAGTTCGAGTTTGTCGTTCACTTCAAGCACCAAGTAGTCGCCTTCAATTTTAGTGACCTTGCCCAAAATACCGCTGGTCATCGTCACTTCATCACCCTTGCTGAGATTGCTTAGCAAGTTGGTGTGTTCCTTCTGACGCTTGCGCTGTGGGCGAATAATAAATAAGTACATAAAAATAAACAGACCGCCAAACATAATCAAAGAACTCATCAGTCCTGGGTCACCCGCGGCTGCTGTTGTTTGGGCCTGTGCACTAGAGATAAAAAACATATTTGATCCTTGACATTAGATTGATTGGGCCGCTGCTGACCAGCGGCATTAGCTTACTAAAACTTTATAGGTTGGCATTGATCCAGTCGAGGGCGTCTTGGTGGTGCGTTTTTGTCTTCACCTTGTCCATGACATGCTTAATCACGCCATCTTTGCCGATAATAAAGGTCGACCGCAACACGCCCATATATTCACGACCCATAAATTTCTTCATGTCCCATGCGCCATACTGCTCAATAACGCTGTGGTCTTCGTCGGACAAGAGGGTAAAATTGAGTTCCTGTTTGTCTTCGAATCTCACCAGTTTTGCCACGGGGTCTGGGCTCACGGCCAGTACAACAGTGTCCGCCGCGTCAAAGGCGGCTTTGCTATCGCGAATACCGCAGGCTTGCACTGTGCAACCAGGAGTCATCGCTTGCGGGTAAAAATAGAGAACGACATTTTTCGCGCCTCGAAAATCCTTCAGGCTGACCTTTTCACCCCGTTGATTGCTCAGTGAAAAATCAAAGGCGGTAGTACCAACTTCAGCAAATGCCACAAAAAACTCCTTAACGGACGGTTAAATTCAGGTGGGCTACTGTAGCAAATTATTGGCGGCGGCAACCAGTGAAAGCGGCGGCTAGCGGGAAAATTAAGCAAAAAAAACCGCCGATGAATCAATTCATCGGCGGTTTTATTATTACCTTTTAAAAGCTTAGGGCAGCAGATGCTTCACTGCATCGCGCTCTTCGGCCAACTCTTGCTCTGTCGCGGTCATCTTGGCGCGGGAGAAGGCATTAATTTCAAGACCTTGAACAATTTCCCAGTCGCCATTTTTACAGACGCAAGGGAAAGAGTAGATCAAGCCTTTGGCAATGCCGTAGCTGCCGTCACTGTAGACACCCATACTTACCCAATCACCCTCGGCAGTACCCAGTGCCCAGCTGCGCATGTGGCCAATTGCGGCGTTAGCTGCAGAAGCAGCACTCGATGCGCCGCGCGCTTTAATAATCGCTGCGCCGCGCTGCTGAACAACAGGAATAAAATCGCTCTCGTACCACGCTTGATCAACCATATCGATGGCCGCTGCGCCATTCACTTTTGCGTGGTGGATATCCGGATACTGAGTCGCAGAGTGGTTGCCCCAAATCGTCATGTGGGTAACATCATTGATGGTTTTACCGGTCTTGTTGGCCAACTGGCTGAGTGCGCGATTGTGGTCGAGACGTGTCATCGCTGTGAACTGGCGCGGGTCAATATTTGGCGCATTGCGCTGCGCAATCAGTGAGTTGGTGTTGGCGGGGTTGCCTACGACCAACACTTTAATATGCTTGGCAGCGTGATCGTTTATCGCTTTACCCTGTACCGAGAAAATGGCTGCGTTCGCTTCGAGCAGATCTTTGCGTTCCATACCGGGGCCACGTGGACGCGCGCCAACTAGCAGTGCGTAGTCTGAGTCTTTAAAGGCAACTGCTGGGTCGTCGGTGCACACCATGCCTGCTAGGGTTGGAAATGCACAATCTTCCAATTCCATCGCCACGCCTTTCAACGCTTCAAGTGCGGGGGTGATTTCAAGCATTTGCAGAATAACCGGCTGGTCTGAACCAAGCATTTCACCCGCAGCAATACGGAATAAAAGAGAATAGCTAATTTGGCCTGCGGCCCCTGTAACTGTGACGCGAACGGGTGATTTCAAGGTATTTCTCCGTGGAGGTTAACGTTAGTCTTGGTTGCACAACTGGTTTACTGCAAGTTAGGGGCGCCATTATAAGGATGCCTAAAAAAAATGCATCCTCGCTGGTCAAATGCCCGCAATTTGTTGTCGCTATGCCCCGCTGCTGCGCGCGGAGCTTATTGGCAGAGGTCTTTGTAGGTGGCTAGCATGCGCTCGTACAATTTGTCCTTAAAGTCACTGGCTGAGGTGTCCAACTGAGCGACAATTTCGACCAAGTGCTCGTTATCCTCTTTGCCACCCCACTGCTTGTGGTAGCTTCCATCCTGATATCCGTGGTCTTGGCGAAAAAAGTTAAGCACATTTTTGCCTACATAACCGACATAGAGCTGCTCGAAATCCATATCAATGCCTTTCATTAATTTGGCAAAGCGCACTACTTCAAAGCTTTTACTGGCAAGGGTGTGGTGTGTGAAGTCTTCCAGATCAAGACGAAAGTCGCCATTCGTGTGGGGTGCGCTGAAGGCATCGATAACATGGTCGGCAATGGTGTCCGGTGAATCGCCTTTGAGCAGCAGCAGACTAAGACCGAAATGCCATATATCGACGAGTTCTAGAGCAATCTGGCCAATATCGGGTGTCTGTTTTTTCCACCACTTCCAACCGTAGTGATCAAGCAACTCTGCGCACTCGACCCAAATCGCACGATACCAAGGAAAATTCTGCTGCTGCCAATTGGCATGGACCTTGGTATTCATGTCGCTCTGAAGTTCGAGCATGGTGATCAATTGTTGTTTCATAGGATTATCCTAGTAATGACTAATAGCGCCGCTTTTACAGGGCGCCACGAACGAAACTGTTGGTCTGCTTTTCAACACCAATAATAGTGCTGGGGCCATGGCCTGTTATAACGACTGCATCATTGTCGAGACTGTAGATGCGCTGACCAATGGACTGCTTGATTTGCTCGAAATTACCGCCGGGTAGGTCTGTGCGGCCGATACTGCCGCGAAATAGCGTGTCGCCGGCAATTAAGGTTTTGTATTCCTCAAACCAGAAGCTCACCGATCCGGGAGTATGCCCTGGGGTGTGCAGTGCCACGGCGCCACAGCAGTCGAAGGCTTGATCGTCTTGGATATGGTGGTCGGGGTCTGGCAATGTCACTTTCGGTACACCAAAGCGGATACATTGCTCTTCAACCATGTCCCAGAGAAATTGGTCGCCTTTGTGCAAATAAATCGGTGCGCCGGTGGCTTTTTTGATTTCACCTGAGGCGAGAATATGATCGAGATGGGCGTGGGTGTGAATTATGGCGACCACACGCAAATTGAGTTCTTTAAGCAACGCAAGAATCTTGTCGGCATCACCACCGGGATCGACGACCAGCGCTTTTCCACTGAGACGATCGCCAATCACCGAGCAATTGCACTGCAGCGGCCCGACAGGAAAGGTACGGATAATAAAGTTGGATACTGGGGCTGTGTTCTCTGTGTGCTGTGACATAACGCTGCGTCTCTATCCTGATAGTTTTAACGTGGAATATTGAAAAGTCGATGAAAGTTGTCTGTGGTTGCCTCGGCTAACGCGTCCAAACTGATGCCTCGTAAGTCAGCGATACACTGCGCAACTTCCCGCACGTACTGTGGTTCATTCTGTTTGCCACGGTGCGGCACTGGCGCAAGCCAGGGTGAATCCGTTTCCACCAAGATTCGATCAAGTGGCACTTTGCTGGCAACATCGCGAAGCTCTTTGGCGTTGGCAAAGGTGACAATCCCGGAAAACGAAATATAAAACCCAAGCTCGAGGGCGCTCTGCGCCATCTCCCAGCTCTCGGTAAAACAGTGCAACACTCCTGCTTCGCTTAAACTGTGTTCTCGTAGCAAGGCAATGGTTTCTTCGCGGGCGTCACGGGTATGCACAATGATAGGCTTTTTCGCCTGCTGGCTGGCTTTTAAATGGTTGATAAAACTTTCACGTTGCCAGTCGATGGTGTCGCTGCTGTAAAAATTGTCCAATCCCGACTCGCCAATGGCCACAACCTTTGGGTTGTCTGCAAGTGCCACAAGTTCTTCAACAAGCGGAACAGCCTGCGCGACCTTTTGCAGGGGGTGTGCACCCACAGAGGAATAGACGTTGTCGTGCGCTGCGGTTAATTCAATAAGCGCGCGGGAGGAAGGGATATCGACGGCAACGGTTAAAAACTGGGTGACACCACGGGCGCGGGCCGCCGCTAAAACAGCGTTAAGTCCGCCGTCTCGATGACCTAAATCTAAATGATCGAGGTGGCAGTGGGAATCTACCAGCATAGGTTATTTCGTCTTTTCTAGGAATAATGGCTACATAGTCAAGGTAGGCTTGTGAGAGTGTAACGTACCGGTTAAAGCCTGTTCAATATCAACTTTCAAATCGGCGTATTCTTCGCTTAGTTGGACACCGACACCCTCTTTTTTGGCACTGCCTGAACCTTTGTGGGCAACCCAGACAACTTTTCCAGTCATGGGGATAGGGTCGGGCCGTAAATAGATACTCAAGAGAAAAAACAGTTCGTCGCCTAAATCGTAGGTCTTTTTCGTGGGAACGAACAACCCGCCCCCCTGAACAAATGACATATAGTGTTGATAAAGCGTATTTTCATCGTTGATCTCTATCGCCAAAATACCGCTTTTACCACCTTTAAACATAACCTACTCTCCCTGTGTTGTTCTATTCAGCTTAGCACGAAACTTTCCCTGACAAGGGTTAACGGCGCGTAAAGACCAACGCCCAATCCATAAACAGCTCCTCCCACAGCAACTGCGCATTTGGATTGCTGCCGCTGGCTACCCATCCTCGGGCTCGCAGCAGCTTGTCAGCAAAATCAAACAGCGCGCGGTTGGGCTTGTCGGCAAGATCGGTGGTAGCCAAGCGATGCACGTAACTACTGAACCAGTCGATGGCAAGGCCGCTATCGAGTTTCTGACACTGCTGTGCCGCCGCTAGTGTCGATAGATCGCCGCAGCGAACATGCTCGGCGAGTTGTTCGAAGTCCTGACGAATTGCCAAGCTATCACTTTGCAAATAGTTCAGGGCCAACAGTGGCTTGCCGCCCGCAAGCGGTAAAACGCGAGCTGCGGCCACTGGGTCGCCACACACTCCGGCGAGCCACTCGAGCGCCTCCGCTGTATTCGGGATCGGTAGCGTAATCTTTTGGCAGCGGCTGCGAATTGTTGCAGACAGTTGACTGGGACGATGGCTAACCAATATCAGCAGGGTATTGGCCTGCGGTTCCTCAAGATTTTTCAGTAGAGCGTTAGTGGCGCTGATATTCATTGCTTCTGCCGGCGCAATCACGGCGACTTTCCAACCACCCTGCTGTGAGGTTTTGGTCAACGAATCGCAGAGCTCACGCACTTGATCGATTTTAATCGGTTTGCCCGGCTCTTCAGGCTGGAGAACGCGGATATCTGGATGATTACCCGCAGCCAACAGACGGCAGGCTTTGCAGGCGCCGCAGGCGTATCGAATCATCTCTGCAGAGCAGATTAGCCGCTGGGCCAAGGCCTCGGCTAAGCGCATTTTGCCAATGCCACTGTCGCCGCTAATTAACAGTGCGTGGGCCATGCGGCCCTGCTCCATGCGACGATTTAGGCCGTCCCAAACGTCGCTCTGCCACGGAAGAGGTATCGCAGACATTAAATCGACTCCAAGAAGCGCTCTAATGCGGCACCAATCTGAGCTTGGACGGCTTCCAATGGCTTTGAGGCGTCGATTACTACACAGCGCTGGGGGTTGTCCTTAGCAATTTGTAAATATTGACTGCGCACCCGCTCGAAAAACTCGACCTGTTCAAGTTCAAATCGATCCGGTGTGCTGCGCTCGCCCGCGCGCTTGAGACCGATTTGTACGGGAATATCCAAAATCAAGGTTAAATCAGGCCGCAGACTGCCCTGCACCATCATTTCAAGTTCGGCAATCAAGCCAGTATCCATAAGTCGCCCAGCGCCCTGGTAGGCGTAGGTAGCATCGGTAAATCGATCGCACAGCACCCATGCCCCTTCGCTCAGTGAAGGCTCGATAACTTGATAAATATGTTGCGCACGCGCGGCAAAGACCATCAATAGCTCGGCGCTATTGCTGACAGATTCCTCTCTCGGGCTCAGCAGCAGCTCGCGGATCTGCTCGGCGAGGGGCGTGCCCCCAGGCTCGCGGGTGGTGGCGTAGGCAAGCTTGTGTTTATCCATCCAAGACTGGATAAACTGAATATTTGTGGTTTTTCCCACGCCTTCAGTACCCTCGATGGTGATAAATTTTCCACGCATGGTCTGTCCCCAGTTTGCCGCGATAGGCTACACGTCTCTTCGTGCAGCCCAACAGGTTATTTGTCTGCCCT
>LIDE01000015.1 GCA_001438605.1 SAR92 bacterium BACL16 MAG-120619-bin48 | reverse complement strand
TGGCACGGCAGGCCATTTCTAAAGAGCGCGGATTCTAGCAGAAATAAACTCGGTTACAAAAGGAATTCTCAACTTTATTATGGCGGATTCAAAGCCTTTAATTGTTCGCGTCGCGGTACCCTCACCGCTGCGCCGCACATTCGATTATCTCGTGCCCGACAACCTGCAGAGCACACCGCCACTGCGGGGCTGCAGAGTGTCGATTCCCTTTGGCAAACGCCATGTTGTCGGCCTAGTTATCGACTGTGTGGACACTAGTGCGTTCAGCATCGATAAACTCAAACCCATCGCGGCGGTCATTGATCAACAGCCACTTCTGCCGGAATCACTCTTCAAGCTTTTTATCTGGGCAGCCAACTATTATCAGCACCCGATCGGTGACGCACTGCACAGCACCCTGCCAGTGCTATTGCGACGGGCCACCCCACTGCCCGCGGTCAACCATGTACCTCACTGGCAACCGAGTTTATTAGGTTTGGGGCTTGGCCCCGATTCTCTCAAGCGCTCTCCCAAGCAAAAAGCGTTGATGGCTGATCTGTTGACAGAGGCACCGCTCCGCCATGACGACTTAGTGACTCGCTACAGTGCCGCCCTGTTAAAACAGTTGCAGGCCAAAGGCTTGATTGAAGCTGTGTCGCTGCAGCCGCAGCCGGCCGAGGAGGCGCAACTGCTTAAAGAACCTGCGCTGAATTTACACGCCTCGCAACAAATCGCCATGGACCAAATCGAATGCCATGGATTTAATACTTGGCTGCTCGATGGTGTGACCGGCAGCGGCAAAACAGAAATCTACCTGCAGTGCATTGAGCAGATACTTCGCTATGGCCGTCAGGCGTTAGTCCTGATTCCTGAAATCAGCCTCACACCACAAACCGAAAAACGCTTTCGCGACCGCTTCAATGTGCCGCTGGTTACTCTGCATTCTGCTATGACCGACAAGGCCCGGCTCGATGCGTGGGCCGCTGCGCAGTCGGGCGCTGCAAAAATTGTTCTCGGCACGCGCTCTGCAGTGTTTACACCGCTGCAAACGCCGGGGCTGATTATTGTCGACGAAGAGCACGACCCGTCCTACAAACAGCAGGAGGGATTTCGCTATTCCGCGCGAGATCTCGCCGTTATTCGTGCAAAACAGGAAAATATTCCCGTGATTCTGGGGTCGGCAACTCCGTCACTGGAATCACTCAACAACTGCCACAGTGGACGCTACCAGCATCTTCGACTGACGACCCGCGCGGGCAACGCCTCGCAGCCGAACTGGCGGATTGTTGATCTAAAAACCGATGTCGCTGAGTGTGGTGTTGCCCAGTCGACCTTGAAGGCTATCCGAGAAACGCTGACAAATAAGCAGCAAGTACTCGTTTTTCTCAATCGCCGCGGCTTTGCGCCCACGATGCTGTGCCATCAATGCGGCTGGGTTGCCGAGTGTAAAAGTTGCGATGCGCGCCTGACCGTGCACCGCTCTCGCGGACTGTTGATGTGTCATCACTGCCAATATCAGCAGCGAATTGTTCCTGCGTGCCCAAACTGTCAGAGTCACCATTTAGTCTCCGCTGGCGAGGGTACCGAGCGCAGCGAAGCGTTTCTACAGGGCCTGTTTCCAGAGATCCCTGTGCTGCGCGTAGATCGCGACAGCACGCGCAACAAGGGGGCTATGCAAACTGTTATCGACACGGTGGACAGCGGCCAACCCTGCATTCTGATAGGCACTCAGATGCTGGCCAAAGGTCATCATTTTGCCAATATCACCTTGGTCGCTATTCTGGATGCCGACAGCGGTTTGTTCAGCGCTGATTTTCGCAGCCATGAGCGTTTAGGGCAGTTGCTGATTCAGGTCGCTGGACGCAGTGGCAGGGGCAAGATTGCCGGCAAAGTGATTGTACAGACACATCAACCACAGCATCCACTGCTGGAGTTATTGATCACAGAGGGCTATAGCAGCTATGCCAACCTGTTGTTAAGTCAGCGCGGCCTCGCACAACTGCCACCTTTCAGCCAACTCGCCGTAATCCGCGCCGAGAGCCCTCAGGCCAGAGACGCTGAAGCATTTTTGCAGGACGCGCGACGTGCGGCAGAGGCCATTGCCTGCCCTTCCCCCCAGCTGAGCTATTTGGGGCCGCTGCCGGCCCTGATGGAGAAACGCGCGGGCCGCTACCGCTATCTTTTACAGATCAGTGCCGGCCAGCGCGGAGAGTTGCAACAGCTACTGGCGACGCTGTGCGCGCAATTGGAAAAACTCAAGAAAGCGAATTCCGTGCGCTGGAGCATTGACGTCGATCCACAGGAACTTTAATCGGCGATAACCCGCTTTTTAGCGCTGTGCCGTTTGCGCAGAGCGTCTGAAATCCCCTACAATCGCCCCACCCACATGGAGCCCCAGCAATGCCAAAAGACTATGCAAGAAAACCCTCTGCGAGACCTGTAAAGCCAGCCCCAGTCAAGCAGCGATCATCTTTTTCGGTCTTTGTTATGGGTGCTGTTTTTGGCGCAGTGTTAATGCACTTCACCCCAGTTCTACTGCAAAAAAGTCCCTCTCCGGCCGCAGTGGTGAAAGAGGTGGGCGAGACCATCAAAGCCGAGGCCTCTGACCTCAAGTTCGACTTTTATACTATTTTAAAGAACAGCGAAATCGTCGTTCCAAGCGGTGGAACTGAGCCGGGCGCCTCGGCGCAGCCCAGCGATAACGCCACCTATCTGCTGCAAGCAGGCTCTTTTCGGCTCTCGAGCCAGGCTGAAAGTTTGCGTGTGAAGTTATTGTTACTTAATTTAAACGCGACTGTTGAAGCGGTGGGTTCGAGCAATGGGGAAAAGTGGTATCGGGTGCTGGTTGGGCCTTTTACCGATGCATCGAAAATGGCCTATGCCCGCACAAAGCTCTCAGAAAACGCCATCGATAGCTTGTTGCTAAAACGCAAAGCCGAATAATACGGATTCAGGCCCCGCAGCTTCAAAGGACGCAACGGTGCCTTTCATAGCGTTGAAAAGCACCACAATCTATAAACTCTTATAAATAGGCGTCGTATTCCATCAGCGTCACGCGAGTGTCAAACTCGTTTTTCTCATTGTGCTTGCTCATGGAGTAGGTGTACTGCAACTCAGGGCCGAGATATTCTTTGATAAAGTCTGACTTTTCAAACACTCTTAAGGCGTCACTCCAATAGTGCGGCAAGACAGCCTCTAGATCACCAGCATCACCTTCAATCGGCTCTGGCGGCTGCAGTTTATTGAGAATGCCGTCGAGAGCCGCTGCCAGCATAACAGCCACAATCAAGTAGACATTCGCGTCTGCGCCGGCAACTCGGTGCTCAATGCGAATCGCAGCATTGTCACCACCGGGGATACGCAAAGCTGTTGTGCGATTTTCATAGCCCCATGTCGGCGCCAGAGGTGCAAAGCAGCACGGAGCCATGCGGCGATAGGAATTAATGTTTGGCGCAAAAATAGCCATACTGTCGGCCATATGTTTCAAACAGCCAGCCACGGCATGCCGCAAAATATCGGTGCCCTCTTCGGTGTCGTTATCGAAGACATTTTTGCCCTCTTTGTCGATCAAACTAAAGTGCACATGCATACCGTTGCCGACATCGTCAGCAAAGGGCTTGGCCATAAATGTAGCCACTTTGCCATGCTGCGTTGCGACACTGCGAATCACGCGGCGCAACATACTGCCCTGATCACAGGCGCGAACCGCGCAGTCTTGGTGAACTAAATTGATCTCGCACTGGGAGGCGCCAAACTCACTAATGAGGGTGTCCAGCGGCAGATTTTGAACTTTTGCCGCATCAGACATGGCGTCAAGGATGGGTGCCATACTGCGCATCGCGTCGATAGCATAGGTCTCACCGCCCAGAGCGGGCGACCCATCCATGGCGCGCTGAGTGTGTATGGGGCGGCCAAATTCATCGCGCTTGAGTTCAAACAGATGGAACTCCATTTCACTGGCAACAACAGGGGTTAAGCCAATATCGCTGTAACGCTTGAGAACATTTTGCAGAACCACACGGGGGTCACCGGCGTAAGGTTCTTCGCCCAACGAGTCCATCATGGAGACAATTAGCTGGGCCGTAGGTTTGTCAGCCCAAGGGACCCGCGCAAGCGTCTCAGGATGAGGAAGACAGATGCCGTCCATGTCGCCAGTCTCGGCGCGCAATTCTTCAATATCGCGCCCCCAGGTATCCAGTGAACAGACGTTTTGCGGCAACTTATAGCCACCATCAAACACTTTTTCAATTTGTTTACGCGGCACCCACTTGCCTCGATGCAAGCCATTCAGATCGTGGAGAATGATTTCAAAGACTTCAATGTCGGGATTATCGTTTAAAAATTGCTCAAGAGCCGGGAGGGTGTTCATGGTTGATCCACATATTTTATTGTGCGCACATTGGCATCACTCGCATTGACTAGCAATACCCCAAAGGGTGGGCATAGAGCAACCCTATCACTTTGTTTAGACTAGTAATCAAGGGTATATTAGCTTTCAAACTGATCCCTTGAAGGTGCCCTATGTTTGGCAGAATTGCTCTAGTACTTACCGCCACCGTCCTTTGCAACACCGGTTGTGCTGAAAAAAAATTGCTGGCAGAACACGTCTTTCTCGACGCGGTGATCTACACCGCCGACGCAGATCAACGCACCGCTGAGGCCATGGCTGTCGCAGGCGATAAAATCGTTTTCATCGGCAGCAACAAAGGCGCGATGGCCTTGATAGGCGCAACGACCACTGTCGACCGTCTCGATGGGAAAATGCTGATACCCGGCCTGCATGACAGCCATATTCACCTGCCAGGCATTATTGAAGGTGACAGTTGTGATCTCGCCAGCGAGCCCTACAGCCTAGAACAACTCGTACCGCGCTTGCAACAGTGCATTAAAGACCAACAGCTGCCCGCAGGTGAATGGCTGAGCGTTGACCAATGGGCTTTTAGCAGCGGTAACCAACCCTCAGAAAAGCTCCCCACACTTCGTGCAGCCCTCGACGAGGTCTCGCGGCAGCACCCGATTGTGCTGCTCGGCAACGACGGTCATCACGGTGCAACGAACAGCGCAGCGCTGGCCTTGGCCAGTGATGAACAGGGCAAGCAAATCGGCCTTAATCGCACCACCTTGGCTACTGAATTTGCCCAGTACAAGGCGTTAATTGGCACAGACGAGTTCGGTGAGCCGAACGGCATTATTAATGAAAACGCGCGCAAGCTGGTTCATGTGCCCAATTTATGGGGCTACCCTGAACTGACGATGGATCGCTATAACGCTATTGCCTCACGGCTTGCTGAATCTGGGATCACCAGCGTATTAGATGCCGCTCTCTCGGCAGACGAAATCGATCGCTTTGCTCAACTCGCGCGGCAACAACCCCTAAGTTATCGCATGAGCGCAGCGTTTTTTACTGACTTCAGCGACTACAGATCCAGTGCCGACAAACCTGCCGCCATTGCAGCCCTGATTGCGACCCTCAGTGCTGCCCGCGATCGCAACAGCGATGTGGCCAATTTAAAAGTCGACACAGCCAAAATATTTGTTGATGGCGTGATTGAGGGCGACCCTCTGGCAAATCCACCAACACTGCCCAATGCCGCCCAGTTAAATCCCTATCTGCAGCCGCTTTTTGACTATCATGCGGCGAGCCATTCACTCTCTGTCCGCGGTTACGTCGACACCTCGTCCGACGGCTGCCAGAGGGTTCAACGCGCGCCAGAGACTGTCACCTCAGAACAGCAGCAGGCGGAATTTTACGTAAAAGAGGGATTTTTCAGCAGTCAGTGTCAGCTAAGTTATGGCGTGTTTGAGGAGCCGGAAAACTTTATTCACGACTACACCGTCGCGCTGTTCAAAGCCGGTTTTAGTGTTCACAGCCATGCCATTGGCGACCGTGCTGTGCGTCTTGCGCTAGACAGTTTCGCCGCTGCACGCAAGGCTGCGCCAGAGGCCCAGGGCACATTGATGATGGCGCATGTGCAGCTGGTTCACCCAGATGATATTCGCCGCTTTGCCGAGCTGCAGGTCTATCCCGTCTTTACCTATGCTTGGATTGAACCGCTGACCGACTATTTGATGATGGTGACCCCCTTTATCGATAAAGTTTTGAGTGCTGACGACCTACTTGATGACCAGGGCTATGCCTACCAAAACAGTTATCCAGCAGCCTCTATTCTCGCCGCCGGTGGGCGAGTTGCTGGCGGCAGTGACGCCCCAGTCGATACCCGCGATCCTCGGCCTTTCTTCAATATCGAAAAAGCGGTGACGCGGGGCAATGACCTCACGGGTGCAGTCTACAATTCCGCGGAGAAGCTCTCTCTGACAGATGCCCTCGATAGCTACACTATTCGCGGCGCACAAGCACTCCGGCAGGAAGCGTTAACCGGTTCCTTGGAAGTGGGCAAAAAGGCAGATTTTGTGATTTTGCAGGAGAACCTGTTTGACTTGGTCGCCACGGGCCGCAGTGACAGCATTTCCGACGCGCGGATTTTATCGACCTGGTTCGATGGGAAAAAAATCTACTCCGCGGACTGAGTTACCCCTCAGCCAGATCACCGAGACTGTCTTTTAGGGGCTGCAGGTGCGCCTCAAAATGCTTCCAGTAGGCCACCGCCGAGCGATATATCGGCTGGCGGACCTGCTCAGAGCTGGCAGTATTAACCGCGCGCTCCGTTTCATGGAAGCGCAGACACTGCTCCTCCATGGGCAGGCCACAGTAGTTCAGTAGCGCGCGAACATTGGCGTCGAGATCGTCCACCACCGCTTCGTATTTGACCGAGTAAACCTTGTCGGGAAAGAGCGCTTCCCAGTGCGCCATAAGGCGGACATAGTCGCGATAATAGCGCCCGAGATCGACCAAGTCGTAGGTGAAGTTCTGCCCCTCCGCCCAAAGTTGCTTGAAGCAGCCAAAGCAATTATCAATCGGGTTGCGCTGAGTGTTAATAATTTTGGCGTTGGGCAGCGCCAGCAAAATAAAGCCTACATAGAGAAAATTATTCGGCAGTTTATCAATAAAGTACGGCGCATCGGTTTGGCGATGACGCTGACTCTGTTGAATAAATTGCTCCCCCAGCGTTCGCCATTGAGCGTCGCTTAACTCCGCGGCGCCGAGCGGATACGGCTTACTTGCCATCGGCTCGGGCTGGCGGTTGAGATGATTGGCCAATGCTGGGATATAGGGCAACTCGCGGGTGCCCTCAACCAGCGAGTGCGACGCGAGAATTTGTTCCTGCAGCGTTGAACCCGACCGCGGCAGGCCCAAGACAAAAATCGGCGCGGTATCGACACTGCCTGCGCCGCGGTGCTGTGCGACAAACTCTGCGGTAAATGTGTCGATAATCGTATCGATCAGCGATGAAAACTTATCGGCATCCCAGGCCACCAATTTTTTCTGACGCAAATTTCCTGCAGCGTAACAGGCAAACGCATCGTCCCACTGCTTGCGATGTTCATAGGCTTTGCCGAGTGCGTAATTGAACTGCACCACACTTTTATCACTGAGTTGATCGCTGGCTAAAATGGTCACCATGCTCGCGACTTCAGCATCACTAAAGCGATAGGTTTTTAGATTAGACAGGGACCATGCTGCCTCAGAAAATTTTGGCTGCAACTCAAGGCAGCGCTGGTAGGCAGCAATCGCTTCCGGCTGGCGGCCAAGGGTTTTTAGCGCAGTGGCTTTTTGCGACAGCGCAGAGAGATGCTCAGGGTTTCGTGCGAGAACCTGGTCGTATTGTTGCAGTGCATCCTGAAAACGATTGTCTTTGCTATAAATTGCCCCGAGCATCATCCAACCTTCGGTGGGGTCGCTGTCGATTTTCAGCAACTGCTGAGTAACCTCCTCCGCGTCAACCATCGAGTCCTGTCGGGAAAGCGCTGCCGCCAGTTTTAGCCACCACTTCGGTCGCTCGGGCATTTTGCGAATCAATCCGCGGGCGAGCTCCTCAGCCCAGGCGGCGCGATCAGTGTCCATGGCGCGTTCGATCAATAACTCTTTCGCGCCGACATGATCCGCATCGACAGCAAGAACCTCTCGGCACAGGGCTTCGGCTGCGGCTGGATCGCCCTCTGTATAGAGTTTGAATGCCTGCACAACCTTGTCTTTAAGCGCAGTGCGTTGGCGATTAACGGCCGCTAACTTATCGGACTGATCGGTCTTGCCAAGATCGTGCAACAGGGTCTCAAGCAGCTTGCTGGGGCCTTTTAGCTTACTGTCCAAGGCAATTGCTCGGCGCAGTGAGTGCTCTGCCTCTGCCAGCTGGCCAAGATCGTATTGCACCCGGCCAAGGTCTGCCCAAGCGTGAGCGAAATCAGCGGCTATCGCGATCGCGGCCTGAAACCCAGTGGCGGCACGAGCGAGCTCGCCGCGACGCTGCCACACTTGGGCGCGCAGGCGCAGCGTATTGACCTCTCTCGAATTCAACGCCAGCAGACTGTCGCAAATTTTTTCACATTGCGCTAAGTCGCCAGCACGAAGGGCGGATAAGGCTTGGAAAAATTGCTGCTGTGGGTCCATAGCTGCTCTACAGTTTAACTAATTTAAAAAGTCTGCTCAGGCAGGGTTATATCGCTGTTAGCCGTCATTAGTAGGCCTGCCATCGCCTTCGATCAAAAAAGCGCCAGCCGAAAAAAAAAGCCGACAATGATTTTAGTCGTTGTCGGCTTTTTTAGCGCTTTACGGCGCCGGTATGACTCAGCAATCAGGTCTGGTTAAAACTTCCAACCAATATCAAAACCGATACGGCGTGGCTCTGAGAAACCAAAGTGGTGCGCAGCAATATTCGAACCGGCACCGGCAACACCTTTGTAATAGAACTCATCGGTAATGTTGTTCACCCAAAGCGTCGCTGTCCAGTCTTCTGAGCTTTCGTAACCGATGCGCAGGTTGCTGGTGGTAAAGCCGTCAAGCTTCAGTGGATCGTTCGAGAACTGACCAAACCCTGGGCTTGAACCCTGATGGAAGACTTCCACTGACACAGCCATTTCGCCACTTGCTACAGGCAATCTGTAGGTCGCAACCATTGCACCGCTGAAACCGATGGTGCCTGGAATCTGCGCGCCTTTACAATCTGCAGGATCACAGAATACATCGGCTGGGTTGGTTAACTCTGTATCTGCCCAAGCAACGCCTAAATAAATATCTAAGTTGTCTGTGGGCAATAGCCGCGCGTCCAATTCGACACCAGTACCTTCTGCGTCACCCACGTTGGCAACACCATAAATGGCGCCCTCGTAATAACCTGACTGCATGCCGTCGAACGAATAGCTGTAAACGCTGGCATTGAGCTGCATTTGGTCGTCCCAGAATTGACCCTTCAAGCCCAGTTCAATGCTGGTCACTTCTTCTTTATCAAACGATTTAGGCTTGCCACCAAAATCGAGTGCATCTGCGCCGTCAAGATCTTCGTCGGTCACACCGTCTGGGAAGGTCAGCGATAAAATGCTGTAGCCGCCTGCTTTGTAGCCGGTTGAGTAGCTGCCGTACACGGAGACGTCGTCAGACAGTTGATAGTTCACTGCGGCACGAACTGACGTGTTCGACCAAGTGTGGCTGTCGCGAGCGAAGTCTGATGTGTAGAACGGGAACGAGTAAAAAGGGTAGTTGCGATCTTGGCCGCCAAACAGCTGACCGAACTCACGGCTATCTTCTGTGTAACGGGCACCCAAGGTGATATCCAGAGCTTCAGTGGCGTGCCAAATCGCGTCGCCGTAAATACCCCAACCGTCGTATTCAGCATCGATATCGACAGAGTCATTGCGCTCTCCAATGCCTGGGCCGTAGTCGGCATAACCGAGGTAGCTATAGTAAGACGGGCAATCGGTCACTTGAGATTCGAAGTCTGCAACGTCGAAGCTGTCGCCCTGCTCGGCTGCATACGCTGCCGCGTAGTAAACACCCAAGGTGGCACACATTGTGTCTTCGTCAAAGGTCTGGTTGAAGCGCGTATTTAGCTCTTCTTTGTACCAAGAGGCGCCCACAAACCAGCTGACAGCTTCAGTCTCTTTGTTGAGACGGAACTCTTGGCTGTAGTAGGTTTGGTCTTGAATCTGATTGTAGTTAAAGATCGGCAGGTCGCTGCCATCGAAATCTTCAAAGTAGTAGTAATTGTGGCCGCGAATACCGGTGATCGAGGTCAGGGTGTAGTCATCGCCCAAATCCACTTCAACGTTCAAGCTGACACCCCAAACTTCGCCCTGATCGACAAGTTTGTCAGAAGCTACGTCAGACGAGGTATTTCTTTCGTTGGTGCCGCCAGAGGCGTAGGCAAAACCTGTGTCGTCTGGGTCAAACGCTTTGTAGATTGTCGGAGAACTGATGCGGTCTTCGTATTCAGCGACAAAGTCTGCTTCTACTGCATCATTGTTGTAGGACAGAGAGAAACGCAGCGCAGTGGCGTCGTTTTTACCCATCTTCTTACCGTCGTTGGTATTGGTCACCCAGCCGTCTTGCTGCTGATGATAAATGGCCGTGCGGCTGCTCCAATTTTCATTGATCGGCATATTCACTGCCGCGCCAAATTCCATGTAGCCATACTGACCCAAACCAAGGTCTAAAGAGCCACCGCGCTCGTCGGTTGGCTTTTTGGTGGTGATGGAGAATGCGCCAGCAGATGCGTTGCGGCCGAACAGAGTACCCTGCGGGCCTTTGACGACTTCTACCATGTCGACATCAAAGAAACTAGTTAGCGCACCGCCGGTACGACCGAGGTAGATACCATTCTGGTAGACGCCAATTGAAGGCTCTGCACCCACGCCAAAGTCGTTGGTTGCAATACCGCGAACGTTTATCGAGTCAAGAAATGAGTCGTCAGTGTCGCCTGAGACGCCAGGTGTCAGCAGCGCCAGTTCCTTAACATCGGAAATCTGTGCTTTTTCCATAAAGCTGCCGCTGAATGCAGAGACGGCTAAGGGAATATCTTGCAGTGACTGCTCGCGCTTTTGCGTAGTAACAATGACTTCTTCAATTTGCGCCGCGGCAATTTGCCCGGCATGAAGAGTGGCTGCAGCGACCGCAGCTGAGATCAGTGTCTTTCTTATTGTAGTAGGTGTCATTAAAGCTCCCCCGTAGGATCTTTGCAGGCGATGCATTCGCCTAAGTTAAAAATACACATGCTAGTGCTTGTTGTGGTTCTTACTGCCCTTTTACCGAACACCGGTGTTCATCAACCTGCGAAGTTTATAACGCACTCACGCCAGCGGCCAGACTTTTAACGAAATTTCCTTATTTGTTGACCAAATTCTGCGAAAATCGCTACCGAAAGTGGATTGTTCAGATACTGCCACTCGGGATGCCATTGCAGCCCTAGCACCCAGTTCGACTCGTTGATTAAACTTACTGCTTCGATCACACCATCATCCGCTCGCGCCTCGACCGTAAGTGCTGCGGCAAGGCGATCGACACCCTGACCGTGTAAGGAATTGACCTGATAATTCAATTCGCCGCTCAATCGATGCAGCAGCCCCTGCTCTACAAAATTAACCCTGTGACGTGGCCCGTACTGACCATTGCGATCGAGTGTCTTGTCCTCGCGATGATCTGCATAGCCCGGAACCTCATGCACAGCGGCGTGCAGTGATCCACCCAAAGCGACATTGAGTTCCTGAAACCCACGACAAATAGCTAGCACTGGAACTGAACGCGCAATGCACGCGCGAATCAGTTGCAGTGTTAAGCTGTCGCGCTGACGATCTTCCTGAGTGCCCGGCTTGGGTGCCGCACCTTGATAATTGTCGGGGTGAACATTGGATGGGCTGCCCGTTAGAAACAAGCCGTCGATACGATCAACAATATCGTCGACACTGTACAGCGTTGCCAAATCTTTGAGATCTTCCCCGTTGCCAAATACCGGCAGCAGAACAGGCATTGCGCCTGCCCCATGGGCAGCCGCATTGATATATTTTTCGCCGGCACCCTGAAATCCATGCAATCCATTTCGAATCACGTCACAGGGAATGCCCACCAACGGTAATGCTGTATTCATCGTTCCTTCAGACTCCCAATTCATTTCCCAACCCATTTGGGTACATGACCACCCCCGCGAACTATGGTCATATACTCAGCCAATATTAGAGCCGCCACTATACCCCCTTAGGGTGCCTAGATTCGGACTCCTCCGCAAACAAACCGCAGCAGATATCGCCATGAGCAAAGTACGCACAACGGAAGAATGGAAGGCGTTAGACGCCAAATCGCATCTTCACCCTTTTACCGACTTTAACGAGCACGCCAAAACCCGCGGCCGAATTATAGAGCGTGCCGAGCACATCTATATCTATGATACAGATGGCAATAAATTTCTCGACGGTATGTCTGGGCTTTGGTGTTGCAGCCTCGGCTATAGTCAGCCAAAAATTGCCGACGCTGTGCAGCGCCAGTTTCAGCAACTGCCCTACTATAATAATTTTTTCCAATGCAGTAATGCTCCTGCCGTTGAGTTGGCCGACCGCTTGGTGTCCATGGCGCCGGAGCAGTTTAGCCATGTCTTTTTCACTAATTCTGGCTCCGAAGCAAACGACACCAATATTCGCCTAGTGCGTCGCTATTGGGATCTGCAGAACAAACCCAATAAACGCATTATTCTGTCGCGCAACAATGCCTATCATGGCAGCACCATTGCATCGGCGAGTCTCGGCGGCTTCGAGTTTGTGCACAACCAGTTTGAAAAGCTGCACTACATTGAGCACATTGTTGATCCGAACTGGTACAAAAACGGCGGTGATCTCAGCCCTGAAGAATTTGGTATTCAGGCCGCGCGCGCGTTGGAAAAGAAAATTGACGAACTGGGCGAGGACAATATTGCTGCGTTTATCGCGGAGCCGCTGCAGGGGGCTGGTGGCGTTATTGTGCCGCCCGACAGTTACTGGCCAGAAGTGAGCCGTATTCTTAAAGCGCGCAATATTCTCTTTATCAGTGATGAAGTGATCTGTGGTTTCGGCCGCACTGGCCAACTATTTGGCTGCCAAACTTACGCAACTGAGCCAGACCTCATCACCTTTGCCAAAGCCGTTACCAATGGCTTTCAGCCGCTGGGTGGTGTTCTTGTTAGCGAGAAAGTGGCCAGTGTAGTGATGGCCTCCGGTGGTGAATTTGGCCACGGCTTTACCTATTCAGGACACCCGATTGCGTGCGCTGCGGCACTGGCGACGCTGGATATTATGGAGAGCGAAAATATCACCGATCGAGTGCGCAGCGATATCGGGCCCTATCTGCAAAAGCGTTGGGCAGAACTGGCGGAACACCCCATCGTTGGTCATACCCGAGGTGTGGGCATGGTCGGCTCATTGGAGCTCGTGCGCAACAAAGAGACCCGCGAACGTCTCGCACCTGGCCAAATGTCGGGCGGCGTCTGCCGCAGTAACAGTATCGCTAGCGGGCTTGTGATGCGTGCAGTCGGCGACTCCATGATTATCGCGCCACCGCTTATTTGCAGCCACGCAGAAATTGATCTTTTGATTGAGCGTGCGACAAACGCGTTAGATAAAACAGCGGAACACTTTAAAGTTTAATTTAAGGTCTGTATTAAGGTTTAGGGCGACACAAGAGTGCCGTAACACTGATGTAAAAAAAGGCTGTCATCGCAAAGATGACAGCCTTTTTTATTACGTGGAGCGATGCAAACTACTGCTGCTGCGCGATCCAGTCATTGACCGATTCTTCCAAAATTTCCAGTGGCATAGCGCCATTCGACAAAATCATTTCGTGAAACTCACGGACGTCGAATTTTTCACCCAGTTCTGCCTCTGCTGTAGCGCGAAGTTTTAACAGCGCGAGCTGGCCTACTTTATAGGCCGTCGCCTGACCCGGCCAAACCACATAGCGCTCAATTTCACGGGTTACTTCGGCTTCAGTCATACCGGTTTTTTCCAGCATGTAGCTAATGGCCTGCTCGCGACTCCATTTCTTGGCGTGCATTCCAGTATCTACAACCAGCCGAACTGCGCGGAAAATTTCTGCCTGGAGACGGCCCAAATTGCCAAGCGGATAGTCAGCATAGATATCCATATCGGTCACTACCATGCGCTCCGAGTAGAGTGCCCAACCTTCAGTGTAGGCGTTAAACGGGCTCATTTTGCGCAGAAAGGGCACGTTCTCGATCAACTGCGATGCCGATATTTGGAAGTGATGACCAGGTGCGCCCTCGTGGTACATCAGGGTTGGCAGTGTCCAGCGCGGATTATCTTCGGTGTTCTTTTGGTTGATGTAGAAACGGCCTGGCACCGAACCGTCCAGTGCTGGTGCCATATAATAACCACCGGGCGACGAGTCTTGAGCATATTCAGCGACGCGCAAAATTTCTAAAGGTTGCGGTGGAATAGTAATGAAGAATTCGCTGACGCGGGCCATAAGCTGATCGTTGATTTCATTTAAGTAGGCAATCTGCGCAACACGACCTTCGTCTGTGTTTGGGAAATTATGCTCAGGCAATGCCATCACATGCTGCACTCTTTCAACAAAACTGCCATCGCTGTAGCCTTCAGCCACAAGAATGGCATCCATCTCAGCTTCAATGCGCGCCACTTCAGACAGACCCAACTCATGAATTTCGTCAGCTGTGAGCGAGGTGGTGGTGTTGGACTGCAGTGCATCGATATAGATCTTGTCGCCATCGGGTAAGCGCCAAATGCCCGCATCGTGATTCGCCTGCGGTGCCATATCTTCAAACAGACCAATCATTCCCTTGTAGGCGGGAATAACTTTGTCAGCAACGGCGCTGTGAGCCTCAGCAACAAGACTGTCTCTGCGCGCTTGGCTGATACCATCAATGCCCGCAAGTTTTGTTTGAAACGTGCTAACCAATGGGTTGCTATCGGCATCGCCGTCAGAGAAGGCGCGCATACCGGACAGTGCTTTTTCGATAATAAAATCAGGGGGAATATTGCCGTGTTCGCGATTTTGAGCGACTTGCACCTGCATCTCGCCGATGACTCGGGCAAATTCATTCAGACGCGATACATAGCGCGACGCACTTTTGGCGTCCTTGACCAGGTGTTGATCGGTGAGAAACTGTGGCATATCAACCATCACGCCGGAAATTTGATTAATCGGATAGCCACTGTGCTTGCGCGCGGAGGTGCGCAATATGTCATCAAAAAACCACGCAGTGATTTTCCAACTCAACAGCTCTTGGCCTTCTAGCCCCTCTGGCCCATAGTTATTTAAACCCTCGCGCGCCTCGCGCAGGAACGCCAGAGCACGGTCGTTAGACTCATCCGTGTAAGAGCCGAGTTTATCGCTGTGAAAATCAAGGATTGTATTATCGATCAGCCCCAGAGACGTCATCATCTCGGGAGACTCAAGCACCATCTGAATGGATACTTTATTGATATAGTTATTGAGGCCTACAGGGGCCGCCCAAAACCAAATATAGGCGCCCAATGCCGCGGCGACGACAAGGCCCAACAGGTACTTTAGCGCTTTAAGAAATAGCGTCATGGAGATATTCTCAGAAGTCAGTGGAGTAGAAAAACTGTCTGCGCAGGGCGAGAATAACTCACCGCCCTGCGCAGATATCCTAACAATGTAATCTTAAACCACTAATGCTGTCTACAGCCGGACAGACCTATCCCAGCACTACTAACTTGCCATTACCAGCGCTGGCGCAGGGAAGCCGTTGAAGTCGCAAGCACAGCTAGTGCAGTACGCGCCCAAGTTAGGCATAAAAATCAAGTCCTCTACTTCCATGTTTGCTGGCAACTGGTGCGTGCCTAGCACATCAATAGAATCGCAGGTGGGGCCAGCCATTGCCCAAGACTCTGCTGCACCGGTGCGGCGGCTAACCAATGTCAGCGGGAAGTTTTGCGCCAATTCCATTAAGCCGCCATAAAAACCCGTGTCCAAATACAACCATCGCGCATTGTCGCGAGTTGCGAGCCCAACCACCTGAGTGATAAGACAACCCGCTGAACCGACGAAATAGCGGCCAGGCTCGGCAACCACTTTAATCGTGCTAGGAATCGACTCAAGCTGCTCACTGATCACAGCACCAATCTCTTCAATAGTAGGCTCGCTGCCGGTCAATTGCAGCGGATAGCCGCCACCCAGATTTAACAACTCTAGCGTGTAACCATGTGCACGCAGTTTGTCAAAAATGCCTTTGGCTGAATTGATACCTTCAACCCAGTTGTTCACGTTCGTGCACTGCGAACCCACATGAAAGGTGACGCCGCAAACATTCATCTGCAAGCGCTGCGCCGTCTCAATAATTCGATCAACACCGGCAGCGCTGGCGCCAAACTTTCCGGCTAAGGGCCAAGTAGAGCCCTCATTGCTCACTTCGATGCGGATGTAGAGCTTTGCTGTGGGGTCCACTGCGGCAATCTTTGCCACTTCTTCTGAGCAGTCTACGGAATACCATTCAATACCGGCAGCGGCAGCATCGCGCACCGCTTTTGGCGATTTGATCGGGTTTGAGTAGAGGATATGCTCAACGGGGACATTCATCTCGGTCAGCGCGTCCAGTTCGGCTGAAGAGGCAATTTCAAAACATGCACCCTCTTCGGCAAAAATAGTCAAAATGGCACTATCAGGGTTTGCTTTCACCGCAAAGTGCGGCTGCACACGAGGCATCGCAGCCATGAAACGGCGAACATTATCGCGCAGGCGCTGCTCAGACATAACCAGCACAGGCACAGTGTAAGATTGTGCCTGTCCAGCAGCCACAGCAACCTGCTCACGCAGGTCTTGCTCGACGAAGCGACGGCGATCTTGGTCGATAAAGGTTACCTTGGGGGAACTTGCTAATTCAGTCATTGTGCACCTCTTTTTAGGCTGGGTGATAAATCTATCAGGCGCACATTGTATGAATCTCCTATTTCAATTTGTATTATCAAAACTCACAATTTGCATGTTATTATTTATCACAATGTAAATTTAGGTGGCATTTTGATATGAAAAACGATCAGCAACTGCTTAAACTCTTGCGCGAAAACAGCCGCCGCTCGGTCTCTGATATGGCAGCCCAGCTCGGTGTCAGTCGCGCTACTGTGCAGCAAACCATGGAGCGCCTAGAACGCAAAGGGGTGATTCAAAGCTACACGATAAAACTCAACCCGAACTTCGAGCGCCAGCAAGTGAGTGCCTACGTGATGATTTCGGTGGTCGGCTCAAAAACCACGGACGTTGTTCGGCAGTTACAAAAATACACCCAGCTCGATATGCTCTCGACTATTAGTGGTCAATACGACCTGATTGCCAAGGTGACAGAAGAGAACACGGAAGCGCTCGACCGCGCTATCGACAACATTGCCACCCTAGATGGGGTAGAAAAAACTCTCAGCCATATCGTGCTGTCAAGAAAACTAGATAGATAGTGCGAGTACTGGTAAGTTACCACCGCTGAGAAAGACGGTTGTCCACAATAAAAAGAGCCCCTTATGACTAGAGCCTATGTAAAACCCAGCCTAACCGATGCCCTTATTCCAGTCATTGTACTGATCACCCTGCTGGCTGGCACAGTACATGTCTTTGGACTCGACTCCTTTGGCCCCAATCAAGTGGCCCTATTGCTCTCCGCTGCCCTTGCAGCTGTTATCGGCATCAAAAATGGTCTGAGCTGGAAGGAAGTTGAACAGGGCATGATCGATACCATAACCGTGTCGCTGCCCGCGATACTGATCCTTATGATGGTGGGTGCGCTCATTGGCAGCTGGATACTCTCAGGAACTGTGCCCAGCATGATCTACTACGGCGTTGAGCTAATGTCGCCCAATTACTTTTACCTCACCTCATGTCTCGTCTGCGCCTTGGTGGGTTTTAGCATCGGCAGCTCGTGGACGGTGGCGGGCACACTGGGTATCGGCTTTATGGGGATTGCGGCGGCCCTCGATCTATCCCTGCCAATCAGTGCTGGCGCGATTATTTCTGGCGCCTATTTTGGGGACAAACTGTCACCTCTCTCGGACACGACTAACCTGGCCGCAGCTGTCACCAACAGCGACTTATTTGACCACATTCAACATATGCTGTGGACCACCATTCCTGCTTTTATCGTCGCACTGACACTGTTTTTTGTGTTGGGAATGGGTAGCGATATCCATATCAAAGTTACCGATATCGAACTCTTACAAGCGGCCATGAAGGATACATTTCTGGTTAGCCCACTGATGCTGGTGCCCCTTGCTTTACTGCTGGTAATGGCCGTCAAAAAACAACCTGCCCTCTCAACACTGGTCTGCGGTGCCCTCGCGGGCTGCGTATTTGCACTTATCTTTCAGTGGCCAGCCGTGGTGGGGCTCGCCGCCGATTCCAGCTTGAACGGTGTTGCTGCGGCCTTTAAAGGACTGCTCAGCGCCATGTTTTTAGGTTACAGCTCGAGCAGTGGCAACGAAGCCCTCGACACTCTTCTCTCCAAAGGCGGCATGAGCAGTATGCTAATGACCATCGGGTTAATTATAAATGCGATGGCGTTTGGCGGCGCGATGGCGCGAACGGGCCTTTTGGAACGCCTGGTTGAAGCCGCTCTGAGTCGAGTGAAATCGGCGGGGGGCCTTGTTATGACAACCGTGGGCACCTGTATTGGCACCAATATTCTCGCTGCCGATCAATATCTGTCAATTGTTATCCCCGGCCAGATGTTTGCGGAGTCCTATGAAAAGCGCAATCTTAAGCCCATCAATTTGTCCCGCACATTAGAAGACTCCGGCACCCTGACGTCGGTACTGGTGCCGTGGAATACCTGTGGCGCCTATATGTCTGCAACCTTGGGCGTCAGTACTTTTTACTATGCACCCTATGCCTTCTTTAACCTCTGCTGCCCGATCTTGGCCATTATCTATGGCTACTATCAGATCAAGCTGCCACGCACGGACCCCGCTCAAGAACAGGTCGCCGCAGACTAATATGCGCTCTTCTGCCATTCTCGCCGTAGCCCTTGGCTTAATCGGCTCTGCGGGCTGGCAAAGTGCCGTAGGCAGTGCAGAGGGCCCGGTTTTTAGTGGTGAGAATGCGTTGCAGCATATCGCCAAACAAGTCAGCTTTGGCCCGCGTGTTATCGATCACCCCGCCAAACAGCAGACCATCGACTACATCGCTGGATTAATACAGCCGGTGGCAGACCAGTGGGTTGTGCAAGAATTTGCCAGCCACGGTCTCGTAGGCCGCAATCTTTGGGCAAGTTTTTATCCACCCTTGCCTTCTTCTGCACCTGACCAGGTAGCCCTCAGCAATAAACCCAACCATCAACACAAAAGCAAACCGCGACGGATTATGCTCGGCGCCCACTGGGACACACGACCGGTGGCCGACCGAGATCCCGTTCCAGCCAATCGTCAAACACCGATTGATGGCGCTAATGATGGTGGGTCGGGGGTTGCCGTACTGCTGGAACTGGCTCGATTATTCAGTCTCAAAGCACCCCCAGTCACCGTTGATTTGGTGTTTTTTGATCTAGAAGATATGGGCAATATTAACGGCCTGCCCTTCTCCATAGGCGCACGCACCTTTGTGATCAAAAATCCCTATTATCGCCCCGATGCTGGCGTGATCATCGATATGGTCTGCGATCGCAACTTGGTTATTCCGCACGAGCGCCTGTCAAAACAGTTCGCTGCTGAGCTGCAAGCCAAAATTTGGCGCATTGCCGCCGAGGAACAGGCGTCGGCTTTTGTCAATCGCAACGGAACTGCTATTGAAGACGATCACCTGCCCTTTCTCGAGGCCGGAATCCCTGTCGTTGATCTTATTCACTGGCCATTCCCTGCGTCTTGGCACACAACTGATGACAAAATTGAGCAGTGCAGCGAAAAAAGTTTACAGCAAGTAGGTAGGGTTTTGGTCAATCTGATTTACACTGGTGACGACTAAAAACAAACGCGACTTATAACAACAACAAAAACGTAACTTTAGGAATTTTTTAACGATGAGAAAACTTAAACAACTCAGCATAGTTTTCCTCTTATCACTCGCCAGTCTCGGGGTGTCAGCCGCCGAATCGGGCAGTGAACTCGCCACCGCTATTAACAGCGACTATGAAAGTCGGCTGGGAAAACTCTTCATCGATTTTCATCAAAACCCTGAACTTAGTCTGGTTGAGTTTAAAACAGCAAAAAAGATTGCTGCCGAATTGCGCGCAAGTGGTTTTAAAGTAACAGAAAATGTCGGCGGCACTGGCGTCGTCGCTATCTTAAAAAATGGCCCCGGCCCGCTGGTTATGATGCGCGGCGATATTGACGGCCTCCCCGTTGAAGAAAAATCGGGCCTCGCTTATAAATCCGTCGCCAAACAAGTCCCGGCAACCGGCGGCAACCCAATGCCGGTTATGCATGCCTGTGGCCACGATGTACACATTACCAGTCTGATTGGTACTGCACGCCAAATGTCGGCGCGCAAAGACCAGTGGTCTGGCACCTTGATGCTGATCGGTCAGCCGGCCGAAGAGATAGTTAGCGGCGCGAAAGCGATGATGGATGACAATCTCTGGCAACGTTTTGGTCAACCTGACTACGCATTAGCGTTTCACGTCTCCGCAGGACTGTTGGCCGGTACCGTGAATATCCAAGAGGGATCACCCTACGCCGGTGCCGACAGTGTCGATATTATTATCCGCGGTATCGGCGCCCATGGCGCATCGCCCCATGCAGGCAAAGATCCAATTCTTCTGGGCAGTCAAATTGTTGTCGCACTGCAAACCCTGGTTTCCAGAGAGCTGCCACCGCGACAGCCCGGTGTTATTACTGTCGGCTCGTTCCATGGCGGCACCAAGCACAATATCATCCCCGACATCGCTCACCTTCAGCTGACGGTTCGCAATACTAACTTGGAGACCCGCGCCACACTGCTCGAGGGAATCAAGCGTATTGCAGAGAACATGGGTCGCGTGGCGGGCCTGCCGGAAGATATGCTACCCGAAGTTATTTATGACACTGCCTACGCACCGCCAACGATCAACGACACAACCTTGGCGCGGCGTTTAAAAGCGGTTTGGCAAGCAGGTTTGGGAGAAGATCAGGTGACCACTCAAGAGTCCCAAGGCATGGGCGCTGAAGATTTTCCGTTCTACACCACTGATCCGAAAATTCCGAGTGTCTATTTTAATATTGGCGGCACCTCTCTCGAAGACATGGACGCTGCAGCCAATGGCGGCCCAGCGATTCCATCTCACCACAGCCCGCTGTTCAAGATTGACCCCAAACCGTCAGTCACCCGCGGTGTTGAAGCAACGGTATTAGCACTGTTAGACCTTATGCCTGTCGCGCAAAAGTAACAGCCACTGACGCTCAAGTGACGCTCAAGGCTCAGACAGAGCCTTGAGCGCAGTCGCCAGAGGTGTCGCCAAAGGAGTCGCCTAGAGCACTTGCCGCCTAAACCACTTGTCGCCCAGACCGTTTGTCACCTAGGCCATATCGGCGACAACACCGGTTGCTTTCAAATGCGCAATCTGTTCTTCGCTCAACCCTAAGCCCTGCAAAATTTCTGCACTGTGACTTCCCAGCTCTGGGCCTGGCCAGTCTGTCGCTCCCGGCGTACCGGCCAACTTTGGCATGATGGCGGGAATTTTCAGCGGTTGACCATTAATCTCCACCTGCTCAAATAAGCCGCGCTGATTGAAATGTGGATCGGCCAGCATATCTTCTGCGTTGTAGACCGGCCCACAGGGCACACGATACTCCTCGAGAATCGCCATCGCGTCAGCAAGCGTTTGAGAGGCACACCAAGCATTCAAAATTTGATCAATTTCCACTTCATGCACAACCCGTTTTGCATTGCTGTCGTAGTCCGGACTTTGCCCAATATCGGCGCGCCCTACGGCAGTCATCAGACGGGTAAATATTGAGTCGCCATTGCCGCCAATCACTAAATATTTATTGTCACTGCAGCGGTAGGTGTTGGTTGGCACTATGCCGGTAATGGTGGTTCCCGATGGCTGGCGAATCACGTCGGCACCGTCGAACTCAGGAACAATCGACTCAAGTAAATTAAACATCGACTCGTAGAGCGCCACATCGACAACCTGCCCACCCTCGCCACGATCTTTTGAGCGCAGTGCGAGCAACACCCCCAACACCGCGTGCAAGCCGGAAATCGTATCGCCTAAACTGAGATTGGGCCGAACCGGTACTTCATCGACATAGCCGTTTACATAGCGAAACCCACTTATCGCCTCACAGACAGACGCAAAACCCGGCTTTTCTGAATAGGGGCCGGTCTGACCGTACCCGGAAATACGAGCATAGATTAGATCGGGGTTTTCCGCGCGCAGAGACTCAGGATCTAAACCCCAGCCCTCCAAAATGCCCGGACGAAAGTTCTCAACAACAATATCTGCCGTCTTCAATAGCTGCTTGACGAGATCGCGACCTTCTGGGGTTTTTAGATCCAATGAAATACATTTTTTGTTGCGCCCGAGACTTCGCCACCACAGCGACGTACCGTCTTTCACTTCTCGCCAATAGCGAATCGGGTCGCCGCCCGGCGGCTCAATTTTGATCACTTCAGCGCCAAAATAGCCCAGCATGCAGCCTGCAAAGGGCCCCGCTAACAGTTGACCCAGTTCAATGACTCGCAATCCAGCAAGAGGTTTATGCATCTTTTTACCTATCTTTAGTGGTGACTCAATAATTTTTTTAGTGCAGACAATGGATTCTGTCACACCAAGGGTTAAACTGTAGGAAGAAAGCGTTTTAAGCGAGGCAATGATAAGAGATTAACCTCAGCAATAAGAATAAAAAATCAACCGACCACCCTAAAAGAGTTATGCCTCCAGTAAACGAAATCGCTCTACGGGCGTCGTTAGAACCAATGGAACTGGCGGGCCTGTGTCAACTCTAACGACACGAACACGCGTAACAACCATCACAGAGATAAACGTTATCGTTTAAAGGTGAGAGTAAAATGAACAGCGGCTATAAAAAATGGTACCTCAGCAGCACAACCCTAATCGTTGGTCTGCTACTAAATCCGTTCATTTCCGCACAAGAACCTACCGCGTCAGATGCCATCACCAACTACATACGCGCTATCGATACCATTGAAAGCGACAGCAGCGCCTATTCAAGAGAACTCGCCGACTTATACCTGAGTCTCGGCAATGCCTACGTGACCAGCGGTGACTTCGCGGCCGCGAAACGAGCGTTTCAGCGTGGCATGCAAATTGAACGGGTTAATTTAGGGCTGAACAGTCTCGCGCAGACGCCCTACCTGTTCTCGATCGCCGAGACAGAAACCCAGCTTGGCAACTATACGGAATCACAGGCAGCGCTGGAAACGCTCTACAATATCAATGTTGAAACTCACGGCGAATCGAGCCCCGCCATGTTGCCGGTACTCGAGCAACTGCTCGACTGGTACACCGACAGCTATGACCAACTGTCCCGCAGCGATGCCTACAAAAGTTTGATTGTCGCCGAAGATATCGGTGAGCGCATGTACCGTATTCTCAGCAACAATAAAGCGATAAATCCCTCAGAATCCGCTGAACAGTACCGCAAAATAAGCCACATGCACTACATGATCGCGCGCCATCTTGAGGAATATGGCGAACCGGTCGAGTCCGGCTTTAGTATCAACAACGGCCAGCAGGTGCGCAGCCAAGAGAGTTCCTCGCACATGCACTTTCGTCGCGGCAAAGCGGCACTCGAAGAGAGAGTGAAATCCCTAGAGCAACAACCAGACGCCAGTATGACCGAAAAAGCGCTCGCACTGATCGACGTTGGCGACTGGTACACGGCCTTTGCCCAGCGAGCATCCGCTAAAAAAACCTATAACCTCGCCTACGAGTTACTTCCTGATGACGAGAACGGCAACACCCAGCGCCAAGCACTGTTTGGCCAACCAACGCTGATTGCCTATACCGCCGCCAATCGCGGCCAAACCACGCTGCCGCAAGATCTGCAGGTTACCGTGACTGTGTTATCGTCGGGGAGCACAAGAAATCCAGCCATTATCGACCCCCCAGAGAGTCTTAGCGAAAGAGCACTTAACTCAATATACAAAGATATTCGCAATATGCGCTTTCGCCCGCAATGGGTTGAGGGCAAACCGACAAAGGCCGAGATAGTGTTGCCCTATGCGTCGCAGCAAGCTGACCTCAATTTGACAAGAAAGTAATTTTCCCATGACAAAATTCACTGCCTCAAAAGATACCCGCGCACTGCACACCAGCCCAATGGCTGCCACCCTTGCGCTGGCAATAGCACTGACGCTAAGCGGCTGTAATATGCCCTCGCCATTCGGCACACCCACAGGCTCATCAATGCCCTCGGGGCCCTCTGGCGGCACGCCTGCACCGAGCGGTGACAGCGGCAGCGATTCGTCGTCTCCCCAGGGCGGCGCACCCAGTACCAGTACAGGTAATAGTGGCGACAAACAGTCCCCGAGCACCAGCGGTGATGCGGGCGGCAGTAATTTTCCAGAACCCTCTGCGGGGCAACCTGCAGCCCCTGGCAGCGACGAGTCGGTTGACGGTCTCGATGAGACCCTAGATAGATCCCTCGAAGACTTTGACGACACCGTCACGGCAGAGCGCAACAAACAAGACCCCGCCACTATCGATATACTCAGCCCAAGTGGCAATGCCGCCGACCAGAGAGACAGCAATGAGCCGCTCTTTGAAGAGGGCGATCTAGGCGATGCCGACAGCAGCGCCGCCATTGAACAGCGCGCCGCGGAGGGTGCCTCGTCCGGCGCCGGGGATGCTGGAATGTCCGCTGAAGGCCCGCAAGGCAGCAGCACCGCGAGCGCGGGGCAACCCGCAGATGCGGCGATTATTCCAATTCCCGACGATATAGGTGATGGTAAAGGCGACAATATTGTTGAGCGGCAGATACGCGATGCCGCCGAAAAAGAACAGGACCCGGTGCTGCGAGAAAAGCTCTGGGACGAATACCGCCGTATAAAGAACCAGCGATAGCCAGGAGCCCACTGCGATGCCATTCGACAAGTCTACACCCCAAGGTTTCACTGTGATGCCCCGCGCACTGCAGCTCTTTTTGGCTCTTATGCTTTGCCTCGCCGTCAGTGGTCAGGCCACCGCCGCCATCGATAAATCGACGTCGTCGACTAGCCTCACACTCAACACCCCGTCGCGCCCCTATCCAGCGGAAACACTGCTCGATATTGGCATCCCCACGCTCAATGACGGTCTTTCACTCACCGACTCCGACGACACCGTGTTTCCGGAAGTTCGCTACGCTGAGGCTATCTATTTTTCCAACCAACTGGGTAAAGTGTTAGAGAAAAGCGGAGCTTGGGGCGCCATTCGAGTCACGCCCAGCAGCGACGTTATTATGGATCTGTATATCACCGGTACCATTCACCAGTCAGATGGCGAAACCCTCGATCTCGACATTACGGCGGTCGATAGCAGCGGTAAAAAATGGTTCAACAAACGCTACAAGCAGACCACCGGTAAATATGCCTACGACCGCCGTTTAAAAAATCTTGGCGACCCATTTCAAAATCTGTTTATCCGCATCGCCAATGATTTACTCAAGCACCGTGAAAAAATAAGTGATGAGCGCGCTATCGAACTACGCACCCTCTCGGAACTGCGCTTTGCCAAACGCTTCTCGCCAGAGGCTTTCGACAACTATGTCGAAGAAGATCGCAAAGGCATTTTGCATATCGCACGCCTGCCAGCAGAGAACGACAGCATTCTCTTGCGGGTGCGCAAAATCCGCGAGCGGGATTACCTGTACATCGACACCATGCAAGACTATTACGATCGGTTTTCGCAACAAATGCATCTTGCCTATCAAGACTTCCGTCGAGCCTCCTACGACTCAGTGGTTAAATCACGACAGCTCAATGCTAAAGGCAACCGTCAGATTATCAGCGGAATCGGCGCCATTTTAGCGGGCATTTATGGCCGCACACAGGCCGACACGGCCATGGCCAACGACGCCAGCATTGCCACAGCAGCGGTCGGCGGATTCGTTGTCAAAGCCGGACTCGACAGCAAACAAAAATCCGCGGAGTACAATGAAGCCGTGGCAGAAATGGGTTCCTCTCTCGAGGCTGAAATTGCGCCTCAAGTCATTGAGTTGGAAGATCGCACGGTGACACTCACCGGGACAGTGCAAGCCCAATACGCCCAGTGGCAAGAACTGTTAGCCAAAATTTACCAGCAGGAACGCGCCACGCCCTAGCCTATGAACGAAACACCACATAAACAGGCCGGCAAGCAAAAGGTCATCGTTAGCGCACTGCTATTTCTCGCTGTGGTGGTGATTTTTGTGCTGCCCAATTGGGTAACAGAGCCTTGGATTGCAGATTCAAAACAGGCCGAAAACACAGCACAAATTAACTCGCCTGCCGTTGTTAGCCCCTCCCTAGCCGCGGAAAAAAGTAAATATCGGCAAGATGCACAAACTATCCTCGCCGAGATTATTCTGCGCCGCGAGCGCCTGCAGCAACAGCAAGTCAATCTCTGGGCCGATATCGACTTCAGCCAAGCCGTCGCCGATATTACCGGCGGCGACGAGCAATACGCCATTGGCAACTACGCAGAGTCGGTAGCGCGCTACCAGCGCTCGCTCGACACCTTAAAGGCACTTGAAGAAAGGGGTGTAAATCTGCTGCAACAGTCCATCACCGAGGCCCGCACAGCCATTGCCCAGCGCGATCTCGACACCGCCCGCCGCACTTCCGCCCTCGCACAGGCCATGGCGCCCGAGAATAACGAGGTGCAAAAACTGGCGCAACGAGCCACCCTGCTGCCCGCGCTTATTGACCTCATGCAGCGCAGCCAAGCACTTAGCGCCGCCGGCGACTTCACCGGTGCCAGAACACCCTTGGCCGAGGCTGTCGCGCTCGATCCTGATCATCAAGAAGCCGCCGCAGCGCTGGTGGCTATTGAGAAAAAAATTACCCAAGAGCGCTTTAATAATTGGATGAGTCGAGGCTTTAGTGCGTTGAGCGAAGACCAGTTGGACACCGCCAATCGTGCGTTTGCCGAGGCCGAAAAGGTCTACCCGGGCAACACGACCGTGAC
Source organism: SAR92 bacterium BACL16 MAG-120619-bin48 (assembly GCA_001438605.1). Classification (GTDB taxonomy): domain Bacteria; phylum Pseudomonadota; class Gammaproteobacteria; order Pseudomonadales; family Porticoccaceae; genus HTCC2207. The sequence continues at coordinate 63,103 of LIDE01000015.1, read as the reverse complement.
TCAAGCACTGTCGCAAGTGGAAAATCGTCGGGCACAGCGCTGGGTAAACGATGGCATCACCAAAGCCAAAGCACTGGAAGACGCTGAAAAGTGGTCCGAGGCTGAGGCTGTCTACCGCGAGCTGCTGGCCACCGACCCAACCCTCAGCGATATTAAGGTGCGGCAACTTCCTGTCGCCGTGCGCGCTGATCTCGATCAGAAAATTCGCCGCACCCTCGACGATCCCCTCGCGCTGTCCGCCCCCAAAAACTATCAACGGGGGCAGAGCTTGCTGCAAGATGCTGAAGGCATTCCCAACCCGGGGCCCGTTCTGAGGGATCAGATCGCTCGGCTAAAACACCACTTGGCAGCATCGCAAACCCCCATTGAAGTGCAGCTTGTCTCAGACCAATTCACCGAAGTAACACTTTTTCGTGTGGCCAAGCTGGGACAATTCGACCGCACATCGGTCGCGTTAAAACCGGGCCGTTACATCATCGCAGGCACAAGGGCCGGCTACCGCGATGTGCGCATTGAATTTACATTGACCGACAGTGGCCTAAAAACGCCCATTGAGGTCATCTGCAGCGATTTAATTTAATGATGCAAACCACATGAGCACCCACAACAGCAACCGGCAACAATGCCAGGGCACCCGATAGATGAGCACAGATCATAACCCTCCCGCCAACGCGAGTCAGCGCACATCAACCGGTCTGTTGGCAACCGCCGCAGTCGCGCTAGTAGCGGCTGCTATCATGCTGTTTCTCACCTCAGCCCAGTCGGTCATTTTCCGCACGGACCCAGCCGATGCTCACATCAGCGCCGGCGGCCTAACCTTTAATATCGGCGGAAACTTCCTCTTTCTTCAAGGTGAGCACCAAGTCCGCGCCGAGGCTAACGGCTATCAGCCCCTCACAGCAACCATTCAGGTCAGCGACCAAGGCACTCAAGAAATCGCCCTCAAGCTGGAACCGCTGCCGGGCAACCTAGCCGTAAAAAGCGACCTCACGGACATTAGTGTCACTATCGACGGCGAGACAGCCGGCACCGTACCGGGAACACTGCGTGAGATCAGCCGCGGGCGACACCTCTTCGAATTTAGCAAGTATCGCTACTTTAGCCAGCAGCAGGATATTGACATTGAGGGCCTCGGCAACACTCAGTCAATCGATATCGCATTGCAGCCCGCATGGGGCGAACTGACCCTCGATACAGTTCCGACCGGTGCTGACCTGTACATCGATAATCGCTTAATTGGCAAAACACCCCTTACCACCGAGGTATTGGAAACCGGCAGTCAGTTAAAAATTACCGCGCCCGGCTATAAGCCCGTAGAACAATCGATAACCGTTAACGCCGGCACTCGCGGCGTGCATCCGCCCATTGTTCTTGCAGTCGCCGACGGCACACTGCTACTGACCAGCAGCCCGTCCGGCGCCAGTATCACCATCGACAACCAGTTCCGCGGTACCACCCCCGCCACTGTCGAACTAAAAGCCTTTCAGTCACACAAGATCGAACTCTTTCTTGAGGGCTATTTAAAAACCAGTCGCGCAGTAAGCCTTGAGCCTGAGCAGCAAACAGCTGTCAACATAGCGCTCACAGAAAATAGCGGCTCACTGCGAATCACCGTCAAACCTGCCGATGCGAACATCAGTGTCAACGGCGTTGCCAGCGGAAAACCCGATAGCAGTGGACAGCAGACATTGACGCTACCCGCCAAACCCCATCAGATCAGCGTTGCGAAAGCGGGTTACAAAAGCCAGCAGATCAGTGTCACACCGAGACCGGGGCACCAGCAGGCTCTTACCATCGAGCTGCTAACCCTGCAACAGGACTACTGGGCAACACGTCCCGCCACACTCACCAGCCCGGTCGGCGGCACCTTAAAACTATTCCGCCCCAACGACCAATTTATGCTCGGTGCCCCACGCCGTGAGCCCGGCCGACGCGCCAACGAAGCCGAACGCCTCGTTGCATTGCAACGGCCCTTTTACCTCGCCACCCATGAGACCACCAATGCCCAGTACCGACGCTGGAAGGCAGACCACAGCTCCTCTGCACTGCGCGGCAACACACTCGACATGAATGATCAGCCGGTGGCGGCAGTCAGCTGGCAAGATGCTGCATTATTCTGCAACTGGCTCAGCCGACAGGAAAAATTGCCCCTGTTCTATCGCGTTGAAGAGGGCGAGGTGGTTGGGGTTAACTGGGACGCAGAGGGCTACCGCTTGCCCACAGAGGCTGAGTGGGCGTGGGCAGCCAAACTCGACAACAATGCCAATCCCCGTCGCTTTCCGTGGCAGGGTGATATCTACCCGCCCGAGCAGGTCGTGGAAAACTACGCCGATCAAAGCGCGGCATCATTGATCAGCTTTACCCTCTCCAACTACAGCGATGGCTTCCCAGTGTCTGCCGTGATTGGACGCTTTCCAGCCAACCCCAAAGGGCTCTATGATATGGGCGGCAATGTTGCCGAGTGGACCAATGATTACTTTGATGTTCGCCCAAACACGAGTACTGTCGACACAGACCCCCGCGGCCCCGAGCAAGGCGTGCAACATGTGGTTCGCGGCGCCAGTTGGGCGCTAGCATCGCGCACGGAGCTGCGTTTAAGTTATCGCGAATCAGGCAGTGACGGGCGAATGGATGTTGGATTTAGAGTGGCCCGCTATGTGGATAAACCATGAGTAACCCTATGTGCAAAAGAGTTTCACGCCTAATTGCCGTCGCGCTCCTCGCCGTTAGTCTGCCGCTGTGGTCAGCAGAGCCGTCAAATGAGCCGTCAAATGAGCCTGTGGCGACACCCGAAGCCCCCACCGTCGAAAACAGCCCCACGACGGCGAATAATCCCCCCATGGACTTTAAACCCAGCGAAGAGATCTCTGAAGATTTCCCCATTTCGCTGCCATCCGACATTTAGCAACAGGTACTGATATGAAAAGTCAAACCAACGAGCTGTTCTTCCAATTGATCGCGCTGCTATTGGCCTTGATTGTGGTGCATGCAGTGTTTGTCACAGTGGTGCGGCCAAATGCTGAAACCACCATTCGCCATCATGCAGAAATGGCGGCAGCTGGCGAAGACTACGTGGTGCCGCGCTCGTTCTTTATTGTTATCAAAGACCTAGAGCAAGAGTCCTGCTTTATTTTAATGTTTTGGGCGCTCGCCATCATGGGCTACAAAACCCGCAGCGCCCTCCGCGAGCAGAAAATGTTTGCCACCGCGCTGCTCAACAGTCCCCCCGATTCCCAAAAAGTGCTGCCAGAGGAGGCCCCTCAGCTCGGACACCCCATGCAAAGCCTCACCGACCAAGAGCGGTCGCTGCTCTTGCCGCGCGCACTGCAAACCGCCCTGACCCGCTTTCAGGTAACGCAAAGCGTGCAGTCGGCAACCGATGCAGTAAACACTGTGTGCAGCAACGAAAACGACCGTCTCGACTCAGAGCTGTCGATGATTCGCTACATTACTTGGGCTATCCCGTCGATTGGCTTTATTGGCACCGTGCGCGGTATTGGTGCCGCGCTTGGCCAAGCCCACGAAGCCATGCAGGGTAACATTGCCGGTGTCACCAGCAGTCTCGGCGTAGCCTTTAACTCGACGTTTATCGCACTGTTAATCAGCATGGTGGTGATGTTTTTTATGCACCAGTTGCAGCTTGTCCAAGAGCGCCTCGTCCTCGACACCCACGACTACTGCGAAAATCGCCTAATACGCTTTCTCAAGGCCAAATAGCACGCAGTGTTAACGGGGGATTTCTGTGATTAAAAAGCGCCGCAATATCGCCTTCAGCCTGTCGTTCTTGGACATCATGGCCTGTGGTTTTGGCGCCGTAACCCTGTTGTTTTTAATTCTTCGTCACAATGCGACCGAGATCGAAACCACCGATCCCCGCCTCGCCGACGAAGTCGAACTGCTGCAACAGGACATCAGTCAGGCCGAACAACAGAAGGTGGCGTTGCTCAACAGCCTCGACGCTCTGCAGCGCGAGCTGGCGATCGCTCAAGGGGCCTCCGATCGAGTTATCACCGACCTGCAAGAGAGCGAAAACAGTATTCAGTCAGACCCCAAAGAAGAACTCGCCAAACTGCGCCGCCAAGTGGAGCAACTGGAAAAAGAAACCGCGCAAATGGAAGATGTGGAGTTCGGCGACAAGGTGCGCGGTTTTCTTGGTGACGGCAATCGCCAGTACCTGACTGGACTCAAACTCGGCGGTGAACGGATTTTAATTTTAGTGGACGGCTCCGCCAGCATGCTCGCCGACTCGGTGGTCAACGCCCTGCGGCGCAGAAATATGGATGACGCGCAAAAACGTCAGTCGGACAAATGGCAGTGGACCCTGCGCACCACCGATTGGCTTTTGGCTCAACTGCCCGCCAGCAGCCGCTTTCAAGTCTACCTGTTCAATACCAGCGCACAACCCGCTCTGGCCGGCACAGAGGGTGAATGGTTAGATGCTGCAGACTCCCTTGACCTAGAGCGCACCGCAGAGGCTATGCGCGACTATCTGCCCGGCAACGGCACCAGCCTGAGCAATGCCCTGGCCGTCATCAACAGCTTCAGTGACCAGCCCGACAATATTTTTCTGCTCACCGACGGGCTGCCGACCCAAGGTGCCAAGGCACCGAGCAGCTATATGGTCAGCGGCAAACAGCGACGCAACTTTTTTGGCGATGCCGTCGAAAAACTACCCCGCGGCGTGCCCATCAACACCATTTTATTTCCGATGGAGGGCGATCCAGAAGCAGCCGCCCTGTTCTGGCAGCTCGCCATTGATACCCAGGGCGCCTTTATCGCCCCGTCGCGAGATTGGCCATGAGACGCCAGCGCCGCGAACTTCAAGAGGCCAGCCTGTCTTTTCTGGACGTGATTAGCTGTGGCTTTGGCGCCATTGTTCTACTGTTATTAATCGCCAAAGTTGGTGATCCAGCAGCCCTTGAGGAAGCCGAAAAACGACTCCGTGCAGCGGTCAAAACCTACCAAACTGAGCTGTTTGATCTGCGCGGCGAGTCAGTGGTGCTCAACGAACAGCTGCAATCGCGCAAAGAGCAACTCTCCGAGTTGACCGAGCGGGTGGCGCGGCTCAAGGCTAAATTGGCCAGTGTCGACAAACAATCGATGCAACTATCCCAGTCGCAATCTCGAGAAAAAGAGCAGCTGCAACTGGTTCTGCAAGTCCTCACCGAAGAGATGGCGCGCCTCGTCGGCCCAGAGTTTAAACAGCAGAACAATTTGATCGGCGGCATCCCCGTCGACAGCGACTACATTATTTTTGTTATCGACACCTCTGGTAGTATGCAAGTGGGCGCGTGGCAGCGGGTGCAAAAAGAGATGCTCAATATTCTCGACATCTACCCCGACGTCAAAGGCATACAAGTGCTCAACGATATGGGGCAGTATATGTTTAGCGCCTACAGCGGACGCTGGATTCCCGACAGCCCAGAGATGCGCAAAGATATTATTAAAAAGCTGGCCAGTTGGGCGCCGTTCAGTAACTCCAGCCCTGTGGAAGGAATCAACGCGGCGATTCAAACCTTTTACAAGTCAGACCGTAAAATTAGTATCTATACCCTTGGCGATGATTTTCAGGGCCGCTCCATACGCGCTGTAGTTAAAGCCGTTGATCGGCTCAATCAAGCTCAGCGCGGTGCCGGCAGATTAGTGCGCATCCATGCGCTTGGATTTCCGGTGCAGTTTGCGCAGGGGTCAGCACCCAGCGAGTCGGCCATTCGTTTTGCCGCCTTAATGCGTGAACTAAGCTACAACAATGGGGGAACCTTTATCGGCCTCAACAGCCTTAACGAAGGGAAATAACAAGATGCAGACAAAGACCATAAAATTAATTGCCAGCGTTTTCGTGCTGATCGCCCTAGTCGGCTGCAGCTCATCTGCACAGGTGCAGATTACGGCAGGGTTCCCAGCGGTTATCTCGCAGCCGAAAAATAGCAGCGCAACGCTTGTTTTTAGCGACGAATTCAGACAATTTGTCGCCAAACCCAATAAAGACACCACCATCGACATGGGCAGCGCGCAAGTGGCGCTGCTAACCAACGCCTTTAAAGGGTTGTTCAGCACCGTGAAAATTGTCAGTGCAGCCGATCAGGCGAGCTTTAAGCAGGGATTAGTCATTACCCCCTCAGTCCAAGAGGTGCAGCTCTCAACCCCGTCCGACACCTACCTTAATGTTTACGAAGTGTGGATTAAGTACAGTCTCGACATCAAAACAGCCGAGGGCGAGCAAATCGACACTTGGTTTATGCCTGCCTACGGCAAAACCCCTGATTCCTTTATGCTCTCAAGAACCAGCGCCATTGACGAGGCTACGGTCATAGCACTTCGCGATGCTGGCGCGAAACTCGTGCTCGACTTTTACCGTATTCCCAGTGTGAACAACTGGCTGCGAACACAACCCGTCAAGGAGAGTGGCGATGAATAGATTCTTCCTACTAGTTGCTGTCTGCTTTTTGAGCGCCTGCAGCGCCGTCACCACGATTGATGAATACCGCGTCAACAACAGCGCTATGGAGCTCAACAGCAACGAATCGGTGGTTATTCTCGGCCGCCGCGACGCCGGTCACTACGATACTGACCGCGAATTTATTGGCTGTGTTGCCGATAAAATGCAGGGCGCCGATATCAGCATCATGCCTGAACAGCAGTTTGTTGACGCCATCTACCCGTGGTTTGAACCGCGCACGGCTCCCAAAGGACTGGCGCGCTTGAAGCGACTGATGCAAGACACCACTATCAAGGCTGAAATCGATCGCCAACATATTCGCTACCTTGTCTGGCTCGACGGTTCAACTGAGAGTCACGGCCAGAGCGGCTCCATGAGTTGCGGTGCGGCACCGGGCATTGCCGGCTGTTTCGGTTTTGCGCAGTGGGATAAAAGCTCAACCTACGAAGCCATTATCTGGGACTTACGCAACCTCAGCGAAAAGGGGCGCCTGCAAGTCGACTCTCAGGGAACCTCCTATCTGATCGGTATCGTCGCCCCCATTCCACTGCTGTCGCCAGTCAAAGATGACGCCTGCAAAAGCCTTGGCGACCAGTTATTACAGTTCTTCAGCAATCCAGACAGCACTGGCTAAAGGCAACCCATGGTTAAGACAACAACACAAGGCACTCCGGGAGTGAAAAAAGTACTCAGCGCACTGCTCTGCCTGGCCCTGCTGCCAGTGATTAGCGCAGAGGCCAAAACCACGGGTGAAGATATTTATAAGGAAGTGATTGCCAGCACCCCGATTTATGACAATCCGGCGCTGGATAACTACATTAGAAAACTCGGCGAAGAGATTGTCGCCCAGTCAGAAATGGCCGGCGAAAAGTTTACCTTTACCCTGCTCGACTCCCCCGACTTAAACGCCTTTGCCACACGCGGCAACTACGTTTACGTCAATCGTGGTCTGCTCAACTATATCAACAATGAAGCACAGCTGGTCTCGGTGCTGGCCCACGAAGTTGGTCATATCACGAAAAAGCACGTTACCGGCCAAGAGGGCCAAGCCATTGGCGCACAAGTATTATCAGCCGTGGCGGGCGTGCTATCGGGCAGTGCCGAAGTCTATGAGGCAGGGATGAAATACTCCACATCACTGATGCGCAGCCATGGTCGCAACAACGAGCTAGAAGCAGACCAAGCGGGCGCGGTGTACATGGCGAAATTGGGTTATGCGCCAGAAGAAATGCTCAGCATGCTCTCAATTATGAAGGACTATGAAACACTGCAAAAAGACCGCGCCAAAGCCAAGGGCGCCAGCAAACAAACCTACCATGGCATCTTTTCCAGCCACCCGCGCAACGACTCCCGTCTGCGCAATGTGGTTACCGCAGCCGAACGCTTGAAAGGGAGTAGCAGCCGCGACAATGGCGTGAGCACCTACCGCCAGTTGACCGAAGGATTAATCTGGGGAGAAAATTTTCTAGCCAAAGATAAAAAGCCCGAGCGCTACTCGGATATGACGCTGCGTGTGCGCTTCGACTATCCCGAGGGCTGGAAGCAGAACAACAACGCCACCGCGCGCACCACAGTCGGGGCGCCTGACGATAACCACGCCAAATTGGCCATGACACCGATTGCGCGCACCACCCAGAGCCCAGAAGAGTATCTGTACAATTTCTTGCGCGTGAAGCAACTGAAACAGGGGCGCGAAATCTCGCCCGCAGGACTCAAAGGCTACAGTGGCATTCTGCCCGGCGCCGACAGTAAGCCCGATCAGCGCATTGCTGTGGTCTATTACAAACTCAACGCCTTTATCTTCACTGGTGAAGTGGTGGATCAGGCCCAGTTCAACGACAGCGACAAGCTCTTCAGCGCCTCTATTGATAGCTTTCGACCTATCTCCCAGCGCGAGATTGACGGACAGCGGCCCAAACTCATCCACTATGTCAAAGCGACCAATGCCACCACCTACGATGCCCTTGCCAAGGCTCTTAAACTCAGCCCAACGGATACCGAAGATCTGCGTATAATCAACGGCCATTACCCCCGAGGCGAGCCCAAAGCCGGTGACTGGGTGAAAATTTTTAAACAGTGACGGATTTGTGAAGCAACCTAATCGAACCCCTAAAAACGCAGCCTTACTCGCTCTTGTTGTCGGCGTTCTTGTCGCACTAGGCTACTGGCTATTGCCGCACAGCAGTGCGCCGCAGTGGGATATTGAGAGCGCACTGGAGCTGCCCAATGACGCACTTGCAGTGCGCATTGACGATAAACTTTTCGGCGCGCGGATCGTCGAACCAGACGGTATTGGCGCTGATATCGATACACCACTCGACACCGAGGCTATGGTTAGTAAGCTGGCCGGACTCACCAAAAATGTCACCACCCAAGCAGAACCGAGCGACGCAGAATTACGCGATTTCTATGCGCGCAACAAAGCCCAGTACCGCCTGCCTTCCAAGCTCTGGGTCACACTCATTGATTTCACCACTGCCAAGCACGGCGGCGACGTGTTTGCTGCGGCGCAGCGGGCACTAGTGGGCAGCGGCACGCCTGAAGGAGATATGCGCACGCAATACACCGGCATTCTATCCACCGCGCTGGAAGCGCAGTATGGACGGGGATTTACCGATGGGTTGCTAACACTTATTGCTACTGAGACCGATCTACCCTGCTGGGCGGGCCCCATAAGTTCAAACCAAGGGACTCATCTCGTCTGTGTTGAGGATATTATTTGGGGCGAGTACAGCCCCCTCGAAGATATCAAACGCCAGGTGATCAATGACTGGCGCTTTGCAGTGACGGAAAGCCTTTAGCCTGAAAAAAGCCTTTAGCCAGATCGAAAGCCTTTAGCCAGACAAAAAAGCCCTACGCCATTAACTCAGCAAAAAAACGGCGCAGCCCCTCAGCACCGGACTCCTGCCAAATTTTCAATGCCGCGGTGCCAACAATGGCAAGATCGGCGTGGCCGCGGAGAAAATCCATATCCGCTTTACAGCTAATCCCAAAACCAACGCCCATCGGCAGATCGGTGTGCTGACGACAGCGGGCAATCAGTGCCACAACATCATCACCCATACTGGTTTTCGAACCGGTAACACCTTTGCGCGCAACCACATAAACCATCCCGCGACTAGCCGCGCCCAGCTGCGCCAAACGTCTATCCGTGCTGGTCGGCGTCATCAGAATAATCGGCTCAATCCCCGCCTCCGCCGACAGTCTGTGTAAATTGCCAGACTCTTCCACCGGCAGATCCGGCAGAATATAGCCAACGCCGCCGGACTCTTTAATACGCTGAACAAAACGCGCCTCGCCCATTTTAAAAGCGGTGTTGTAATAGCCCATCATCAACACTTTAAAATCAAAGCGCTCGCTGATCAGCTTCATAAACTCGAAGCATTGATCAACCGTCGTCCCAGCTTTTAAAGACTGTTCATTGGCATGCACAAACAACGGGCCATCGGCGCTCGGCTCAGAGAATGGAAACTGCAGTTCAACCAGATCAACACCGGCTTCCGCCATAATTTCAAGCTCTTGCAGATTCTCCGCGAAGGACGGATAACCGCAGACAACATGCGCCATAACCAAGAGATCTTTGCTCTTTTTACGCTCCGCTATGTAGTGTTGCAGCCCCATTATTGTCTCTCCTTGCGATACTGGTCGGCCTTGCCTTCAATAAATGCTTTCCATTTGGCATCGTCCAATGCGTCGGCGATGGTAAAAATATCCTTATCGCCACGACCCGATTGATTGATCAAAATAATTTCGTCTTTACCCATGGTCGGCGCTTCTTTGATCGCCGTGACAAACGCGTGGGTGCTCTCCAGTGCGGGAATTAACCCTTCGGTGCGCATAACCAGCTTTAAGATTTCTTTGACTTCGACATCGGTCGCCGCTTCAAAACGCACCTTGCCCTGCTCCCAAAGGTAGGAAAAGATCGGATTGATACCAATGTAATCTAGGCCAGCAGCAACCGAATGGGTCTCATTCATATTGCCTTCGGCGTTCTGCAGAAAGTACGTTTTAAAGCCCTGAGCGACACCCACTGTGGCATCATCATAAGCCAAGCGCGCCGCATGCATATAGGAACCCACACCCTGACCACCCGCTTCACAGCCAATCAACTCAACATTGTCGTCGTTGAAAAAGCCTTGGAAAATACCCATCGCATTAGAACCGCCACCCACACAAGCGTAAACCCGGTCGGGCAGTCTGCCGGTCTGTTTGATAATCTGTTCGCGGGCTTCAAGACCAATAATTGACTGGAACCAACTGACCATTTCAGGGAACGGGTGCGGGCCACAGGCCGTGCCCAAAATATAGTGGGTGTCCGCCATATTGGTGACCCAATCGCGCATACACTCGTTAATCGCATCTTTTAAGGTTTTCTGCCCATCCTGCACGGCAATCACGGTCGCGCCGAGATTTTCCATCCAAAACACATTCGGCCGTTGGCGCGCAACGTCCACGGCACCCATGTAAATTTTACAGTCAAAGCCAAAGCGCGCGGCCATGGTCGCAGTCGCAAAACCGTGCTGACCCGCACCGGTTTCGGCAATTACCTTGCTTTTCCCCAGACGCTGACAGAGCAGACCCTGCCCCATAACATTGTTGATTTTGTGGGAACCGGTGTGATTTAGATCATCGCGTTTCACATAGATCTGCGCGCCACCCAGTTTGCGCGACAAATTTTCGAGATGGGTAACCGGCGTGGGACGACCTGAATAGTTTTGCAGCAGTGCGACATAATCCTGCCAAAATTTTGGATCTGCTTTACATTCGCGAAAGCAGACCAAGAGCTCTTCAATAGTTGCGTGAAGAATCTCTGGCAGAAAAACACCACCGTACTCTCCGTAGTAGCCTTCGCGGCCCTCGGAAAAGTCAAAAATATCCATGTAAAACCTCAGTTGAATGTGGGTACTGCTGAAATGAAATAGTGCTAAAACAGTGTTAAGGAGACCCTTCACTTTAGACCATGAACCTGCAGCGGGCTAATGTTCACGAGGGCCGTATATCAAGGGGACGTAGTTTAGCCAACTCACCGAAATGGCACAACGCCGATGTCGCCCCTACTCTCTCAGTCGCCGCTTGTAATGGCGTTATACGCACTAGTCTTGTGACCGGTTTTCTGTCTGCAGTCAGCTTTTGCGCAGAGCGCCCAAACCCCGCGGAACACGCGGTTTTATCCACATGTTTTCAATAGCTTATACATCGGCAAAATCCGTCTTACGCACAAAAACACTACATCTAGTTATTTTAGTGCTTGCAAGACACAGCATGTAGTATAAAATCTCGAACACATCGAAACATGAAAGCACCATAAAAATTATAAAACCGAGCCTGATTGCGGTAGACAGACAGCCATCTCAAATGAGAAAACCCATTAATCTAGGCAAATGAATCATTATCACACTACGGAAAAGGTCAGTAAATGAGCAGTGCACCCAAATTAAAAACGGTTAAAGCCGTTGCCAAAACGCCCGAAATTGTTATGCAAGATGCCTCTTTGGATATCTGGGATAAAAAGTACCGTCTAAAAGACAAGCAAGAGCAACCCGTTGATGCCGACATCAACGCAACCTATGCTCGTGTCGCTAAAGCACTGTCCGACGTTGAAGACGAAGGCAAGCGCGAAGAATGGCAGGCCCGTTTCTTATGGGCATTAAAGCACGGCGCAATTCCCGCCGGACGCATTATCTCCAATGCGGGTGCGCAGGCCTACAAGCCAGCGACATCAACAATTAACTGCACCGTGTCAGGTATCGTCCCGGACTCAATGCAGGGTATTCTCGAGCGCAACCTCGAAGCCGGTCTCACCTTGAAGGCTGGTTGCGGTATCGGTTACGAATTCTCTACATTGCGCCCCAAAGGTGCCTACGTTTCTGGCGCTGGCGCCTACACCTCAGGTCCGCTGTCCTTTATGGATATCTATGACAAGATGTGTTTCACCGTGTCCTCAGCGGGCGGTCGACGCGGCGCTCAGATGGCGACCTTTGATGTCAGCCACCCAGACGTATTTGACTTTGTCCGCGCCAAGCGCGAAGACGGTCGTCTGCGTCAATTCAATCTGTCGCTGCTGATCACCGAAGAATTTATTGAAGCCGTGCGTGCCGATGGCAATTGGGATCTGACCTTCCCTATCAGCGCCAAAGAGAAAGAGGGCGGCATTGACCTGAAAAGCGACAAGGTGGTGTGGAAACACTTCCCAACCACTGATGGCTATATCACCAACAGCGACGGCCTCGTCGCCTGCCGCATCTATGAAACCATTCGCGCGCAAAAGTTGTGGAATGCAATCATGTCGTCTACCTACGACTATGCAGAGCCGGGCTTTATTCTTATCGATCAGGTGAACAAAAATAACAACAACTGGTTCTGTGAAGACATTCGCGCCACCAACCCCTGCGGCGAACAGCCACTGCCCCCCTATGGCAGCTGTCTGCTCGGTTCCGTCAACCTGACCAAGTTTGTCCGCAACCCGTTCACCGCCGATGCGTTCTTTGACTGGGACGAGTACGCCGAAGTGGTCGCCGTGTTCACTCGCATGCTCGACAACGTGGTAGAAATCAATGGTCTGCCGCTGGAAGGCCAACGCAAAGAGATTGAGTACAAGCGCCGCCACGGTATGGGCTTCCTTGGACTCGGTTCAACCATCACTATGTTGCGCATGACCTACGGCGACAAAGAGTCGCTTGAGTTCACCGAGCGTGTGGCACGGGACATGGCGGTTGCCGGTCTGAAAGCGGGTGTCGAGTTAGCGCGTGAAAAAGGTCCAGCACCCATCATGGAAGACGACTTTGAAGTCACTGCAGCGATGCTTTTCAAGCGCCCAGAATTAGCCAAAGATGGTATCAAAGTAGGCGACAGCATCAAGGGTAAAGTGTTGCTCGGCAAGTACAGCAAGTACATGCAAAATATCGCCAAAGTCGCGCCAGATGTGATCGACAGTGTTATCGCCGAGGGCTGCCGTTTCAGCCACCACTCGTCAATCGCGCCAACGGGAACCATTTCGCTGTCACTGGCCAACAACGTCAGTAACGGTATCGAGCCAAGTTTTGCTCACCACTACTCGCGCAACGTAATTCGCGAAGGTAAGAAATCCAAAGAGAAAGTTGATGTCTTCTCCTACGAATTGCTCGCCTACCGCACCTTGGTGAATCCCAAGGCGATGCCTTTCAGCCAAGCGGCCGATGAAGCGCTGCCAGCGTATTTCGTCAGCTCGGAAAATATTCCACCGAAAGCCCACGTTGATATTCAAGCGGCTGCGCAAAAGTGGGTTGATTCATCTATCTCTAAAACAATCAACGTCCCCACTGACTGCGATTATGAAGACTTTAAAGACATCTATCTTTACGCCGCGGAAAAAGGCCTCAAAGGCTGTACCACATTCCGCTTTAACCCAGAGGCCTTCCAAGGCGTCTTGGTGAAAGAGAGCGATTTAGAAAACACCACTTACAGCTTCACGCTGGAAGATGGTTCCACTGTTGAGTTTAAAGGCAATGAAGAAGTTGAGTACGATGGCGAAACCCACACCGCTGCCAACTTGTTTGATGCACTGAAAGAAGGTTACTACGGTAAATTCTGATCAACCCAATATAGCCCGTAGAACCTGTGAGGAAAAATAATGAACAAAAGAATTGAAAAGAAAATTGTCGGTTACAAAGTAACCACCCAAGAACAAGCCAAAGAAGCAGCGGCCGGTGTCGCTGCAAAGGAAGCCGAGAGCAATATTATTCAGATGCACGAGAAAGTATCGCGCCCTGAAGCACTGGCTGGCAGCACCTATAAAATCAAGACTCCCATGTCTGATCATGCGCTGTATCTAACGATCAACGACATTGTGTTGAACGAAGGCACTGACCACGAACTGCGCCGTCCTTTTGAAGTGTTTATCAATTCCAAGAATATGGATCACTTTCAATGGATCGTCGCCCTTACCCGTGTTCTCTCGGCAGTATTCCGCAAAGGTGGCGACTGCACATTCTTGGTCGAAGAGCTTAAGGCGGTTTTTGATCCACAGGGTGGTTACTTCAAGCCCGGCGGTAAATTCATGCCGTCACTGGTTGCCGAAATTGGCTGGGCCATCGAAGATCATTTGCAAAAAATCGGCCTGCTGAAAAAATCGGAAATACCGGCGCACCAGCAAAAAATTATGGACGAAAAGCGCGCTGAATTTGAAAGCGCTGCCGCCGCGCCAGCTGAAGCCAGCGACTTCCCTCCCACCGCTGAGCTGTGTAAAAAATGCAGTGTTAAAGCCACCATTTTAATGGATGGCTGCATGACCTGTCTTAACTGCGGCGATTCCAAGTGTGGTTAAAAAGCGCAAGGTCATAAACAGCGCAGAGCAGTAATTGAGTATAAAAAAGCGGCCCACAGGCCGCTTTTTTGTTTTTACCCCACTAGAGAAACACGGGTTAAGATCACAAAAACAACCGAGCTATATTGAACAGCCCCAATCCTGTCACCACAAAGACCACCGCTGCGCCCACCACATTCGTTGCCATGCGGTTGCGATAGGCACCCAGCAGATCTGCCCGATTCATAATAATCAGCAAGAAAATAGCGGTCACCGGCAACAGCAGCCCATTGGCCGCTTGCGCAAAAAGAATGGCCGCAATCGGCTTGCTGCCAAGCGCCGCAAACACAGTGCCAATCACCAACACGAGCATGGCAATCGCGCGAAAACGCCGATCTGAGAGAGTCGATGGCCAACCCATTGCACCCGTGACGGCATAGGCAGCGGCGAGTGGTGCGGTAATGGCACTAGTCAACCCTGCGGCCAATAGTCCAAAGGCAAAAAATCCATTGGCCGCGCGCCCCAGCACAGGCTCAAGTTGCGTCGCCAACGAGGCCGCAGAGAAGACCGCGCCTGTCTGAAAAAAAGCGACGGCAGAGGTACTCATCACGGCGAGGGTTATGAGTCCACCCAAGCCGATCGATAAAACAGTGTCCACCCGCGACTCACGAAGGGCTTGCCCCGTGGCAACACCGCGCCATTTTTCCTGCACTAAATTAGCGTGTAAAAATAAATTGTAGGGTACAACCGTGGTGCCAATCAGCGCGATCACCGTCATCGCTGAACCAGTGGGTATAGACGGCGTCAGCATGCCGCGAAAAAGATCGGCAAGGTTGATATCGATCAGCAGCATGGTCAAAACAAACACCGCGCTCATCGCCAAGACAAGGAAAATCAACACAGGCTCAAGCCATTTATAGGCCCCGGTGCCGAGCAACAGAGCACCAAGACCACCGATCAGCAGCGCGCAAAGCCACACAGGAAAAGAGGTAAGTGATTGCAGCCCCAGCGACGCGCCGGAAATGTTGCCCGCCTCGTAAGCGGCGTTGCCAACCCCTATGGCTGCCACTACGAGAATGACGGCAAGTCGACTCAACAGTGGGTTTTTAAAGGTGGTGCGCAGTGCCTGAGACAATCCCTCCCCCGACACCAATCCAAGGCGAGCGGCCATTTCTTGCAGGACTATCGTGGCAATTAGGGAAAATAACAGTGCCCAGAGAAGAACAAAACCGAAATTGGCTCCGGCCGCACTCGCCGTTGCGATACTGCCAGGGCCAATAAAAGCCGCCGTTACAAGTAGGCCGGGGCCGAATTTTTTTATCATGGTCGACTGCCTTGGTGCGTTCTTGAATTCATCTCAATCGTCCGCCCTAGGCCGAAAAAGCCTAGAAAGAACAGATCTCAGACATCAATCAGACGCTTTATAGTGTTCTATTAAACGCTGAGCAGCAAGCGTAGGAGGCAATTCCCCACGCAGCACAGCCTGCTCTAGCTCTGGGACCAAGGACTTAACCGCGGGGTGATTTTTTAAATCGGCTACTAGGGCTTCTGCCGTCTCACTCCACATCCAAGAGCGCGCTTGCTGCGCTCGATGTTGCTGCAACTCGCCGCTCGCAGTCGTTGTACTGCGAAAAGACTCAACTTCCTGCCACACTTCAGCAATGCCACTATTTTTCAACGACGAACAGGCCAGTACCTGAGGCTGCCAGCTGGCAAACCGCGATTTCATAAAATGCAGCGCTGAGCGATAGTCGGCCATGGTCTGATTGGCGCTATTGGTCTGCTCACCATCAGCCTTGTTGACCAGCACTAAGTCGGCCAACTCCATAATGCCGCGCTTTATGCCTTGCAGTTCGTCGCCACCGGCGGGCAATAACAGCAAAACAAACATATCAGTCATATCGGCGACGGCGGTTTCGGACTGACCAACGCCAACGGTCTCGACAAGAATTACATCAAATCCAGCAGCTTCGCAGAGTAGCAGCGACTCGCGGGTGCGTCGCGTCACACCACCCAAGGTTTTACCGGCGGGCGATGGGCGCACAAAGGCATTTTTGGCGAAGGCGAGGGTTTCCATACGAGTTTTGTCGCCGAGGATAGAGCCGCCCGTCACTGCAGAGGTGGGGTCTACGGCCAAGACGGCAACACGGTGGCCGCGTTCAAGCAGCAGATTACCGAACGCTTCAATAAATGTGGACTTACCCACCCCGGGCACACCGGATATACCAATACGGATAGAATTGCCTGTGGCCGGCATCAATGTTTCCAGCAGCTCAGCGGCCTGCTGCCGATGATCGCTGCGCGTCGATTCAACCAAGGTTATCCCTTTGGCTAACGCGCGGCGGTCGCCGGCTTTGATCGCCGCAGCGAGGCTTTCATTGCTGTCTGTCAACTAACTCTCCTGAGTAAACGCTGTTTGAATCTTGGCACGACGAGAATGCGCAATCGAGGCGAACTCTGTTGCTAGCCAAGTCCGCTCCTTATTCGAATTCGAGAATCACCTCGTCCACCATGAGGCTTTTGCCCTCGACCGCCGAGATGCTTGCAACAATACCATCTTGGGTAGCGCGCAGGCTATTCTCCATTTTCATCGCCTCGACAACCGCAAGCTCTTCGCCCTCTTTTACTTCCTGTCCCACGGCAACGGCCAGTTTGACCAATAGCCCAGGCATTGGCGAAAGTAAAAATTTCGACATATCCGCCGGCTCTTTAATCAGCATATGGGCCACGAGTTTGGCCGCGCGAGGTGAGAGCACACGGGCATTAATCTCTGCGCCGCGGTAGAACAGTCGATAACCCGCTTGGGTTGTCTCGACTTGCACGCAGACCGATTTGCCGTTGATCGTTGCCTCAAACAGAGGCTCTCCGAGACACCAATCAGTTTCAACCTGGTAGTCAGACGAACCGCTCGGGTGGTCAAGGCTGACCAAATAACCACTGTCAGTAAGCTCTACACTGACCGCGGATTGATGTTCGCCCACCACGACAACCCACTCAGTGGCCGCAACATGTTCATGCCCCTCCAGCTGATTGGACAGCAAACTGGCGCGCTCTTCGTACAATTGATGAACAGCACCCACCACAACTAAGGCCACCGCAGGGTCATCTTGAACAACAAGATCGGCGTTAAAGCCCTCGGGGAACTCGTCGGCAATAAAGTTAGTGGTCAAGCGGCCATCAACAAAACGTGGATGCACCATCAGCGCATTAAGAAAGCTAATATTGTGGTTCACGCCGCGAATGTAATAGTGATCCAGCGCGTCAACCATGCGGTCAATCGCTTGCAGTCGGTTGTCGCCGTAGGTAATTAATTTGGCGATCATAGGATCGTAAAACATCGACACTTCGCCGCCCTCATAGACGCCACTATCGACGCGCACACCTTCACCCTGAGGCTCGGCATAACGCACCAGACGTCCAGTCGATGGCATAAAATTGCGGAATGGATCTTCAGCGTATACCCGAGACTCCATCGCCCAACCGGTCAAGGTGACGTCCTCTTGCGACAGCGGCAGTTTTTCGCCCGCGGCAACTCGAATCATCAGTTCGACCAAATCTTGACCTGTCACCAACTCGGTGACGGGGTGCTCCACTTGCAGGCGCGTATTCATCTCTAAGAAATAAAAGTTCATATCCGCATCGGCAATAAACTCAACGGTACCGGCAGACTGATAGTCAACCGCGCGCGCCAGCGCACAACTCTGCTCGCCCATCAACCGACGGGTAGTCTCGTCCAAGAAGGGTGACGGCGCCTCCTCAATCACCTTTTGGTGGCGGCGCTGAATCGAGCACTCGCGCTCGCCAAGGTAGATGACATTGCCGTGACTGTCGGCCATCACTTGAATTTCAATATGGCGAGGCTGCTGGATATACTTTTCAATAAAGATACGCGTATCGCCAAAACTCGAACGCGCCTCGTTGGTGGCGCGCTCAAAACCATCTCGACACTCCTCTTCATTCATCGCCACGCGCATACCTTTACCACCGCCACCGGCAGAAGCTTTCAGCATCACCGGATAGCCAATACCGGCACTGATTTCAACGGCGTGATCGGCATCGCGCACAACATCGGTATAACCTGGAATGGTGTTGACGCCAGCTTTTTCAGCAATTAATTTTGAGGTGATCTTGTCACCCATCGATTCAATCGCTTTTTTGCCCGGGCCAATAAAAGTGATCCCGGCACGGTCGAGCGCATCGCGGAACTGGCTGTTTTCGGAGAGAAAACCGTAGCCCGGATGGACGGCATCGGCGCCGCTATCGAGGCAGGCTTGGATAATTTTATCGATCACCAGATAGCTGGCGCTGGAAGCCGCTGGACCTATATAGACAGCTTCATCGGCCATCTGCACATGCAGTGCATCGCGATCGGCGTCGGAGTAGACAGCAACGGTGGCGATGCCCATTTTTTTTGCGGTGGCAAAAACACGGCAGGCGATCTCACCGCGGTTGGCCACAAGAATTTTTTTCAACATAGCGATATTGTCCGTAAAATTTTTCGTCTATTTTTTTTCTAAAGAGGAATGTTGCCGTGTTTACGCCAAGGATTTTCCACACTTTTTGTGCGCAACATCGCCAGTGATCGAGCCACGCGCTTGCGGGTGCTGTGGGGCATAATGACATCGTCAATATAACCACGCTTTCCGGCAATAAAGGGGTTGGCAAATTTCTTGCGATACTCTTCGGTGCGCGCGGCGATCTTTGCCGCATCACCAATATCACTGCGGAAGATAATCTCCACTGCGCCTTTCGGCCCCATCACGGCGATCTCTGCCGTTGGCCAGGCAAGATTGACATCGCCGCGCAGATGCTTGGATGACATCACATCGTAGGCACCACCGTAGGCTTTGCGGGTAATCACAGTCACTTTCGGCACGGTGCATTCGGCGTAGGCGTACAGAAGTTTGGCACCATGTTTGATAATGCCTCCGTATTCCTGACTGGTGCCGGGCATAAAGCCGGGGACATCCACAAAGGTTAAAACGGGGATATTGAAGGCATCGCAAAAACGAATAAAACGCGCAGCTTTCTTCGACGCATCAATATCCAGACAACCGGCGAGTACCATGGGCTGGTTGGCAACCACGCCGACGGTGGAACCCTCGATGCGGATAAACCCAGTAATAATATTCTTCGCGTAATTTACCTGAGTCTCAAAAAATGCCCCTTCATCAGCAACTTTAAGAATGACTTCTTTCATGTCGTAGGGTTTGTTGGGGTCGTTGGGGATAATCGTATCCAGAGACATTTCAATGCGATCAGCGGGATCTTCCGTTGGCCATACCGGAGGTTTTTCACGGTTATTGGCCGGCAGATAATTGAAAAAGTGACGCACCTTCGCCAGCGCATCAACGTCATTCTCAAACGCCAGATCGGCCACGCCAGATTTGCTTGAGTGGGTCAGCGCCCCACCGAGCTGCTCGGCGGTGACGTTCTCGTGAGTCACTGTTTTCACCACGTCGGGGCCGGTGACAAACATGTAAGAGCTGTCTTGAACCATAAAAATAAAGTCTGTGATCGCCGGAGAATAGACTGCACCGCCGGCGCAGGGACCCATCACCATTGATATCTGCGGAATAACACCGGAAGCCATCACATTGCGCTGGAACACTTCAGCATAGCCGCCCAGTGAGGCGACGCCCTCTTGTATACGAGCACCACCGGAGTCGTTGAGGCCGATCACTGGCGCACCTACTTTCATCGCCTGATCCATTAATTTGCAGATTTTTTCCGCATGGGCTTCCGATAATGAACCGCCAAAAACCGTAAAATCTTGACTAAAGACAAATACCAATCGGCCGTTAATCGTGCCATAACCAATAATCACACCGTCGCCAGGCACATGCTGTTGGTCCATATCAAAGTCGCTGCAGCGGTGCTCGACAAACATGTCCCACTCTTCAAAACTGTTGTTATCAAGCAGCAGCTCAAGTCGTTCGCGGGCAGTCAGCTTGCCTTTCGCATGCTGGGCATCAATGCGTTTTTGCCCACCGCCGAGACGCGCTAACTGTCTTTTTTCTTCAAGTTCTTTAAGAATTTCGTGCATTTTATTTTCCTTGTTATACGACCGGGGCTATTTAACCAGGTCCAATACTTCTTCAGCGGCCTGTGGGATATTGGTGCCAGGGCCAAAAATGGCCGCCACACCCGCTGCTCTTAACGCTGGGTAATCTTTTGGCGGTATTACACCGCCACAGATAACAATAATTTCACCGGCACCCTGCGCTTTCAGAGATTCGATCATTTTCGGCACCAGGGTTTTATGGCCTGCGGCTTGAGACGAGACGCCGACAATGTGAACATCGTTCTCAATCGCTTGGCGCGCGGCCTCCTCGGGCGTTTGGAACATCGGCCCCACATCCACATCAAAGCCGAGATCGGCAAAGGCCGTGGCAATCACTTTAGCGCCGCGATCGTGGCCATCTTGACCCATCTTCACCACCAGCATGCGCGGGCGGCGGCCATGGGTTTGCGCAAATTCTTCCACTTTTTTCATAATATTCATAAAGTCCTCATCGCCCTCATAGGCAGACCCGTAGACACCGCTAATTGAACGTGTCTGGGCGCGGTGGCGTCCCCAAACTTGCTCAAGGGCATCGCTTATCTCGCCCACGGTAGCGCGGGCTCTGGCAGCGGCAATCGCCAGCTCAAGGAGATTTCCTTGGCCACTTTTTGCCGAGGCAGTGAGTGCGTCTAGGGCCTGCTGACACACTGCAGCATCGCGCTCGGCACGCAGCCTGTGCAAACGTGCAATTTGTGAATCGCGCACAGCGCTGTTATCGATATCGAGTACATCGATATCGGGCTCTTCCGCCAACTGGTACTTGTTGACGCCAACAATCACTTGCTCGGCACGATCGACACGGGCCTGCTGCAATGCGGCGGCCTCTTCGATACGCAGTTTCGGCAAGCCGGTCTCGACCGCCTTGGTCATACCGCCCATCTCTTCAACTTCATTGATCAGCAGCATGGCCGCCTCGACCAATTCAGCGGTGAGACTTTCGATATAGTAGGAGCCCGCCAAAGGATCGACCACGTTGGTCACCCCCGCTTCCTCCTGAATAACCAACTGGGTATTGCGGGCAATACGCGCGGCAAATTCAGTGGGCAAGCCTAATGCTTCATCGAAAGCATTAGTGTGCAGCGACTGAGTTCCGCCTAACACTGCGGACATCGCTTCGATGGTGGTGCGCATAATATTGTTGTAGGGATCTTTACTGGTCAGGCTGACACCGGAGGTCTGACAGTGGGTGCGCAGCATAAGAGAGCTGGGATCTTTTGGCGAAAACTTTTCAGCCATCAGGGTCGACCACAGAATACGCGCCGCGCGCAACTTGGCGATCTCCATAAAGAAATTCATGCCAATGGCGAAGAAGAACGACAACCGAGGCGCAAATTTATCAACATCTAGACCGCTGTTGATGGCCGTGCGCACGTATTCAATGCCATCAGCAATGGTGTAGGCCAACTCTTGGACATTAGTCGCACCGGCTTCCTGCATGTGGTACCCAGAGATGGAGATGGAGTTGAATTTGGGCATATTTGTGGCGGTGTAACCAATAATATCGGCAACAATGCGCATGGAGGGTTCTGGTGGGTAAATGTACGTATTGCGCACCATAAACTCTTTCAGAATGTCGTTCTGCAGCGTTCCTGCTAACTGCTCTGGCGCCACGCCCTGCTCTTCGGCAGCGACAATATAGCTCGCCATAATGGGTAACACGGCGCCATTCATGGTCATCGACACTGACACTTGATCGAGGGGGATGCTGTCGAAGAGAATTTTCATATCTTCAACCGAGTCAATTGCCACGCCGGCTTTGCCAACATCACCCTCAACACGAGGATGGTCTGAGTCATAACCGCGGTGCGTGGCCAAGTCAAACGCCACGGACAACCCCTGCTGTCCCGCGGCTAAATTGCGGCGATAAAAAGCATTGGATTCTGTTGCGGTTGAAAAGCCTGCGTACTGGCGAACGGTCCATGGGCGGCCTGCGTACATGGTCGCTTTCGGGCCGCGCTTGAACGGCGCAAACCCAGGCAGATTATCTAGATGAGCGAGACCCTCAACGTCGGCAGCCGTGTAGAGCGGCTTAACGTTAATGCCTTCGGGGGTTTGCCAAACCATGTCATCGACGGGCCGTCCTTTCCGCTCTTTTACCGCCAGCGCTTCCCAGTCTGTGATTGTTGGATTGTGTTTATCCGTCATACGCTATTCACCTAGCTCTGTGTACTTTTTATAAAGTGGTCAAAATACCACGGCGGGCATTTTACTGGCGATCACTATGCCGCACTCAACAGTTGAATAGAAGGTCTATTTACAACAGCAAAACTCACATTATTTGCCAATTATCTCCACCCTATTCCCATTAATATGGTATAAATCGCGCTCAAACTCACAATTTATATACCTACTGACGCGAGAATAGCCATCGCCACAATCTGCCAACATCATGTGATCGCCTGTATGCACGGTATTCGCGAGCGAGCGTTGCCACAGCAACCGCTACTGGAGCGGGCGGGCATCAACCCCAGCCTGCTCGATAAAGCGGGGCAGCGTATACACACCGACCAAGTCGCTCGACTGTTCAAAACTGTGCAAGAGACTCTCGACGATGAGTTTATGGGCTTTACCCAAAGCAACTGCAAAGTGGGTATTTTTGCCACCATGGCCGAGCTTGTCAGCCGCTGTAAAACCCTCGGCGAGTTACTTGAAAGAGCGATCAATTTTTACAACTTAATTAGCAGCGATATTCCGATACGCCTGAGTCGCTCAAGGGGTAACGCTGTGTTTAGCTTCACTATGCATAAACCCGAACTAGACCCGCAGCATTTTATGGCAGAGTTTTGGCTGGTGATTTGGCACCGCTTTCCCAGTTGGTATATCGGCGAACCGATCCGCCTCAAGGAGACCCACTTCACGTTTCGCTCGCCCACGCACAAGACTGAATTGCAGGTCATGTTTCCTGCACATCTGCAATTCAACAGCAGCGCTAACCGGCTGATTTTTGATGAGAAGTATCTCGATAAGCCTCTGCTGCGGTCAGCTCAGGAACTGCGTCAGTTTGTTGCCAAAGCGCCCGCCGACGTGATGACCATACCCGGCTCAGACAGCACACTCGAAGCGCAAATTGAACGAATTATTACCCAGCGCGATCCCAACCAGCTAATCTTTGCGCCCATTCAACACCTCGCCGATGAGCTCGGCATCAGCCCGCAAACCCTTCATCGTCGCCTCAAAGAAAGCGCCACGAGTTATCAAAAAATTAAAGACAATATGCGGCGCGAAGTGGCGATTAGCAAATTGGTCAACGAGCGACTCTCTGTTGAAAAAGTCTCTGAAATTGTTGGGTTTAAAGAGCCGCGATCGTTTACCCGCGCCTTCAAACACTGGACTGGACTAACGCCCAGAGAATACTGTAAGCGTGATTTAAAGGAGTATTTGTAAGCACCACAGCACGCCAAAAAAACTGCTTTCGTCGCTATTTGGGTAAGCTCGCACCCACCCAAAAGACACTTTTTTATGATAAAACCGGACTGTTTGTTTTTATTTAAAGGCTGTATAGTTACCCTAAATCAGTCGAGGAAATCTCTCTCATGGAATCCACATCCAGGTGCATTATTGTCGGCGCAAGTCACGCTGCCGCTCAATTAGCCCCAGCGCTGCGCCAGCAGGGTTGGACTGGCGCTATTAATATGATTAGCAATGAGTACTTTTTGCCCTACCACCGCCCGCCGTTATCGAAAGACTTCCTGACCGGCGCAAAGAATTTAGAAAGCATTATGATTCGCCCTGCAGCGGCCTATCAGAAAGCCAATATTCGCATCACGATGGGCGTGAGCGCGACGTCCATCGATCGCGCCAACAAGAGATTAACCCTTGATGATGGCGAGACGCTCAATTACGACAAACTTGTTTTAACCACGGGAGCGCGCGTGCGCCGTATTGCCATTCCCGGTGTTGATCTAGCGGGCGTGTTTTATCTTCGCGACATGCACGATGCGCAACAAATCAAGCAGTCCACTGGCGCCAACAAACGCGCGGTGATTATTGGCGGCGGTTACATCGGCTTGGAAACGGCCTCAGCACTGCGCAAGCTCGGCATGCAGGTTACCGTGTTAGAAGCGATGCCGCGAATATTACAGCGTGTTACGGCTCCTGAGGTTGCCGCTTTTTATGCGCGCGTTCACGCTGAAGAGGGCGTTAACATTATTAGCGACGTACAGGCCGTGAGTATTTCCGGCGAAAAACGCGCAGAAGCGGTTATCTGTCAAAATGGCGCAGAATATCCTGCCGACATCGTTATTATTGGCGTTGGTGTTATTCCAAATACCGCGTTGGCAGAGAGCGCGGGACTGCAAGTCGATAACGGCATTGTGGTCGATGAGTTTGCCAGAACCAGTGACCACGATATTCTAGCGGCAGGCGATTGCACCTCCCACTTCAACCCAATTTACCAGCGACACCTGCGTCTTGAGTCTGTCCAAAATGCCTCCGACCAAGCCTCCGTTGCAGCAGCTACCCTGTGCGGAAACCTCAATCCCTATTCCGCCCTACCGTGGTTTTGGTCTGACCAGTATGATCTAAAACTGCAAATTGCCGGTCTCTCTCAAGGCTACACCGATGTGGTTATTCGCGGGGATATCAACGGCAGTCGAAGTTTTGCCGCCTTCTATGTCAACGAAGGCAAACTGTTAGCAGTGGACGCGGTAAATCGCCCGCAAGATTTCATGCTCGGCAAGCGGTTAATCGTGCAGAATAGTCCGCTGGATATGAACAAACTCGCCGACGATAATGTGCCTTTGAAGACATTACTGGTAAGCTAAACAAAACCCTTCTTACACTTTTAAAACGACTTTAATACTATATATTTTTCGCGGAGTTCACCTATGCCCACAGTCACTTATGTTCAAGCCAACGGCAACAGCCATGAAGTCAATCTCGATGCCGGCAGCAGCCTTATGCAAGGCGCTGTAGACAATATGATCGACGGTATTCTGGCGGAATGCGGTGGCTCGTGCAGCTGCGCTACATGCCACTGTTATATTGATGAAAGTTGGGTGGACAAAATAACGCCTGCCAGTGAGATGGAAAAAGACTTGCTGACCTGTGTCAGTGAGCCAAAAGACAACAGCCGCTTATCCTGCCAGATCAGAATGACAGAGGCGCTCGACGGACTGGTCGTTCATTTGCCTGTCTCCCAGTTTTAACGGCTCCCAGTTTTAACAGCCCTCAGCTTTAACGTAGCTCGATTGAGTGTTACCCGCGAGCAATCTTAACCCCGCCACTGGCCACTGCGTCAGTCACCCGAATAAAAGCGATCGACCGCAACAGTGGTTGATCGCTTTTTTATGTGCCTTGACCAAACCCTCCCACCCGAGTTTCCTCAATTAGCCTTGCCCAATTCGCTAAAACCATCTTGTTTGTTTGTTTTATTTTTTAGGACGTTGTATAGTTTGGACAGCCTAATATTAAACATAAAAAAGGGGCACCTCCATGCCGTACCAAACTGACTTCCTCCTCAGAGCCTACCGCTCTATGAAAACCATCCGCGAATTCGAAGAGCGCTGCGTCAAAGAATTCGAAGGTGGTAATGTTCCTGGATTTACGCACGTATCCAACGGTCAAGAAGCCATCGCTGTTGCTGCCTGTATCGACCTAAGCGACAAAGATATTATCGGCAGTACTCACCGCGGCCACGGCCACTGCATTGCAAAAGGTTGCGATGTTGGCGGGATGATGAAAGAAATTATGGGTAGATCCACTGGCCTGTGTAAGGGCAAAGGTGGCTCCATGCACATTGCTGACATCGACAAAGGCATGCTCGGCGCCAATGCGATCGTTGGTGGTGGCCCACCACTTGTGAATGGCGCAGCTCTAGCTGCGAAGACGCTCGGCACAAAGAACATTGCCCTCTCATTCAATGGCGATGGTAGCGCTAACCAAGGCACCGTTTTCGAAGCGATGAACTTGGCTGTGGTACTCAAGTTACCGCACGTTTTTGTCTATGAAAACAACGGTTACGCTGAAGGAACGGCGGCTAACTACGGCCTTGGCTGTGAAAGCCTCACTGTGCGCAACGCTGGCTTCGGTATGCCTGCTGAGTGCGTTGATGGCACGGATTTCTTCGCCACCTATGAAGCGCTAAAGATTGCGACAGAACGCGCTCGCAATGGCGAGGGCCCAACGGCAATCGAAGCCATGTGTGTGCGTTTCGATGGACACTTTATTGGTGACCCGCAACTCTACCGCGGCAAAGATGAAGTCAAGCTAGCGCGTAAAAACCAAGACTGTCTGAAGATATTCCGCGACCGAGTGATTGCCGAAGGTTGGCTGAAAGCGGCGGATATGAATGCGATCGACAAAGAAGTAATGGTTGATATTGAAAAAGCCGTTGCCGACGCACTCGCCGCACCACATCCCGATCCTGCTACGGACCTTATGTCCGACGTCTACTGCACATACTAAGGGCGCTGAAATGACTACTCATTCCAATAACAGAATTATCACTGGTAAGACTTCCATTAAGACTTATCGAGAAGCGATCAATGACGCGCTGCGCGAAGAAATGCGCCGCGATCCAACCGTAATCATCCTTGGCGAAGAAGTCTCCGGCGGTGCTGGTGGCAATGGTCAAGACGATGCTTACGGTGGCGTTTTTGGCGTTACCAAAGGCCTGCAGCCTGAGTTTGGCCGCGGTCGAGTCATCGACACGCCAATCAGTGAGGCTGCCATTATCGGCGCCGCCGCAGGTGCTGCCAACAATGGTCTGCGCCCTGTCGCTGAATTGATGTTTTTTGACTTTATCGGCGTCTCTTTCGATCAAATCTTTAACCAAGCCGCCAAGTTTCGCTACATGTTTGGCGGAAAATCGAAAACACCTATGGTGATTCGCGGTACCGTCGGCGGCGGCTGGCGCGCGGGAGCACAGCACTCAAGCATGCTGCACTCTATTGTGACGCACATCGCCGGTCTTAAGGTTGTGATGCCGAGCAACGCCTATGACGCAAAAGGACTAATGGTTCAGGCAATCCGCGACGACGACCCAGTTATTTTCCTCGAACACAAAATCATGTATGACAACGCTTGTGAAGTGCCAGACGAGCAGTACGCGATTCCGTTTGGCGAAGCCGCATTCCCCCGCCAAGGCACCGACGTGACGATTGTCGCTATTTCCAACATGGTTACACGCGCCATCGAAGCGGCGGATATTCTCGCAAAAGAAGGCATTAGCTGCGATGTTATCGACCCGCGCACCGTGTCTCCACTGGATCATGAAGCCATCCTAGAGAGCGTTGAAGTCACCGGCCGCCTCGTCATTGTCGACGAAGGCAACCCACGCTGCGGTCTTGCCTCAGACATCTCTGCCATTGTCGCCGAACGAGGCTTCTACAGCTTGAAGGCGCCAATTCGCATGGTGACCGCACCACATACACCTGTGCCTTTTGCCCCTGAACTAGAAGATGCTTACATTCCAAGCGTCGAAAAAGTATTGGCCGCCGTTCGGGACGTCCTGGGAGGATAGCGTTATGTCATCAGAAATTAAGGCCATCAACATGCCCAAATGGGGCATGGAAATGTCAGAGGGCGATATCAACGCGTGGCATGTGAACATCGGAGATAAGGTCAACGCCGGCGATGACTTAGTCGATGTTGAGACAAGTAAGATCGTCAACACGGTGACTGCCTCGGACAGCGGCATCTTACGCGCTATTCTTGCCAATCCAGGTGAAGCGCACATTGTTGGCGCCCTGCTCGGTGTGCTGGCAGCGGCAGATACAAGCGACGCTGACATCCAAGCATTTATTGCCAGTCGCTCCGCTGCGCCTGCAGCAGAACTGCCAACCCCAGCTGTTGCCGAGACGAAGGCCGCCGCATCCGTGCAATTAGCCGCTGCGCCACAAGAAGCTGCAGCGCCACAACATTCAGCCAGTGGCATGAGCCAACTGGCTGCAGGTGGCGATGACAGTCATGTATTCGCATCGCCGGTGGCGCGCCGTCTGGCCGCAGAATACGGGGTCAATCTGAACAATATTATCGGCACCGGCCGCCACGATCGCGTCTCAAAGCGCGATTTGGAAGAGGCCGTTGTCGCCGCTGGCGGACGTTTGATTGGCGGCACAACCGGCCCGTCGAGCACCCCCCAGTTCGGTGATGACAGCAATGTAAAAGCGACACCCGTGGCACGCCGTATGGCCAGCCAGCTGGGTATCAATCTTTTTGAGTGTCGTGTAAGTGGCGACCGCGGACGCGTCTGTAAAGCCGACGTTGAAGCCGTGGCGGCACTAAAAAACAAACTTTCTATGCCAACGTCAGGCGGCTCCTCAGCATCTAAGAGTGAGTATGACGTCAAAGCCATCAGCGGCATGCGCAAAACCATTGCCGCTCGATTGCAGTCGTCAAAGCAGACCGCACCGCACTTCCGCGTGCAGATTGACGCTGAAATCGACGCGTTACTCGAGGTTCGCGCACAGATAAACAACGCCAATCCGGAGGCTAAAGTCTCGGTCAATGACTTTATTGTCAAAGCCTGTGCCAGCGCCTTAGTAAAAGTACCCGCAGTCAATGTTCAGTTTGACGGTGAAGAGCTGAAGTACTTTGAAAATGCGCATATCTCCGTGGCTGTTGCTATTGATGACGGCCTGATTACCCCCATCGTTGCCGATGCTAACCGCAAAGGGTTGGTTGCCATTTCTCAGGAAGTGCGCGATTTAGCCACCCGAGCGAAGCTCAGCCGACTCAAGCCCGAGGAATTCCAGGGTGGCAGCTTTTGTGTCTCCAACCTGGGTATGTTTGGCATCAAGCAGTTCGACGCGATTATCAATCCACCCCAGGGCGCTATTCTCGCCGTCGGTGCGGGTGAGCAGCGCGCGGTCGTCAAAGCGGGTCAACTCGCAGTAGCGACCGTTATGAGCCTGACACTGTCGAGCGATCATCGCATTATTGATGGTGCTGTGGCAGCCAAGTTTATGTCTGTTCTCAAGGGTTACCTCGAGCAGCCAGCAACGATGTTAGGATAAGGACTATCTATGCAGCACTATGACCTCATGGTAGTGGGTGGCGGTCCCGGCGGTTATGTCGCCGCTATTCGCGCCGCTCAGCTGGGTTTCAAAACGGCGCTTGTAGAAAAACAGCACCTCGGGGGCGTCTGTTTGAATTGGGGCTGCATACCCACCAAGGCGCTGCTGCATGGCGCCAACGTTGCCCACACTATCAAGGCAGCCGAGCATCTTGGCTTCACCGTCGACAATCTCAGTTTTGATATCAACAAACTCGTAAAGCACAGCCGCTCGGTGGCCGACAAACTGAGTCAGGGCATCGCCTATCTGATGAAGAAAAATGGCGTGGTCGTGATTGACGGCACGGCCAGTCTGGCAGACAAATATCGCCTCGACGTCAGCCATAATGGTGTCGTAACCGAGTACAAAGCAGACAATATTATTCTCGCCACCGGCGCGCGGGCACGCAACCTGCCCACGATCAAAATTGATGGCCAACGTGTTTGGGGAGCCAGAGAAGCGATGACGCCCACCGCACTTCCGCGCCGTCTGTTAGTGATTGGTGCTGGCGCGATTGGCGTTGAATTCGCCAGTCTCTACAACGATCTTGGATGTGACGTAACACTGGTTGAAGCGCTGCCGCGCATTGTTCCAGTGGAAGATGCCGACATTTCAGCGCTGGCAGAAAAAGCCTTTAAACAGCGCGGGATAAAAGTACATACCAGCACACTGGTCAAAGCACTCGACACCTCTGGCGCTGACACAATTGCGCACCTCGAAACTGCCAGCGGCGCGCAGACCGTGGCCGTTGATCAAGTGATTCTCGCAGTAGGCATCACCGGCAATATTGAAAACCTTGGCCTAGAGCAGCTCAGTGTTGCGACAGAGGCAAACTTTATAAAAACCGATGCCTTCGGCAAAACCAATCTCGCGGGACTCTATGCCATCGGCGATGTTGCCGGTGCCCCGTGGCTGGCCCACAAAGCAAGCCATGAGGCTGTGATTTGTGTGGAAAAAATTGCAGGTGTCGAGGACGTAAAACCCCTAAACAAACAGCGAGTGCCCGGCTGCACCTATTGCCGACCGCAAATTGCCAGCGTCGGGTTAACCGAAGCGCAGGCTATTGCTGCGGGACACAGCGTTAACGTTGGGCGTTTTAATCTCAACGCCAATGGCAAATCCCTCGCCATCAATGAAGGCGACGGTTTAGTCAAAACGCTGTTTGATGCCAACACTGGCGAGTTGCTCGGTGCCCACATGATTGGCGCAGAAGTAACAGAACAAATTCAAGGGTTTGTCATTGCTCAGCAGCTTGAAGCTACTGAGCATGAGCTAGCCCACACCATTTTTGCCCATCCTACTGTCTCCGAAAGTATGCACGAGTCCGTTCTCGACAGCCTGGGTCTGGCTATTCACCAATAACGTTGCCACTGAGTTCGTTTATGCACACGCAAATCCCCATCAAAGAAGGCCTCTTCACATGGCCATCGAGCAAGCCGCAACTGCTGGGCAGCCGCTGCTCTCGCTGTGCCGAAGCGACTTTCCCGGCCCAGCCCGACTGCCGCAACTGTGGCTCGCGAGAGACTCACATCGTGGAATTAGGCGATCGCGGCACGCTGTGGACGTGGACAATTCAGACATTTATGCCCAAGCAGCCCTACCACAGCAGTGAAACAGAGGCGACTTTTGCGCCCTATGGCGTGGGCTATGTAGAGATGCCCGGCGGCGTGCGAGTCGAGGCAAGACTGCAGCCCAACACCGCTCAACAACTGAAAATTGGCATGCCCATGCAGCTGGCGATTATTCCCTTTCGCAGCGATGAACAGGGTAACGACATCATGACTTTTTGCTTCACAGCAGTGACGGAGGAATAACCCATGGATGTAGCGATAATCGGCATAGGACTCCATCGCTTTGGCCGCTCGCCAGACATGTCCGGTATGCAACAGGGCGCCTCAGCCGTGCGCGCTGCGCTAGCGGATGCTGGTCTCTCTTGGAAAGATATGCAGTTTGCCTATGGCGGAAGCCAAGATGCTGGCAACGCTGACTCTCTGGTCAATGAATTGGGGCTCACAGGCCTGCAATTTACCAATATCTGGAACGGTTGCGCCACCGGAGGAAGCTCTCTTCACGCAGCCTACACGGCAATCAAATCCGGCGAGTACGACCTTGGGGTGGTTGTGGGTTTCGATAAACACCCCCGCGGGGCATTTAATCCACAACCCAAAGACTGGGGACTGGACGATTGGTACGGCGAAACCGGACTGATGCTAACCACCCAGTTTTTCGCCCTAAAAACCCAGCGCTACATGCACGATCACGGTATCACCGAAGACGCATTGATTCGCGTATCGGAGAAAGCCTTTACCAACGGTTCACTCACGCCTACCGCGTGGCGCCAGCAAAAGCTCAGCTACGATGAGATTGCGCAGTCAGCCATGATTAGTGACCCGCTGCGCAAATACATGTTCTGCAGCCCAGCCGAGGGCGGCGCAGCACTTATTATCTGCAATGCTGAGAAAGCGCGGCAGTACAGCAGCAAACCACTCTATTTAAAGGCCGCCGCTATCCGCACTCGGCACTACGGCAGCTTTGAAGTCTTTGCACCATCACAAGCGATGAATGTGGCTGATGCGCCGACGGTGACCGCGTCGAAAGCAGCCTTCGAGCTCGCTGGAATCGGCCCCAAAGACGTAGATGTTATCCAGTTGCAAGACACCGACTGCGGCACCGAAATTATTCACATGGCTGAAAATGGCTTCTGTGAACACGGCGAGCAAGAACAACTGCTGCGCGACGGTGCAACTGGCATTAACGGCCATCTGCCGATCAACACCGACGGCGGCTGTCTCGCCAATGGCGAGCCGGTGGGCGCCTCTGGTCTGCGCCAGGTCTACGAGATCTGTGTGCAATTGCGCGGCGAAGGCGGTGCTCGACAAGTTGGCAATAACCCGAAAGTCGGATACACCCATGTTTATGGTGCCCCCGGTCTCAGTGGCGTAACCATTATTTCAAAATAAAAATGATAAGTAGGAGTAAACCTATGTCTGATTTAATTAAAGTGAAGCAACAGGGTGAAGCGCGCTGCGAAGGCACCAGCTACCAAGACTTGCTCGATCAAGAAACCGTTGCCGTACCCGCGTACCTGCGAGAAAACACCAACCCCTACATGGGCGACGACGATATCGATGTAGCTCGCTGGATCTCACGGGATTTCCACGAAAAAGAGAAAGAAAAGTTGTGGCCGAAAGTTTGGCAGATGGCCTGTCGCGAAGAAGATATTCCAGAAATCGGCGATCACCACATCTATGAAATCGTTAATCAGTCAGTCATTGTCACACGCACGGGTGAAAATGAATTCAAAGGCTACATCAACTCCTGTTTGCACCGCGGCCGTCTACTGCGCGACTGCGATGGTCATGCCAAAGAGTTTGTCTGCCCCTTCCATGGCGCCACCTGGGACCTCAATGGCGAATTTAAGGGCATTCCTTGCAAGTGGGACTTTAAACACCTCGACGAAAAAGATATGCGTCTACCACAGGTGAAAATCGACACATGGGGTGGATTTATATTTGTTAACTTTGACGACAATGCCAGCTCTCTGCATGACTACCTGAGCCCATTGCCGGAGCACTTTGCCCGCTTCCCCCTGCATGATTACTACAAAGGTGCGCATGTTCAGCGCGTCGTGCAGTGCAACTGGAAAGTCGGCGCCGAAGCCTTTATGGAGTCTTTCCACACCTTGGAAACCCACAGTGAGATTTTAACCTTTACCGGCGACGCCAACTCACAGTACGACACCTTTGGCGACCATGTCAGCCGCTCCGTAACACCCATGGGTGTTGCCAGCCCGCATCGCCCCAATGTCACCGCAGCCGACACCATGCGCGACATTCTCGAACTCTCTGGCCGCATGGCAACTGACAGCGCCGAGGGCCACGAAATGCCCGAAGGTCTCACTGCTCGCAAATACGTTGCGGATACTAACCGCCAGATGTTCGGAGACATTATCGGTGAGCCGTTAGTTGATGCGACCGATTCTGAGTTAGAAGATGCCATTCTGTACATGCTGTTCCCTAACACCCAAGTCTGGACCGGCTACCACGGCAATATCGTCTACCGCTTTTTGCCAAACGGCGACGATCACAACAGCTGTATTTTCGAAACGATGATCCTGCTCCGCTATGAAAAAGGTACCAAGCGCCCCGAGCCCGCTGCCAAGAATATTCTGCGCCCTGATCAAGCCTTTAGCGACGCACCGGAAATTGGTGGTTTAGGACCGGTGTTTGATCAAGATGACAGCAATATGCCCGCGGTTCAAAAAGGCATGATGGCCTCCAAGAAAGGCGCGGTTAGCCTCGCCAGTTACCAAGAGAGCCGCATCCGTCACTTGCATCAAACCCTCGACAAATACTTAAACGCTTAAGCACCGCATGCCAGGTTTCATTGAAGCCTGGCATATTCTTTTACACTCAAACAACAGCGTTATTGATGTTGAAACGAAAATGCTACTACTGTATTCAAAGCCATTAAAAAAGAATGAGGCCACTATGACGGCGACCACTCACACCCTCTTTCCTGCGCAAGAACTCGCAGATAACGAGAGCAAGGCGGTATCACTGGAGGGCAAGAATATTCTTGTCTGTCGTGCCAATGGCGAATACTACGCCGTTGAAAATAACTGCACACATCAGCGCGCTGAGCTAACCGAAGGTCGCATTCGGAACTGTTTCCTCTCCTGCCCTTTACATGGCGTGCGTTTCGACCTGCGCACAGGAATACCCAAAGGTGAGCTGACCAAGGTAGCGCTTAAAACCTATCCTATCAGTGTTTCAGAGACTGGCCATTTGGAATTGGAGCTAAGTTGAGTATGCAAAAAAATCGTCAAGTCGTTCTCGCCTCTTACGCATCGGATGCCGCACGGGTAGAGAATTTTGCCATGACAGAGAGCCCTATCCCGCAACCAGGGGAAGGAGAATTTCTGATTCGCAATATGTATTTCTCTCTGGAACCTGCTATTCGCGGCTGGCTAGATGGCAAAGCCAACTACTTTCCGCCGATCCCCATAGGTGGCGTGATACGAGGCCCGTCGGTGGGGCGTGTGGTAGCGTCGAAAAATGCTGACTTTGCGCCAGGCGACATTGTTTTTGCCCTCAACCACTGGGAAGACTATTCAATTTGCCATAGCGATGCAGTCTTGCTGGAAAAGCTGCAACCCCACGGCGACACACCCATCTCCTACTATGTTGGCGCACTCGGCGGTGCAGGCGCTACCGCGTATGTCGGCCTGCATGAGATAGGAAAAATTCAATCTGGGCAAACGGTCGTTGTCAGCGCCGCTGCAGGTGCGACTGGTAGCATGGCCGGACAAATCGCCAAACAGCGCGGCTGCACCGTTATAGGCATTGTTGGCAGTGACGAAAAAGCCAAACTTATTGTTGAGCAATTTGGCTTTGATGCGGCAATCAATTACAAGACCGATGATATTGCCGCAGCCGTGCTCGCGATAGCACCAGAAGGCGCAGATATTTACTTCGACAATGTCGGCGGGCCCGTGCTCAACGCCATGCTCGTGGCGATGAAAGTTTACGGACGCATTGTCGGCTGTGGCATGATCTCCGACTACAACCGCACAGAAAACCCCAATCCAATCACAAACCTCTGGGAAGTAGTGGCACGTCAACTGACCATGCAAGGCTTTTTACTGTTTACCTATCACGACCAGGTTCCAGCAGCTCAGGCACAACTGACCGAGTGGATTAATCAGGGAAAAATTAAAGTTATAGAGCATATTACCAAGGGTATCGCCAACACACCGGCGGCGTTTTGTGAACTGATGTCAGGCAAGACAACCGGCAAAGCGCTGGTTGAAGTAGACTTAATCGAGCTGACTTAATCGAACTGACTCAGTCAAGCTAACCAGCAGCCTCCGCGGGTGCTGCTTTACGTGAACCTGTTCTTTGAGTAAACCTGTTAAAGAGATTCTTGTTGCTGCAGCTGCACCTGATCATCGGCCAAGGTTAACCAACACTGTTTGCTAGATACCCAGCAATGCAAGCTCGGCTGCAAATCATCTACCTCATCTAACGTCCCAGCTTTGACAAAGATTAAGCCCATGGCCGGTGCATCTTCAGTATCCGTGATGACAGGCGAACCGCAGTTACCACAAAAGCGGCGAAACACCTTCTGCCCACTGGTTCCTCTATCTTCAAAGGTTTGCAGCTCGCCAGTCAACTGCAGCGTATCGCGCTGGAAAAAAGCCACGACTGAGAACGCCGACCCAGCCTGCTTTTGGCAGTTGCGGCAGTGACACACCACCGTTTCAATGGGTTTTGCGGGTACCGTATAGCGAACTTGACCGCACAAGCAGCCGCCCTGTCGCGTGCTGTTATTCATGGCCGACCCCCCTTCACAAACATAATCAATTATTCATCAAAGCGCCGTCGACCGTGAAGGATGCACCGGTAATAAACGACGCTTCCTCACCGACCAAATACAGGGCCATCGCAGCAATATCCTTAGGCTCACCGATACGGCCGATGGGATGCATCGCTTTGTAGCTGTCCATCAGCGCCTCGCCATCTTCAACCTGACTGATAACCTTTTTCAACATATCGGTCTGAATCACACCGGGGTTGATAGAGTTTACTCTGATGTCGTAGCCGCTGCGCGCGCAGTGCAATGCAACAGATTTTGTCATCATATCAACGCCCGCTTTAGAAGCATTGTAGGCAACTAATTCCGCCTGAGGCCTAAATGCAGAGACCGACGCCATATTAATGATTGCGCCGCCGCCGCGGTTTTTCATCAGTTTTATCGCACCTTGGCACCCCAAAAAACAGCTGCGCAAATTGATTGCCATGGTTTTGTCCCAGGTCTCAACGCTCATCTCTTCAATAGTGCCCATATGCGTCACGCCGGCAACATTGACTAAAATATCGAGCCCAGAAAAAGCCTCTTCCGCCAGCGCAAAAACCGGCTGCCACTCCTCTGCCAGCGACACATCGTGATGCATAAATTGGCAATTAGCGCCTAATTTAGCCGCTGCACTGACACCGCCAGCCGCATCAATGTCCGTGATAATGACCCGCGCACCCTCAGCGATAAAGCGCTCGGCAATACCAAACCCGATACCCGTAGCACCACCAGTAACGATAGCGCGTTTGCCCAGCAGTTTTTGTTCCGACATGGTCGTTTCTCACCTCTGATATGTTGGCTGCCACGCGACCCGAAAGATCGCGCTATATCAACTAACGATTAAAGCTTGAGCAAAAGCTTGCCTTTGTTACTGCCGTCAAAAAGCTTGTTAAAACCGCTGAGAGTATTTTCAAACCCGTCAATGATTTCATCTTTGAAGGTGATTTTTCCGTCGTCGAGCAACGCGGCAACCGCCAGTGCGCCCTCTTCAAAACGCGGGAAGTAGTTACTGACCAAAAACCCTTTGACTGTCGCGCTCTTCGCCAGCACTTGCCACCAGTTATAGGGCCCAGGAACAGGCTCTGCAGCGTTATAAGTTGATATAGAACCACAGAAAATAATGCGCGCATTGCTATTGATATTGAGCAGTGCAGCGTCAAGAATTTCACCGCCGACATTGTCAAAATACACATCTACACCGTCTGGACAGACTGCCGCAATCGCAGCGTTCAAACGACCCGACTCGGTCTTGTAGTTGATTGCCGCATCGAATCCTAGACCATCAATCAACCACTGACATTTTTCATCGCTACCCGCGAGACCAACAACACGACAACCCATGCTCTTTGCCAACTGACCGCCGAGAGAACCCACTGCGCCCGCCGCTGCGCTCATCAACAGCGTGTCACCCGCTTTTAGCTCGGCCGCATCGGTAATGCCGAAATAAGCTGTCAGGCCAACTGCGCCAAAGGCACTCAGATAGTAATGCAGTGGAAAGCGATTATCCTTCGGCACTTTGGTTAAAAAGTAGCCGTCGGAAACACTGTATTCCTCCCAACCATTGAGACCGTAAACAACATCACCTGCAGCAAAATCAGGGTGGCGACTCTCAACAACCGTACCCACCGTAGAGCTGCGAATAACTGCATTGAGTTCAATCGGCGGCATGTAGCTAGGTTCATCGCTCATCCATCCACGAATCGCTGGATCAAGAGAAAAGTATTCATTTTTA
The DNA here is from genome assembly GCA_001438605.1 of SAR92 bacterium BACL16 MAG-120619-bin48. Classification (GTDB taxonomy): domain Bacteria; phylum Pseudomonadota; class Gammaproteobacteria; order Pseudomonadales; family Porticoccaceae; genus HTCC2207. The sequence continues at coordinate 25,234 of LIDE01000015.1, read as the reverse complement.
ATAAGCAGTTGGCCATCGTTTAAACCATCGACTTCGACCGCACGAACTCTCACATCGCTGTCTGTGGCTGGCCCATGTGGACGCTGGTGAAGGTAATACTGCTGATAATTAACTGACATGGTTTTCCCCATTATTTATGAATTATTTTATTGCCAACTGTACCTCATAAAACATCAGCAATCTAAGCCTTAACGCTACTCTTTTGACAATAAAAAATCAACTAAGATTGTTTTTTTAAATAGCCGTAGGTATAGTTTAAACAGAAACCTCTACTCATATGCCCAGCGACTTTAATCGAGGCGAAATGCTTCACTAACCACAAGGTAGTCATCTCTATGCTTATTGCGGTCTTAAAAGAAACCACAGGCAATGAGCGGCGCGTAGCCCTCACACCGGAGTTTGCCAAAAAATTAATTCAACTTGGCGCGCAGGTCAGCGTCGAGTCGGGCGCGGGCAAGGGCGCTGGACACAGCGATGCAGACTATCAAGCTGTCGGCGCAGAGATCGCCAGCGACGTAGCAGCACTCACTGCCAGTGCCGATATTATTCCCCGTGTGCATAGACCCTCCGCTGAGCAGTTGCGCCATTACCGTCAAGATGCCATTTCCATCAGCTTTTTAGATCCATTTAATGAGCAAGCGCTGATTGAAACGATGGCCAGTGAGGGTGTAACCGCCGTCTCGATGGAAATGATTCCGCGCACAACCCGCTCACAAAAAATGGATGCATTGAGCTCGCAAGCAAACTTGGCCGGCTATGTCATGGTACTCAAGGCGATTACTGCATTGGACAGCATTTTGCCAATGATGATGACCCCTGCCGGCACCATCAAGCCCTCTAAAGTATTTGTTATTGGCGCAGGCGTTGCCGGCCTGCAAGCCATCGCCACCGCCAAGCGTCTCGGCGCCCGAGTAACAGCCTTTGACACACGTTCCGTGGTTGCCGAGCAGGTGCAATCGGTGGGCGCCAAATTCCTTCATATTGATCTGGGTGAAACGGGACAAACCAAAGATGGTTACGCTGTGCAGCTCACCCCAGAGCAGCTGGAAAAACAAAAGCAGGGCCAGATGGCAGAAATCGCAGCGTCCGACATAGTTATCACCACCGCACAGGTATTCGGTCGCAAACCACCGGTTATTGTTAGTGCTGAAGCCGTTAATGCGATGAAATCGGGCAGTGTCATTGTCGATATGGCCGCTGAAACCGGGGGCAATGTCGAGGGTTCAAAACCCGGCGAGATTGTCGTCACCGACGGCGGTGTCACCATAATCGGTACCGGTAATTGGGCGAATGAAGTACCGCGCGATGCCAGCCAAATGTACTCAGCCAATATTTTTAACCTTATCGAAGAGTTTTGGGACACAGAAACCAAGCGCATGCTACTGGACCTCAACAAGGATCTTAGCGGCTGCGTCATCACCCAAGGTGGACAGGTTGTCAACGACGTCATCCGCCAGCACTACGAAGCCAAGAGGTAACTGCCATGAACACCTATATATTTTTAACTTTTATTTTAATGTTATCTATTTTTCTTGGCTTTGAACTTATCCATAAGGTTCCGGCGACGCTGCACACGCCGCTGATGTCTGCCTCAAACGCCATCTCAGGTATTACTGTTGTCGGCGCGCTAACCCTCGCAGGACAGAGCAGTGACCCTACCCTTGCGACTATTCTCGGCTCTCTTGCCGTGGGTTTTGCCAGCATTAACGTGTTCGGCGGATACATAGTCACTGATCGCATGCTCAGTATGTTCAAAAAGAAAGGGAGCCAGAAATAATGTCTATCATGTCGATCATTGGTTTTAGCTATGTGGTCAGTGCGACGCTTTTTATCCTCGGTCTCAAGCTGCTTGGCTCGCCAGCAACCGCGCGAAAAGGTAACGCACTGTCTGCCATTGGCATGTTGATTGCGGTGGTTGTTACGCTTCTGGATCAAGGTATTGTCGATTTTCGCTATATTGCAATCGCAATCACAGTGGGCGGTCTGATTGGTCTGTGGGCTGCGCGCTCTGTCGCGATGACCAGCATGCCTGAAATGGTTGCGCTACTGAACGGCTTCGGCGGTGTGGCTTCGCTGCTGGTCGGTTGGGCGGCGATTACACCTGATGCCAGCAATTTGGTGTTAATCACCATCTTTCTGTCAATTCTTATCGGCGGTGTTACCTTTACCGGCAGTATTGTTGCCTACGGCAAACTGAGCGAGAAACTTGTCGGCAGAGCCATCATGTTCAAGGGGCAGGCCATTGTTAATAGTCTAGTTATTGCTGCTATTCTAATCGCTGCTGGCCTCTTCGTTCACGATCCCTTGAAAACAGACTATCTCTATTTAGCCATTGGTCTCTCGGTGGTTTTGGGTGTTCTAGTGGTCATACCCATTGGTGGCGCGGATATGCCCGTCGTCATTTCACTATTGAATAGTTATTCAGGGCTGGCTGCGTGCGCGGCTGGCTTCGCTATCAATAACAATTTGCTGATTGTGGCGGGCGCCCTTGTCGGTGCCTCAGGCATTATTCTTACGCAAATCATGTGTCGTGCGATGAACCGTTCACTGTCGAATGTACTCTTCTCTGGCTTCAGTGCGGTGAAGACTATGAACATGAAAATCGAGGGCGAGGTTAAACCCATCACCCCCGACGACGCCTACTATATGCTTGAGGCCGCCAGCACAATCGCCATTATCCCGGGTTATGGTATGGCTGTTGCGCAAGCACAACATGCGGTCAAGGAGCTGCAAGAGTTACTTGAAGCAAATGGTGCCGAAGTGGTTTACGGCGTCCATCCAGTGGCTGGACGCATGCCTGGACACATGAACGTATTGCTCGCCGAAGCAGATGTATCTTATGACTTACTTTTGGAAATGGCAGATATCAATCCGCGCATGGCCAGTGTTGATGTGGCCATCGTGATCGGCGCAAATGACGTGGTCAATCCCGCTGCCCGTGAAATGGAAGGCAGCCCAATTTACGGAATGCCCGTGATTAATGTCGACCAAGCGCGCACCGTTTTTGTACTTAAACGCTCTATGGCGTCGGGCTTTGCCGGCATTGATAATCCGCTGTTCTTTAAAGAAAACACGCGTATGATCTTTGGTGATGCGAAGGAAACTCTGAGCCATTTAATTCGTGAATTTTCAAATTAATAACAACAATAAACTATGGGGTGAAATATGGCTTTTTCTGGACCGATTGAAGATCGTCTCGCTATTCGTGAATTAATGGATATCTATTCTGACGCCGTAAATCAGCGCGACACTGCGCTGTGGGCCTCAACCTGGGCTGAAGACTCAAGCTGGAAGCTACCGGTAATTCCAGGCATGGAAAATGTCGTTGGCAAAGAAAATATCGTCAATGCCTGGCAAGCGGGCATGGCTATGTTCCCATTTATTTTTATGTCAATCTCTGTTGGCGACATTCAAGTCAACGGCAACACCGCCACTGTTAGAGCCTACACCACTGAAGTCGGCACAACACTGGATGGCACTGAGATTCGTCCGCGCGGGCAATATGATGATCAGTTAGTGAAAATTGATGGCCAATGGTTATTCAAGGAACGTATTTTTCACTCGCTCTACGGTGAATAAACACGTTCTAGTGAACAAAGACTAGGCGCTGATTGTTTATCAGTTGGCGGCTTTTTGTCTGGGACTATTTTTAGCATTCGAGCTTAAATTATGACTGTAATTATTAACGGTACCGTCGACTTTAATCCCGCAGACGCGGCAGTGGTTCTCCAGCAGACTGCCGACCTGATGGCCCAAACCCGCGCGCAAAAAGGGTGTCGCCACTATGTCTGGAGCCTTGATCCAGCGGTACCGGGCAGAGTCTATGTCTACGAAAACTGGCAATCAGTGGAAGACTTAGCCGCTCACCTGAGTGGCCATTTTTACACTGATATGCTGGCGCGTATTAGCCAGTATGAAATTCTTGGTACAGATATTCTCAAGTACCGAATCGATCACGAAGAACCAGTTTACGACGAGACAGGCACTCCGCGAGCGGATTTTTTCACCACACAAACGAACCCTTAATCGGAGTCACTACAATGACCCTCGAACAACGCATTCAGAAAATTGAAGACCGGCTCGCCCTGCAAGACCTTATTGCTGATTACCTTAGTGCTGTGGACAATCTGACCGACTTAGACGACGTACTCAACTGCTTTACCGACGATGCCGTGTTTGATATGACAGCCATTAGCTACCCACGATTTGAAGGTATCGCTGCACTGACAGAGTTTTTTACCAACGTCTTTTCAGGCATGAAGCACAGTGCACACTATGCCACTAACTTCAAACTCGATCTGCTGGAACAGGACCGCGCCAGCGCACGCACCCATGCTCTCGGTGTAGGCGTGCCCCATGAGGGCGATAGCGTGACGTTTTACGTTCAGTATGTGCTTGAATTTGCCCGCACTGGCACTGGCTGGAAAATAAAATCCTTTTACGGTCAACCGCTAATCTTGTGAGCCTCGCGCAACGCTTTGACGGCTAAATCAACACCTTCTCGCGCCGCTTCAATGATGCCCGCCTGAGAAAAGAAGCCATGGATCAATCCGTCAAAGCGCCGCACCTGCACGGCAACACCCGCCGCTTTAAGGCGCTCAGCATAGGCCTCCCCCTCGTCACGCAGCGGGTCAAACTCGGCTGTCATAACCAAGGCCGGCGGTAATCCAGACAGATCAGCGGCCCTGATAGGACTGGCCAGTGGGTCACTGCGCTGCGCTGGATCAGGGCAATAGTGATCCCAAAACCATGCCATCATTTTCCGTGACAAAAGATAACCATCCGCATTGTCTCGATAAGAAGCGCTTTCCATGGTGGCATCGGTTACCGGATAGATAAGCAGCTGCATAGCGATGTTTGGGCCAGCGCGATCGCGAGCCAAAAGGCACACTGACGCTGCCAAATTTCCGCCGGCAGAATCGCCGCCAACGCTTACCGGACTCGATAAAGCACCTAATTCAGCACTATTTTCTGACGCCCAGCAGGTCACTGCGTAACAGTCTTCCAGCGCCGCAGGGAATATGTGTTCCGGCGCCAAGCGATAGTCCACTGCGACAACAATGCAGGCAGCACCACGGCATATTTCACGACAATCCGCATCGTGGGTCTCCAAGTCGCCGATAACCCAACCACCTCCGTGAAAATGCACGTGTATCGCTGCTGGCGCTGCTGTTGGCCAGTAAATTCTCACCGGTATCTCACTAGCAGGCCCCGGCACAGAGCGATCTTCAACGCGATAGACATCAACGAGGGGAATATCTGGCTTTAGATCGCGATACATGGCGCGACTCTCCGCGGCAGTCATCTGATGTAATTCAGGCGCCCCACTCTGAGCCATCTGAGCCAAAATTGCTGCGGTTACAGTTTCCAAAGGCATAGTCTGTTCCTATTGCTGCGCAACCCCTGCTTGGGACTGACGTCTGTGAGCTAAAATAAAAAGCCCCCCGACGGTTGCTCGGAGGGCTTCAACGCTGGCCTAAAAAATTGAGGCTGACATCTCTTACAACTTGACCAAGCACTTGCCCAAGTTTTTCCCTTCCAGCATATCAATAAAAGCTTGCCCAGCCGTCTCAATGCCATGAAACATATTCACGGGACTGACCAGCGACTTGGCTTTTAACATGGCAGTGATGTAATCAATGGCCTCAGGGTAGCGATCGACATAATCGGAAAACATAAAGCCCTCGGCGCGGGCGCGTTTAGTGATTAGCTCCCACATATTGTCGACACCTTCGTGGCCATCAAGTCTCTCATATTGAGACACCGCACCACACAGAATCACCCGTGCATTTTCGGCGAGGTTACCCAGCAGCGTGCCCAGCATCGCGCCGCCAACATTGTCATAAACAATATCCGCACCCTCGGGCACCACAGCCTGCAACTGCTCGGCGAGAGGCACCGTTGATTTGTAATCGATGACACGGTCATAACCCACCGTGTCGCGCAACCAATTGCACTTTGTCGCACCGCCAGCAATGCCCACGGTGACACAGCCTTCCGCCTTGGCGATTTGACCAGCAATGGCACCAATACCGCCCGCGGCTGCATTTATAACAAAAACATCACCCGCCTTCGGCTGGCCAATATCCATCAAGCCAAAATACGCTGTTGTACCGGATGGCCCTAAGCTACAAAGGTATTCATGCAGCGCCAACTCGGGATCGGGCTCAATAATACTCATCAAATCAGAGCCATCGGCAACACTGTATTCTTCCCAAGCAGTTCGGCCGACAACAACACTGCCCACCGGATAATCACTGTGACGGGACTCAACCACCTCTCCCATAATAATGCTCTGCACCGGCTCGCCCAGTGGCATTGACGCGAGATAATTATCATCAGAACCCGCATTCATCCACTGGCGAAAACCTGCGTCCATCGACAAGTAGGTATTTTTAATCAAGAACTGACCTTCATTTATCGGGCCAATCGGTTGAGAGTCGACCTCAAAGTCGGCTGCAACTAGATGCGCTCCAGGTCTGCGAGCGAGGAGTACACGAGTGTTCATCTGCGTCATAAGGCTTTACCTATTACTGTTATTATGTCCGGTGGCCATCGATTACCCTGCAAATCGCCACAGCTGTTTTGTATGTTACATCAGCTCACACACTCAGGTAAATAACAAACATGTTTGACGGTTTTTATTGACGGAGCGCTTAAACAAACGGTATATTAATTGCGTAAAACATACCAATAAAAAGACCTAATAAGCGATTTAAAGGAAGGGGAAACCGAGCATGACCACGTCAACACCACAGCATTTTTCTGACCATCTTGAAATTCAACAAGTTCTCCAGCTCTACGCGTCAGCCCTCGACAAAAAGCAGTGGGTAGCACTGGATAACGTATTCACTGAAGATGCCGTCGCCGACTTTATCGGCTTGGGTTCGTTTGCCGGCCGTCAAAATATTACCGACTTTGTTAAAGCCGTACTCGTGCAGTGCTCTGTCACGCAACACCTGCTGGGCAATATCAATATCGTGGTCAATGGCGACGAAGCTCACACTACCTGTTACCTCTCCGCGCTCCATGTTGGGCTGGGCGATTACGCCACTCAAACACTAACCGTTTGGGGTGAATATTCAGACAAATTGGTGCGCACCGCGAATGGCTGGCGCATTGATCACCGCACATTAACCACCATGCACGCAAGCGGTGACGTCGGTCTCAAATAAATTCACTATTTAGGTTGGTAAACGATCATGAAAAAGCTTCACTCTCATCACGACATCAACTCACCCCGCGAAACCATTTGGCAACTGCTGATTGATTTCGGCAATATCGAACGCTGGTGGCCGAAGGGTGAAATAGTCGACATAGAGAGGGTCGTGTTAGACGGTAGCGGCCCTGGAATGACACGCCATATTTATAATGTGGGCTTTGAAGGCGCTATCAGCGAGCGGCTCGACAGCATTGATTACGATAATTACAGCTATCAATTGTCGATTGTTGGTGAGCGCCCCGCAGGACTTTTGCACTATCAGGCAACCGGCAAACTGACGGTCATTGATGACAATACCTGTCGTCTTACCTATGACTCTGAGTACATCGCTGAAGAAGGTCGAGAAGAAGAAGCCGAAGGGTTGCTGCTGCTCGCCTATGAGCTAATGTATCGCGGGTTAGACAACGTCAATGCAGCATCGAGCCAGTAACTGGTCCGTTGCGCAAGATAGAAAACACTATTATTACAGTAGGATTTAATTATGTTAGCAATTTCCGCAAGAATTGAACTGGCCTCTAAAGACATGGCAGCCTATGTTGCCGGCGCAAAAAAAATAATCGAACCCACTCGCGCGGAAGCAGGTTGTCAGCTTTACGCCATTGCCGTGGATATTGAGCACGCCAACGTGATTTGGATTACCGAACAGTGGGAAAGTGAAGAGCATCTTTATGCTCACCTTGCGACGCCCCATATCGCAGAATTTCTCGCACTCTGTGCCGCCGTTGAAATTACCGGTATGGACGTTATCAAATACGATGTGTCAGCCGCTGGTCCACTCGAAATCCCCCAAAGCTGATAGTTACCTAAAAGCTGATAGTTACCTAAAAGCTGATAATTACCTAGGCGAGGAATAACCATTATGTCTATAGAACAAAACTACAATCGTATTATTGCCCGTCTAATCGACGATATCGACAACAACACAACGGACCAAGCTGAAGGAACCATGACCGTTCCTTCCACTGCCTACACGGACCCAGATATCTGGCAGCAAGAGATGGATCTGATTTTCAAGAAGGTGCCTGTTTTCGTCGCACTGACCCAGGAAATTCCAAACCCGGGCGATTACAAAACGTTACAATTTCTCGACAAACCCCTTTTGATTACCCGTCTCCAAGACGGTACTGCACGGGTTATGTTGAATGTTTGCTCGCACCGCGCCATGACCATTGCCAATAAGCCCTGCGGCAACCAATCGCGCTTTACCTGCCCCTATCACGGCTGGATGTATAGCAATGATGGCGCTCTGCGCGGGGTTGCTGATCAAGAGAAGTTTGGTGACTTTGACAAGCAGGCGAATGGCTTGCGGCAGCTGCCCGTCTACGAGCGAGCAGGCCTTATCTTTACCGTACTCGACGCCGACGGTGAGGTTGATTTCGACTGCTTCCTCGGTGAGATGATGGAGGATGTTGGTCGTCTTGGTATGGAAAAATGGCACTATTGTGGCCAGCGCCAAATTCACGGTGCCAACTGGAAGATTGCCTACGATGGCTATCTCGAGGGCTACCATTTTGCCGCAGCGCACCCAGACACCATTGCCCAGCGCACCTATTCCAACGTCATGGAATTTGGCGCCTATGGCCCGCACACCTTAATCTGTTTTCCACACTTGGCAATCAAAGAAAACCTCAAGGACGTGGCGCCAGATCAGTATCACACGCAGGAGAACAATGGCTACGACTGGATTCGCACACTGTTCCCCAATATTTCAATTTTTGTGGCGCCAGAGATCACTCTCATCAGCCAGATTATGCCCGGTCCAGGCCCGAATCAGAACACCACGTATTTGAACTTTATTCACCCCAGCAAGCCCGCGGGTGAAGACGTTGAACTACAGGGAATGATGGATTTCCTCTGCGACGTTGTAGACACCGAAGATTATAAAGTTGGCCTTGCCATCCAGCGCGGTCTCGAAGCCCACGCTCACAGCAATGTCACATTTGGTCGCAACGAAGCTGGCAATCAACTCTTCCACAAGTGGGTTTCATGGTATCTGGCGAAAGATCCCTCGGCACCAAAACCAACGCTGTAATCGACTAATCATTAACGCAAAAGGTAGCAGCATGAGCATTCACGAAACGCGCGCAGGTAAAATTAATTGCTTACTCATCGCAGGGGGCATGTGGCACGACATTGACTTTGCGCGCCTCGAACTACTCAAATTACTCGCCGAAGATGATCGTATTCGTGTCAGAGTTTTCGAAGATTATGAAAATCTGCAAGCACTTGAAGAAGCCGACTTTATTGTCAGCTACACCTGCAACGTGGTGCCATCATTGACCGCGCAGGAAGCCTTGAAAGCGTGGGTAGAAAAAGGCGGTCGCTGGTACGCTCTGCACGGAACCAACTCGATTATACGCCTCATGTCGAGTGGCCTCTACGGCACGCCAGATTGGGCGCCACTGTTTGTTGAGACCCTTGGATCCATGTTTCGCTCGCATCCACCCATCGCGCCCTACACAGTGTCGGTGGCTGATGCCAGTCACCCACTTGCAGAAGGTATTGAGCCATTTGAATCCACGGACGAACTCTATTTGCTAAAAACCTATGGCGACCTCAAGGTCATCCTGGATACCGAATACGGCGGCAAAGCAGAAGGGTTTGAAGAAGATGACTGGGAGCATGCGCGACACCCGGTCTTTTACACGCACACTGTCGGCGAAGGACAAGTGCTCTATCTCACGTTAGGCCACTGCCGTCATCATCACGACATGCAGCCCCTGTTGGATTACTGGCCGACAATTGATCGCGGTTCGTGGGATTTACCGGTATTTTATACTCTGCTGCGACGGGGTATTAAGTGGGCTATTGAACCTATTGATGCAGAGACTGCTGAAGCGCTCAACAAGGCTCGGCAGGCTGCTGGAACTGTTTAACGCATGCCCAGCAGTGCTGACTACTCAGCACTGCTGGCTCTTTTTTACCAGGTCAATTTGAGTTCGTTGACCACTCCGACGATACCGCTACTAAAGCCAATAGCGCTCTCATCTTCCACATGAAAATCCGGAATTCTCTTAAACCACTCTTCTAAGGCTATGCGCAGCTCAAGTCGTGCGAGATTCTTGCCGGGGCAGGTGTGCGCGCCCTTACCAAAGGTCACACTGTTGCGCTGTTGACGATCAAACGACACCGTTGCAGCGTCATGGTTAAAACTATTATCCATGCCCGCTAGAGGCGTCGGCGCGGCAATCATATCGCCCGCTTTCAGCGAGACTCCGTGAAACTCAATATCGGCCGTCACTTCGCGGGCCACTGTCACCAGCGGGAAACGCCGCAAGATCTCTTCCACAGCATCAGCCACAGCAACGTCGCCACGCGCTATTTGCTGGCGGTGCGACTCGCTTCGAGCGAGAAACAAGAAAACAAAACCAAGCAGATTGACCACCGTATCAACTCCCGCAATAAAGACTTGAATCGATAGCTTAATCGCTTCATCACGGGTTAAGCGACGGCCGTTGGTCTCAGTGTTAATCATGCGACTCAAGAGGTCAGTACCCTGCTTTCCCATGCGATCATCAACGAAAGGCGCGATGTAGTCTTTTAAGTTTTGCAGTGCGTCAGCAAAGCTAATACTGCCATCTGGGCGAATTAACTGATCCGTCCAATATTTGGTGATGGGAATATCATCTTCGGGAAGGGCCATCATCGAAAGAAAGATTCGAATCGGCAGGATATCGGCAAAGTCTTTGGTAAAGTTACACCGACCCTTATCGGCAAAACCCTCGATCAAAGACACGACAATGCTGCGAATGTCGTCGCTCATGGCATTCACCGATGCCGGCGCCATACTCTGATTTAATGTCTTGCGATAAAAATGGTGTTCAGGGGGATCTATAGTCGTCGGCAGCAGGCCGTGATCCGCGCTGTGTGCCTTTGGAATAATAATACTGCGACTGGAAAACCGGCTGTAGTCGGTGAGAATCTCTTCAATAATTGCCGTTCGCGTTGGCAGCCAGTGGCCGCCGTTTTCAGGCGTCCAAACGAGAGGATGCGCATCGTTTTCCTCCAGCAAAGTTGCCCATGCCCGATGAAAATCGTCATCGATACCGGGCGGCCCATAGATATTAAAATCTCTTACCAATGCGGCGGGAACATTACTCGGTAGAACAGTCTCTGACGATACAGTAGCACTCATAACATCCCCTCCGGAGTTGCCTAAATCAACCCAGCCGAATTGAATGCCCAGCATCGGCAGTAATCACAGAACCGCTCATATAACTGGACGCATCACTCGCCAAAAGCAGCAGCACGCCATCTAACTCAGCTAAGTCACCCGCGCGCCCCAAAGGCAGTTTTTGTAAATCTTTTTGTCCGGCCTCGGTCGCGTAGTAATCAGCCACCATGTCCGTCATCAAATACCCTGGAGCCAATGCATTAACGCGAATTTTCTTCTCCGCGAGTTCATGTCCCATCACCCGCGTCAATTGCTCCAAAGCCGCTTTTGAAGCACTGTAGTGGGTCAGACCTTTGAATGAGGCAACGGCACAGATCGATGAAATATTGATGATGCTGCCAGATTTTCCCGCCGCATCCATACGCTGAGCGCCCTCTTGAGCAAGGTTAAAAACACCCTTTAGGTTCACGGCTAAGACGTGATCCCAAACAGCCTCTTCCATCTCGAGGAAAGGTTGACCACCTGTCGCCCCAGCATTACACACAATAATATCTGGGGTACCAAACGTGCTCTCAGCAGCATTCAGCGCCGCTTTGACCGACGCGCGATCGGTCACATCCATGGCGACGGCCAGCGCTCTGCCCCCTTTGGCCGTGATCCGCTCGGCGAGTCTTTCTAGGCGGTCTACCCTGCGTGCGGCGCAAACAACGGCAACGCCGTTAGCCGCCAACAACTCAGCCATATGTTCACCTAAGCCACTGGACGCACCACTCACCAGAGCAATTTTGCCTTCTACTGAAAAAATATTGTCTGCCACAAAACTCACCTTTTTATATTTGCACGCAATTAGAATTGAATTCGTTTTGTGAATCCGCCATCGATAACGACATTAGTGCCCGTGGTGTAGGCCGAGAGCGGGCTCAACAATAGAGCCACTTGCACACATACTTCTTCCGCGCTACCCATGCGGCCCTTAGGGATCGCAGCAACAGTAGACTCATAAATTTCAGGCATCACTTGTTTAATTTGGTCCCAAGCGCCGCCATCAATAAAAATCGGTCCCGGGCTAACGGTGTTAACGCGAATGTTCAGTGGTGCAAGTTCCTGAGCGAGGTTGCCAAAGTAGTTCAACAGCGCCGCTTTCATTGCGCCGTAGGGAACGGCACCGGCAAAAGCTTCAACAGCAGCCGTCGAACCAATACTGACAATCGAACCGCAAGAAGACTTCTCAAGATAAGGCTTAACGGCATTGACCGCTTTCCAGCTCGCCAGCACATCTGCCTCAAAATTGTGGCGCCAGCCTGACTCTGCGGCATCTGCCCCACCGCCACTGACGTTAGCAACAAATCCATCCACGCCGCCAAGAGCGGATGCGCAGCCTGCTATCCAAGCCTCAAGTGATGCTGAGTCAGTAACATCGACCACGTCGCCGTGGGCTTTTACGCCCAAGCCACGAACAGCGTCGACTGCCGCGTTCACTTCATCTTTGTTGCGCGCACAGATGCCAATATTGCAGCCCTCTGCAGCCAATACTTTGGCGAGAGCAAAACCAATGCCTTTCGACGACCCCGTAATCAAAACTGTTTTGTTTTTTAGTTGCAGATCCATAGTGATCGCTCCTTTATTATTATTTGAATGTAATAGCTAAAATCTAAAAACTGACTGCGCGTGACAGGTGATAATCTCGCGAGCCAAACATAACGCCGATAGCCGCTAAGCGTTTGAAATAATGTCCTACGCTTAGCTCGTCGGTTGTACCAATACCACCATGCAGCTGAATCGCATTGTGTGAAACATAGCGTCCAGCCTTGCCAACTTTTGCCTTTAAAGCTGCCACGCACTGCTCTGCATCGGGCGCGGCGTTGTCCAGCTTCCACGCCGTTGCCATAAGCAGTGAGCGCGATAATTCTATTTCCATGTACATATCGACCATGCGATGACGCAGCACTTGAAAGCTCGATATCGGTTGCCCAAACTGCTTGCGCTGCTTGGTGTAATTGACCGTCGCCTCCAGCAGAGCATCCATCGCGCCAATAGCCTCAGCACAGACCGCGACAATTCCGCGAGCAAAAACGGGCTGTGCCAATTCATAGGCGCCATCCAGCGCGCCAAGCAAATTTCCGGCAGGTACTTTTACCTGGTCGAGTCGCAATTCACAGGCAGCGCGGCCATCGTAGGTTTTGTAATTTCTCAGGCTTAAACCCGCTGTCTCTTTGGCCACTAAAAACAGGCTGATATTGTCGAGAGACGCTGTATCAGAAGTACCAGTGCGCGCTGATACAACAAAAAAATCTGCTTCTGGGCCGTTGAGAACAACGGTTTTATTCCCTTCAATAACAAAGTCATCGCCATCCTTTTCAGCATGAGTCGCAACCGACCAAGGGTCTGCAACACGGCCCTCCTCGAGATAGGCAAATGCACCCTGCAGTTCACCGGAGACAATGCCTGACAAAACCTGCTCCTGAATCGCAGCAGAGGCTCCGCGCTCAATTAACCCACCGACCAAGACCACAGATTCGAGATAGGGCTCAAGGACAAGATGCTTGCCAAACTGCTCGCACAAAATCATGGTCTCTAGAGCACCGCCACCAAAGCCGCCGGCATCCTCGGAAAACGTCATTGCCAGCCACCCCAAATCAGCAAACATTTGCCAGTGCTCAGCGCAAAATCCGCGCGGCTGTTTGACGATAGCTTGCCGACGATCGAAGGTGTAATTGTCGCGAAGGTATTTTTCCGCGCTATCACGCAGCATGGTTTGCTCTTCGCTGAACTCTATAAACATGAATAATTCTGCCCAGTAAATCGATTAATTAGAGGTGTAAAACTCGCTTGGCGATAATGTCTCGCTGAATTTCCGCGGAACCGCCGTAAATCGTCGAGGCGCGATTGTTAATGTATTCCGCCATAGTCGTCAGCCCACACTCAGGACCGATGATTTCACCATCAAAATCTGGCAGCAAGGCATCAAGCTGCTTTGCCAAGGCATGATCGCCCATTACTTCAAGACTTAACTCATTGAAGCGCTGACCTATTTCAGTTCCCATAACCTTGGTTAAAGACGATAGAGCACCGGCATTACCACCCGCTTGAAACGCGCCCTTGACGCGCAGCTCGGTGAACTCTAACGCTAATGCGTCAACAGCTACGTCGGCAAACTTAGCCTTAAATACTGGATTATCTCGCCAACTGCTATTGCCGGAAAATAGCTGCGATGACGCTTGGCGCATAAGTTTCGCCATTTGTTTTTTGTGATCAATGGTGAAGTTGTGACCGCCGCGCTCAAACTCCAGCAGCGACTTCGCGACGTCCCAGCCCTGATTTTCAGCACCCACTAAATTGACCGCAGGAACGCGCACAGCATCAAAAAATACTTGGCATTGCTCAACGGTGCCGTCGAGTCCGACGATTGGCTCAACCGTTAAACCCTCTGTGTCCATATCTACCAAAATAAAACTGATTCCAGCCTGCGGGCGCCCTTCTTTTGATGTTCTTACCAAGCAGAAAATGCGATTTGAGTACTGGGCGTAGCTCGTCCAAATCTTCGAGCCGTTGATAATGTAATCGTCACCGTCGCGCACCGCAGATGTCATAAGCGCGGCTAAATCGGATCCGGCACCCGGTTCGGAGTAACCCTGACACCAGACATCATCTCCGGCCAGCATGCGCGGCAGGTAGTAGCTTTTCTGTTCCTCGGAGCCATAGCGAATCAGCATTGGCCCAAGCATCTGAAGGCCCATCGCCAGCAGCGCGGGCGCGTTGGCCAACTTGCATTCTTCTTGGAAAATATAGCGCTGGCTCAGTGTCCAACCAGTGCCGCCATATTCGAGGGGCCAGTCGGGGGCGATCCACCCTTTTTTGTGCAAAATTTTATGCCACGCCATGGTGGCGTCAAAATCGGCAAATACACTTGTCATAAGCTCGCCAGCCCGGCGAATTTCCGGCGTCAATGATTGCGCTAAAAACGCTCTTACTTCATCGCGAAATGCACTGTCGCTCATAGTTTGTCTCTTATTAACGCCGTTAACCTGATTTGCTTTAAACAATCTAACTTGTTTTTATTTTATTGTGATACCGCCATATTTGCAATGGTACAGGGGCAAACTAGACCTGCAATATGCGTAAATTGTATTGTTATTTCGCCTCGACGAGAGTCTTGACCTTGAAGCGCAAGACATCTTTGCGCACCTTGCCTGAGGCTGTCTTTTCAAGCTCGTCGCAAAGCTCAATTCTCTGCGGCCACTTTTGTTTGGCCAAGCCACTCTTTTCAAAAAACAGTGTCAAATCTGCCAGCGTGATAACCGCAGCATTTTTAGTTACAAGACAGGCGCAGACGCCCTCACCGAGTCGAGGGTGAGGCATTGCCACGACAGCAGCTTCGCTGATCAGCGCATGCTGGTGCAGAACATCTTCTATCTCACGGGCGGAAATATTCTCGCCACCGCGAATAATGATGTCTTTCTTGCGGTCTGTGATGATGATCGCGCCCTCGGCTGAGATATGCCCTATGTCACCGGTTTGAAAATAACCGTGATTATCCATCGACTGCCGAGTTTGCTCTTCTTCGCCATAGCCGAGCATCAGTGCGGGACCTTTTACCAGCAGCTCGCCATCAAGGCCCTGCGCCAAGGTGTTGCCTTCGTCATCAACAACTTTTACATCCCAGTGACTAATAAGTCCGTCCGTTGTCGCCGCAAGGTGCGCGTCTTCGGGACGAATAAAACCAACGGTGATTAGAGGCGCCTCAGTACAGCCGTAAACCCTGAATGCGCGGCAGTTTTCTAAGGTGTTGTGCACATCATGTATTAATATAGGCGGCACAGAGGCTCCCCCACAGGCAAAAAAGCGCAGTGTGGGCAGACCGAGGGAATCTCTCTTTGCTTTTTCGACCAGCTCTTGCAAGAACGGTGTTGCGCTCACACAACCCGTGGCGCCAATCCTTTGAATATAGGCGGCGGCTAGATTTACATCCCAACGTTCCATAAAGGCAGATTTGCAGTCACTTAGAAACGGCAACTCAATACCGTTGGCAAACCCGGTGACATGGGTCACGGGCGACGGCATGAGCATAATGTCTCGGTTATCCAACGACCAGCCTTCAATGCCATTGTCCAAGGCTCTGGCCAAAGACGTATGTGAGTGCTTTACAGCCTTAGCACGCCCAGTGGTTCCCGATGTGTACATAATTATTTTCGCTGCGCTCATCTCTCCGACGTGCTGTGGCACAGGGCTGAGATTGGCCTTAGCTATTAAATTTTCGTAGCGAAGCAACGCGCAGGTGTCACTGTCCTGGCGCACAGAGATAACGTGTGTCAGATCGGGCAATTGCGGCATTAAGCGCTCGATCATGTCCGGAAAGTCATGGCCTCGATAAACGCCGGGTATAAAGAGACAGCGAGAGCGACTATCAGCAAGAATGAACGCCAGCTCGCGATCGCGATAAATTGGGATAACCGGATTGATAACCAACCCGAGCCAAACCGCAGCAATATCAATGGCGACCGTTTCACGCCAGTTGGGCAACTGAAAGCTAATCACATCGCCGGGCCGTAACCCTAGCTGGGTTAGCGATGCGGCTAAGGCCATCGCCTCTTCGAAGATACTGCCATAGCGAATGTGCTCGCCGTTCTCAAGGTAGATCGCAATGTCATCAGGCGAGCGGTGCGCTTTCTCTTTGGCACAGTCGGCTAGGTTTTTAGTTCGTAGAAGCATTATTGCCCTTTATAGAAGTCGACAAGATTTGAAGCCTGATTGAGCGGTGCGTTTATTGCGCGTGAAAAATTGCGCGTAACACATTGCACGTAACAAAATGCGCACAACAATCTGGAGATACATCGCTCGCAGATGACAGGCCGATACCTCAAGTTACCGTAAATCACAAAAACATACAACCGTGATTGTTTAATTAAATGGCGCTATCAATACCGCGTGAGGGGTTTACTGCGAAAAATCGGCACCCCTCGCATAAGAAGGAACCTGTACGCTTCAATTTGCAGCCTTTCTTGAGCAAACATCCATTGCTAACTAAGAATGAATTTCAGCAAACTGCCAACAACGGGCGTAGCTACCGCATTTAGCTATTTCAACGGTTAAAGCAGGACTTACCCTTCAAAACCGCGCAATCCTTATTAGAACGAGCCTTTTACCACAACCGACGAAGTACGGTTAAAAATAGCTTGCAATTGAGGTGTTTTCATTTGTTGAAATAAGTTGAACTTTAGGAATTCAAGGGTTATATTTCATCAGACAACATAAAAAAGCAAACTCGATTGTTTTGTTTGTTGATCAAAATTAACAAAATTTCATTGAAACTACTGCATGTGTATCATGAAATACTATAACGCTATCCTTAGGGGGATAAATAATGAACTATCAAAAAGTCTTTAAAAAACAGTTGCTTCCCGCACTGATTGCTGTTGCTACCGTTCCACTCTTTAGCCAAACCACTCTTGCAGCAGAGTCTGCGATTACTCTAGAAGAAATCGTTGTAACTGCCCGTAAGCGTCAAGAATCAATTCAAGACGTTCCTGTTGCTGTTACTGCAATTACCCCGGGACAGCTTGAGCGAGGCTCAATTACGAGTTCACTTGAATTAGGCAAAATGGTTCCCAACGTTGAACTTCATGAAACTGCAATCGGCTCTGAGTCGTTAAGCGCATCCATTCGTGGATTAAGCTACGACGATATCGAAAAATCAATCGAACCAACGGTTGGTGTCGCCATCGATGGTGTGTTTTTAGCGAGTAACTCAGGTGGCGTATTCGATTTCTTTGACGTCGAGTCTGTTGAAGTACTGCGCGGCCCTCAAGGTACGCTATTTGGTCGCAATACAATTGGTGGTGTGATCAACGTACAGAGAACAGAACCAACCGGCGAGTGGGGCGCAAAAGTAGAAGGCACTTTCGGTGACGAAAATATGACAGACCTAAAGGCATTAGTGAATATGCCATTGGGCGAAAACGGTGGCATTAAGATTGCTGTCAAAGATAAGCAGTCTGATTCTCATGTGTATAACACGACTCTGCAAGATCGACGGCCGTTCAAAGATTCTCAGTCAGTATCCGTTGCCGCCAAGTACAACTTCAGCGATAAAACTGCTGCTGTTTTAACTTACGACGACTATGACCATGACACGACCGCGCCGGACAATATCAACACAGCCACGTCACCTCTTGGCGTTGGCGGAAGAGCGTCACAAGCCGACAGCTGGAAGACATCGCCACAAAGCTTGCCACTCACTGCGTCCCTTGTAGGCGAGAACATGACATTGAAAGTGACTCACGACGGTGATAACTATCAGATCAAATACATTATGGGCGTCATGGACTACGATGAAGAAGTACATGAGGCGTCCTGGGGAATTAACGGCGTATTCTTCCCAGTTGATAGAGATCAGACATTCAAACAAAGGTCTCATGAACTACAATATATTTCCGACTTAGACGGCCCAGCTAACTTCGTTGCTGGCATATATACTCTCGACGCTGACTCTTACATCACATCTGGCCCGATCGTCCCATTCACTGCTAACCATAAGCTTAAAACGACTGCTGTGTTTGGCGAAATGAGTTATGACCTTAGCGACGACTGGGCATTTACTTTTGGAGCTCGTTACACAGAAGAAGACAAAAACTTGACCTCGAGATCCTGGCCCGTCGGCACTGGTAACGCAGATCGTCTTGCTGCCAATCCAGATCGTACAAAAATGCTGAATTATGGTGACCCCGATTTCTCCGACAGTAACACTTCATACCGCGTAGTCCTTCAGCGCGAGTTCGAGAAGGGGATGACATACATCTCTTATGCAACAGGTTTCCGCAGCGGTGGCTTCTTCAACCGAGGGTCAACGTTGTCAGAGTTAGCACCGTTTAATTCAGAAGAAGTGGGCAGCTTCGAAATTGGTATGCGCAGTAACCCAACTGAGAACTCGCAAGTTAACATCACTTACTTCAAGGCTGATTATACCGACAAGCAAACTACGATTATTACATCGGGTAACGATCCAGTATGCGGCAAAGGCACTGCTGAAGCACCTGCAGCACAAGGTGTAACTTGTTCATTCGTGCGCAACGCCGGTGAGGTAAGTATGGATGGTATCGAGTTCGAAGGGGTGCTGATGCCAACTGATGCTCTGACATTGAGAGCAAGCTTTGGTACATTCAGCGGCGACTACGACAAGTTCGATTACAACGGCGTAGATATCTCTGATAAAGCTCACCTGCTGTATGCCCCTGAATTAACAGCTTATTTAGGCGCTGAACACTCCTCTGAAGTTGCAGGAGGCACACTCACCTGGACTGGCGGATTCAGCTACAAAGATGAGGTTTTCACGCAAGCTGACTGGTCAACTTACAATCCTGCAACGGGACCGGTCGTAATTATCGAAAGCTTCGAGACACTTGATTTATCTGCTACTTATATAAAGGATATGGGTAATGGAACACTCAAGTTGCGCGTCTACGGCACCGATGTGCTGGAAGATGGTAACCGAGTCGGACGACGCTACGATGCAGGTGCGTTTGCCTGGGCGGAGTTGGTTCCAAGACGTCAATTCGGCCTGACCGTAGGATACGAGTTCTAATAACACAGTCCCCTGGGATGGATCCCAAAAAGCGGTTGAGCTTCGGTTCAGCCGCTTTTTTTTTGCTTTTAATCCACGTATAAAAGATCCACAGGCAGCACTCGCGCCGCTGTCGTCTGCGGGCCTTGATAGAGAACCTAAACACTAACTAGCAGGACAACCACATGACTTACCCCAGCACTGCAATACTCGATTCACAACTTAACGACGGCGTTCTGTGGCTGACCAAGCAAAACGCGGATGAGAACTACGGGATGTCGTTGGCTATGCTCGACGCACTGTCGAGAGCGCTCGACAACGCTCGCGAAAGCGCTGAGATTCGCGCCATTGCTATCGACGCCGGTGGGCGCGGATTCCACTCTGGCGCCATCGCCGTGACCCAGCTACAGCCGACGCTGGAGGCCCTCGGACGAGACGACTTTCAGCGCCTTGTTCAACTAGGTCATGCGCTGGGCAAAAAGATTGCCCAATTACCCATGCCGGTAATTGCCATCGCCCGCGGCGGCGCTCTGGGTGGTGGATTGGAGTTGTTGTTGCGCAGCGACTTTATTTTCTGCCTCGAGCAATCGCGCTTTAGCTTCCCTGAAGTGACCCTCGGGTTTGTCGCTGCGTGGGGAGGAACGCAGCTCAGTGCGCGACTGATGCCATTCCGACGCGCACAAGAGATGCTGCTGCTGGGCGAAGGGCTAACGGGGCGGCAAGCCGAAGACTATGGACTCGTCACACGCGCATTTAGCACCAATGAAGCCCTTGAAGCACACCTAGAGAGCGTTCTAACACGTTTACGCGTCTGCTCACCGGCATCGCTGCGCTGGACCAAAGAATGCCTTTACGCGGCGTGGGATGGCGCGCTCGAGATTGGCTTAGAAAAAGAGCTGGAGGCGGAGACAGAGACGATGGCCAGCGGGGACTTTCTCAAGGGGCTGGCGGCTCTCAATAGCGGTGGCAACTTTGATTACGTTGCGGGTACCACTATCGTCAAGCCGCGCCGTCAGTAACTTAAAGTTTGACCAATTGCTTGCCGAAATTTTGTCCAGAGAACAACCCGGCCAAGGCTGTCGGGCATTGCTCAATGCCTTGTAACACGTGTTCTTTGACTTTGATCTTGCCGTCATCAACCCACTGCTTTAACTGTTCGATCGCCTGCGGATAGCGCTCAACATGATCGAGAACAATAAATCCCTCCATGTGCGATCGACGAATCACCAGTTGCATGTAGTTCTTTGGCCCCGGCGGCAACTCTGCAGTGCGATAGCCACTCGAAATTCCGCCGCAAAGAACAATGCGCGCGTGGTTGGCTAAATTGACCAATGCCAGATCGAGTATCTCTCCACCCACATTGTCGAAAAATATATTGATACTGTTTTTGCACAACTCTTTGAGGCGAGCTTCAACGGAATCGGATTTGTAATCAATCACTGCATCATAGCCAAGCTCGTCAATTAACCACTGACACTTGGCCGCGCCGCCAGCAATACCAATCACATGACAGCCCATCAATTTTGCAATCTGGCCAACAGTAGAGCCAGTGGCCCCCGCTGCTCCAGAGATCACAACGGTGTCACCCGCTTTCGGCAGACCGATATCAAGCAAACCAAAGTAGGCGGTTAAACCGGTCAGACCATAGATATGCAGTGGATATGAAATCGGCACATCCTCGGCAATTTTTTCCACAGGGAAAAGACCCGTGCCATCGCTGATAGCATACTCCTGCCAGCCAAATCCGCCCTGCAAGCGATCACCCACTTGGAATTGCCCATGCCTGCTCGCGACAACCTCTCCCACAGCCATGGAGCGCATCACTTCACCAATCGCGACCGGCGGTACGTAACTGCGAACATCGTTCAACCAGCCTCGCTGAGCAGGCTCAAACGAGAGGTAATTATTTTTTACCAGAAATTCTCCCTCCGCAAGGGGACGAACAGTCTCTGTCTCAAAGCGAAAATTTTTCTCGCTCACAGCACCCTCAGGACGCGATTCAAGCACCCACTTTCTATTGATCAATCCAGCTGTCATTGCGTTATTTCCAAGTTGCGGGCGGCGCTATGACCTCACAGCGCCGCGGGTTGCGAACGATTAGGGCGTGTACCAAATGGGCGACGAATAGGCGCGATCTTGAGTCACCATCGCGGCGCGAGGATCAATGGTGGCGCCAAAATACTTCGCGTCATAGGCTGTCCAGCGCGGCGTGGGGATCTGCAGAACACGCGCGTAGTAGAAGGCATTCTGGCTCGCGTTAAACTCTGGGTCAGTCCATACCGTCGCCAATTCAGCGGCGCCAATACTGTTGCTATAGGTGGTATTTGCCACATCGACCGTGCTGCCAACCGAGGCTAATTTGCCAGTCTTTGCATCAATGGTACGACCAGCCGACCACGCGACATCGAAAACTTTTTCTTGTGTGTTGCCCTGCGCATCGAGCCAGCCTTTAACGATTTGCACACGATCGAGATTGGCGCCATCCGGGTCGCGGGACGCAGCAACCATAAAGGTGGGGGCATGGGTATTGGCACCGCGGGTTAAATCACCGCCCATGGGGACACCTTTTTGATAGCCGAGGGTGGCAAAATCAGCACGCAAGACATCCGCAGCGTCAAATTGCCAACCGCCAAAAAAGCGCAACTGAATACGGGTTCCGGTGGTGGCATAAACCTCGCGCCGCTTAATGGCTTGGAATAATGATTCGCGGGTGTTTTCCTCAGACCATACAGCCACTAAACCTGAGGATACAAGCTTCCAAATTTTTTGTAGCTGATTGGCCATGCGCTTTTCAGTGCGATCCGCCGAGGGTTCATCGTGGGCAAACTTACCAAAGAAATTGTCTTCGTTGGTCGTGGACATACCCGTGTGAGAATCGGTGCTGCCGATCAAGCCAAACTTGAACGGGTTAACGCCCAAATTGGCTTCGTGGCGCAGGCCCTCTTTGAGTGCCGAGCGACTGTACTCATATTGCAACATATCGGGTGTTTTAGCTTGAGTGAGGGAAATATTGCCCTCATCCCAGGTTTCGTAATCGGCGAACTCATCGTCTGCCGATAGGTAGGGATGAGTTTCGCCATCGCCTTTAATCTGAGTGGTTTCGTAGACGGGTTCCCAGCGTGCACGTTTCGCCGCATAGTTAGCATCAAGCGGTTTTCCATTCAAGCGCGTGGGCGAAAACATACGACCATTGCTCACGTTGCCGTTATGGGCGATGGCCAGCACTTCGCCGCCAGTGCTCTCTTCATAGGCAGATAAGGCAGACCAGAGATCCTCTGGGTCCGTGCTATCTTGAGCAGAGAAAGGAACGCGCTTTGACGCCACCTCGGCGCCATCTTTGTAGATAACCACGCGATGGAGATTATCGCCGCTAATCATGGAGGTCCACTCGTAACCCACAAAAGCGGTAAATAGCCCCGGCTCGTTGTACTTGTCGGCGACAGCGGCGGCGCTGGCCCAAAGACCGCTGCGCACTGGCCCCGGGGTTTGATATTCTGCAGCATCTGTCTGAATCGCATTGGCAAATGCTTTTGCCAGCTCAGTGGTTCGCCCTTCGCGCAGTAATGTCTGCCACTCTTCACCCATTTTCCAACCCTTCAATGTAGGGTCGTCCGCAGCCAACTGGGCAAAAACGCCGAGATATTCAGAATGGTCTGTGACGGCAAGAAAATCTAACGGGCGACGCAATCTTACAGGCATGCCATTGTCCGCGGTCACCGTTCCGCCGCGCGCGAATTGGTAGGCTTCATCGCTCGTCAGTCGCGTTTCCATGGTGTACGCATCGGCAGATAATTTTGTATGTAAGTGCAAATCACCCCAATAGAGATTGCTAACATGCTCCCTCACCGGTGTTGAATAGGACGGCTTTTGCTCGACAACTGATGCATCCTCTGCGCTGGCAAATAAACTCACGGAGAGAGCCAAAACTCCCAGTGCAGTGACATTGTTAAGTTTGTACATAATTATTTTCCTTGCGTAATGAGCGCTGGGCGCGTCTGCTCGAATCAACTGAGCCTTTTTAGGCAGAGCTATTTTCGATAGGCTGAAAGCGGTGTGACAATCTCAATCAGGTTGCCGTTGTTATCGCGAATAAAGAGCAAGCGAACGCCTGCCGCATCGAAGTTAGTCGGCGGCAGTTCCAACGCAACACCGCGACTGAGCAGCTCCGCCGCCACAGCGTCCACATCTGCACTGGTAAAGGCGATGTGCACATAACCGCGGTCCGACATTGCCGTAAACACATCTGGCGCTACTTTTTCAGACTGAAACTCTTTCGGCGTTCCCACCACTTCGATCATAAAGCCATTCGCAGCAATGTAGCCGACATCCACTTCTGGATAGCCGTCAATATCCCACTCACGGACAACCTCAAAACCGAGAACGCTGCGGTACCAATCCACCGTGCCCTGGTAGTCCGCCGTAGAAATCATAATGTGATCGGCGCGCATCAGCGCCAGTGGATTTGGCTGCGGCTGCGCCCCGCCGGCAAAGGCGCCAGACGCCATAAAAAGACCGACCAACAAACTGAGACTGCGTCTAACCATTTTTGCCACCTATTTTTGTGAATCGGTAAATTTGCCACTCACGTAGTCATTGAGAAGTTCGTGAAAACGCTGCACACGCTTTTCCTGATGTGTCAGTATGCAGCCACTAAAACCCCGGGAGTTGAGTCCTTGCTGCTGGCTCGTGCCAATACTTAAATCTTGATCCGCGACAAACCCTACTGATTGCCCATCACCGTATACGCTATGACGATTTTCTGCCCATTCCAAAGGAACCGGGCCAATGGGTGTTTCGACCTCAGTCATACCAGCTACTGGAGGCACCAACACCCAATGGTGGAACACACATTTTTGCGGGTCAGTGGGATGCGGCTCGGTGCGCAGTATTTGGCACTGCTCAGGAGACATCGTGATAGTGAGATTGGGAAACAGCGTACAATGAAAATAATCGACCAGTTGTTGATCGCTCATTTGTTCGTAATTGGTGTAGCCACGGGCTGTTCCGAGACGTCGCTTGGCAGCAATGATCGCGTCGCGTATTTCACCCGTGCGCCCATTGAACTCGGCTGGATCAACGCCCCATGCGCGGGCGACATCATCAAGGGGTGAAGGCACGTCCCCAGTTTGAAACGCTGGATTGCGCGTGGTGGCCTGATGACCTTTCATCCACATTGAGTTGTGACCGCTTTCATACATTTCAAATAGCGTATCTGAGAGACCATCATTGATAAACGTGGACAACTCGGGGTGGATCGTTGGCAAGTGGTAACTTTCGTTAAAATTATCGCGAATAATCTTCCAGTTGAAATTGGCGTCAGCGGACAGGTACATGACCCGTA
>LIDE01000014.1 GCA_001438605.1 SAR92 bacterium BACL16 MAG-120619-bin48 | reverse complement strand
ATCTGGGTTACTTTAACATCGACCGAAGCGCCGCAATTTTTAGATGGGTACTAATAAATTCTGCGGCCAGAAACAATAGGTCGAGGACAACGGGATGATTATGCGACAATTGACACTGTTTTTACTACCAATACTTTTCTGCTGGACTATCGCAGCATATGGAGAAAATGACGTGATTATTGATGTACGTACACTTGAAGAATGGCATGCTGGCCACTTGGAATCGGCCACGCATATTGAACTGCAATACGTTGCACAAAGCATAGAAGCAGTGGTTCCAAACAAAGACCAAAAAGTATATCTGTACTGCCGCAGTGGCAATCGTTCAGGCCAGGCTAAAGATATCCTTGAAGCTCTTGGCTACAGTAATGTGGTCAATGCAGGCGGTGTTGCTCAAGCGAGTGCTGATTTACAGGTCGACATTGTCCGCTAAATGGTCCGCTAACTGGCTTAATCGAGGCTAACTATGAAAACATCGCGCAATGCTTGGGCCACGCTAAAAATATCTCTAGCGACAGTAATGCTATTGTGCATCGGGTGCACTGAACACTCCGAAACACTAGTCCTGCAGCCTCAATCTCCTGCTAAGGAGAATTCTATGGCGCCCAATCTCAGCCTCGATCGTCAAGGTTCGCCAGTACTGAGCTGGTTAGCGCTCGATGGAAAGAATGCTGCGCTTATGTTTTCGAGGCTCGTCCACGGTCAATGGTCGGAGCCAAATCAGGTCGCGCAGGGCACTGAATGGTTTGTTAATCGCGCCGACTTTCCATCCGTCGTACAGATATCTGATGACCTTTGGGCGGCCCATTGGCTGGTGATAAAAAGTCCCGAAGTCTTTAACTACGATATTGCAATCAGCCTCTCTGCCGACGATGGTGTCACTTGGGCTGACCCCATAACACCTCACACCGATGGCACATTGGCAGAACATGGCTTTGTCAGTTTCTTTGCGGACCAAACCGATTTGGGTGCTGTTTGGCTGGATGGTCGCAATATGGCGAGCGGCGCGCACCATGGCGATCACCAGGCGGCAACGGCGGAACACGGCACATCGCTGCGTTCAGCAAAGATTGATGCGAGTGGAAATATACTCACCAGCGAGATTATTGATCCACTGGTGTGCGATTGCTGCCAAACTGACATCGCTCAGTCAAGCGCAGGGGCCGTTGTGGTCTATCGCAATCGCACCGAAAATGAACACAGAGATATTTATTATTCACGCCGGGTCAACGGCGAATGGCAGACAGGGAAGCCTGTCGCCACTGAAAATTGGTTTATCAGCGGGTGTCCAGTCAATGGACCAGCCGTTGCCGCTTCCGCGTCGGATGTCGCGGTGGCCTGGTTCACGTCTGCGAATGGTCTGAATAAAATTAACTACGCCAGAATCGACAACCAAACTGACCAAGTGGCAGCGCCTGTTGAAATAGATGCCGGAGAGCACGTCTCAGGCCAGGTGGGGTTAGTGCTCACAGAGGATGGCGGCGCAGTTGTCAGCTGGCTGAGGGTTTCGCCAGAGGGCGGAGCAGAACTAGTGCTGCGCTACATTGATTCAGCAAACTCTGCACAAACCCCAAACCAAATCACAGCGATCGCTAATTTGCGCGCGGCGGGATTTCCACAAATGGTCAACTATGGCGATCAGCTCCTGCTCGCGTGGACTGAGCAAGTTGATAAAACCAAGCAGGTGGCGGTAACCACGGTAGAATTGGCGACACTGCGTGGCGCCGCACACTAAACCATCAATTTTAATGATGGGCCAAATTAAAACAGCTGTCTGAGACAGCCCTAAAGAGCGAACTCATGCTGTCCTATCGACATAGTTTCCATGCAGGCAATCATGCCGATGTGCTGAAACATACGGTTCAGTCATTAATCTTGGGGTCACTAAAAGCGAAAGACAAAGCGTTTGTCTACGTTGATACCCATGCGGGGGCCGGAGCCTATGACCTCGCATCGAAGGAAATGGAAAAGACCGGCGAATACCTCGATGGGATACAACGTCTGTGGCAACAAGACTGCCCCGCGGCACTCGACGCTTATATTGCGGTGGTCAAAAAACTAAACCCCAGCGGCGAATTGCGCCACTACCCCGGCAGCCCGCTGCTCGCTGCGGAGCTCTGCCGCTCTCAGGATCGGTTGCAGTTAAGTGAGCTGCATCCAGCCGATTTCCCGCGACTGGAAAGTTTATTTCGGGGCGACCGCCGCATACAAATTCATAAAGTCGATGGCTATGCAAACCTCAAAGCGCTGCTACCGCCGATTGAACGCCGCGGTGTCATCTTGATCGATCCACCCTATGAGCTGCACCATGAATACAGTGATGTGGTCAATGGCGTTATGGATGGACTAAAGCGTTGGGGAACAGGCACCTTTGCTATTTGGTATCCCGTGGTGCAACGAACGGATGTAAGCTTTTTGGAGCGCAAATTTTCGGCTGCGGGGTTACCCAGCACACTGCAGATTGAGTTGAATGTACTGCCCGAAAACAACCGCTTCGGAATGACTGGGTCGGGAATGATTGTGGTTAACCCGCCATGGAAACTCGCATCGACCATGGATGACCTTCTTCCCTGGCTAGCCACGGCGCTCGGCCAATATGCAGATGCGAATTACCGGCTAAATTGGCTTGTTAGTGAAGGTTAATTACCCACGCCAGTAAGTATTACCGGTCATCATTGGGCCTCTGCGGCTCGCTTCTTTCGCGCTTTTTTTTCAGCCCGCCGCCGCTCGGTGGCCTCTTGCGCGGCGTTGCCAATATGCTCCTCACCACGCGCCTTGGCTAAGGTTATCTGCTTCTGACGTTCGGCAAAACGACTTTTCTGCTCGTCGTTCAAACTCTCGTAACAGTGATGGCAGGAAAGCCCTTGTTGATAGAGACTATGAGCTTTCTCTTCTTCGGTAATCGGCATACGGCACGCGTGGCACTGATCATAGGAACCGCGCTTCAGATCGTGATCAACCGCGACACGATTATCGAAAACAAAGCACTCGCCGCGCCACAGGGTCTGCTCTTTGGGCACCTCTTCAAGATATTTAAGAATGCCGCCTTGCAGGTGATAAACCTCATCAAAGCCCTGCTCTTTCATAAAGGCCGTCGATTTCTCACAGCGGATACCGCCAGTGCAAAACATAGCAATCTTTTTGTGCTTGGTGCGATCAATATTCTTCGCAGCCCACGCCGGAAACTCACGGAAACTTTTGGTCTGAGGGTTGACCGCATGTTCAAAGGTGCCTATCTCAACTTCGTAGTCATTGCGCGTATCAACCACAAGCACCTCGGGGTCAGCAATCAACGCATTCCAGTCAGCCGGCTTAACATAGGTGCCCACCACGCGCTTGGGATCTATTCCCTCCACGCCCATGGTGACTATCTCTTTTTTCAGTTTTACCTTGCTGCGATAAAAGGGAATCTCACTGTGGAATGACTCCTTCCGATCAATGTTCTCTAGTCCGGGCTGCTGATCGAGCCAAGCCAATAAATGATCAACACCGTCGCGGGTTCCTGAGACAGTGCCGTTGATTCCTTCACTGGCGAGAAGCAGAGTACCGAAAACGCCGTTTTGTAACATTACATCCAATAGAGGAACACGCAGCTCGACATAATTAGGCAGCGATACAAACTTGTAGAGGGCGCAGGAGACGTATTGATCTGACATAAAATACCTTTGAAACGACTAAAAATGAATGGGGATTAAATCACCTATTCACGAAGCGGGCATTGTAGCAAATCAACAAAAGCGAAGGGAGCGCGGAAAAGCCCAACCGCCTATAAACCCCGCTTATCTCAGTTAATCCACACTCCAGCCTAGTAGCTGGATTTAATGAAGCGCGACGTGGTATTGTTTTCTCCTATTTGCGCGGTTAATTCACTCACAAAGAACAATAAAAATGATCAAAAAGCCCTTTTCTACGCTTATCCATAGCGCACTGCTGACAGCTGCTTTCTCACTCACCGTTGTTGCCTGCGGTGGCGGAGGCGGTACTAAAACCGACACCACACCAATCGTGGTAACACCGGCAGACAAAGTTGCGCCGATCATTACACTGGCAGGCGATGCCACAGTCAGTCACACACAGGGCACCGCCTACAGCGACCCCGGCGCAACGGCGCAGGACGCGGTCGACGGGGCCGTGAGCGTTTCCGTTTCTGGCTCAGTTGCCGACAGCGTTGGCACCTATGAAATCACCTACTCCGCCACCGACAGTGCAGGCAATACTGCAACAGCCACCCGTATCATTAACGTGATCGCAGCAGGCGGTGGCAACAGTACACCGGTTGCCATCGACACCAGCAAGTGGTTTCACCAGACTCAACTGCCCAATGGCTGGGGATGGTTTAACAATGAACAACAGCACTACACCAACCGAATCGACAACGCCTATGTTAGCGATGGCACCCTAAAGATTGTTGCCAAGCGAGAGACATTCCGCGATCAGGGTCAAACAAAGCAGTTCACTTCTGCGCGTTTAAATGCAAAGTACGCGTTTACCTACGGCCGGGTTGAAGTGCGGGCTAAATTACCCTCAGGTGCCGGCACATGGCCAGCCATTTGGATGCTCGGGCAAAATATCAACGAAACCGGGGCCTATTGGCAGCAGCAAGGCTTCGGCACAACAGGCTGGCCAGAATGTGGCGAGATAGACATTATGGAGCACTGGGGCAATAACCAGAACTACGTGCAAAGTGCGCTTCACTCGCCCTCAAGCTATGGCGGCACCTTCAATGTCGGCGGTCAGTACATTGGCACCGTCTCCTCAGAGTTTCATGTCTATTCCATGGTCTGGACTGCAGACGAAATGGTATTCAGTGTTGACGGCAATCCTCACTATACCTATGCACCGGCAAATAAAGACGCCTCAACATGGCCTTTCGATAAGCCGCAATATTTACTGTTAAACTTCGCTATTCAAGACAATATTTTTAGCAGTTTTGTCTCGGACGCTATGGAGGTTGACTATGTGCGCATCTATGCAGACGGCGCCGCCGAGTCAGATCAACCGGTGTGGTCGGACGAGTTTAACTAAAACGGCCCCGTCTCAAGAAACGCAAACGAAAAAGCCTAGATTGAGTCATCTAGGCTTTTTTTTGTAGGGCAATTTTGATTGGGCTCTCCCCTGCTCTCAGCCAAACTTTTCCCGCTCAACGATACCCATCATCTTATAGACCAGCAGTGCAGCGGAAAAATCATATCCATGAAATCCGGGAATGGGCGAAAATTCCATAATATCCATACCAATAATATGCCGCTGCCTTACGACAGATTCAAACAGACTCAAAGTTTGATACCAGCCGAGCCCACCGGGCACCGGTGTTCCTGTCGACGGGAAGATACTTGGATCAATACCGTCAATATCAACGGTAAAGAAAATGTAATCAGGGAAATCGTCAGGCAGGTCGATACTGGTCGCATTTTTTGGCACTAAAATATCGGCATCTAAGTGGCCAACACCAAACAATTTTCGCGTCGCAATCTCCTCTCGGCAAAGTGCTCGCACGCCCAACTGAAACTGCGGAATATCGAGATCGACAATCCTTTTCATCGCCGAGCCATGACTGAAAGGATTGCCCTCATAGGCGTCGCGCAAATCCGCATGAGCATCAATCTGCACAACCCCAAAGTTCTCCAATCCTGCATCAACTAGGCCTTTAATGATGCCATAGGTAACCGTGTGTTCGCCGCCCAACCCAACAGGAAACCTCCCGGCCTTTACCAGTGCCGCCGTCTGCGCAGCGATACGCTCAATAACCTCCTCGGGGCTGCCGCTTCTATCTAACGGCCCATGGGTATAAATGCCTCTGCTGCTAGGATCACTTTTTCCGTCCCATGTTTCCAGTTGCCACGACGCTTTCAGAATAGCGGCTGGCCCCTCTGCAGTGCCGCCACCATAAGAAACTGACTCTTCCATAGGAATAGGCAGTACGTGAAAGTAGGCTTGACCGGGTTCTGGCTGTTGTAATTCAGACCCCAAAAAAACAGGGTATCCCGGCGCCACAAGTTGCTCTAGTTTTGCCATTTTTGTCCTTTTCCCTGACTCTGCGGCTCAATATTGAAGTGACTAATGGCCCGCTAAGAGAGCCGATCTTTAAAGTCGTCGTAACCAAATTGCTTAATAATTTTTATTTGATCGGTATCCGAATTCCACAGGGCAATAGTCGGCAGAGCAATGCCGTTAAAGGTGGTTGTCTTGACCATGCTGTAGTGCGCCATATCGTCAAACATAAGTCGCTGACCGAGCTGCAGGGGTTTTTCAAAACTGTAATCACCCATCACATCGCCCGCTAGACAGGTCTGTCCGCCCAGTCTGTAACTGTAGGTCTTCTGCCCTTTCTCCGCTGCCCGAAAAATCTCAGGCCGATAGGGCATTTCCAAAATATCGGGCATGTGACAGGTCGCCGAGGTATCAAGAATCGCCAGTTCCATCTGGTTATAGGTTAAATCCAACACTTCAGCGACCAACACGCCTGCGCCCAAAACCGCGGCTTCGCCGGGCTCTAGGTAAACCTGCACCGAGTGTTTTTTTTGGAACGCAACAATGCGCTTAATTAATTCATCAACGGGGTAATCGTCACGGGTGATGTGGTGGCCGCCGCCAAAATTGACCCACTCAACTTTTTTAAGGACATCGGCAAAATTTTCCTCAATGACGTCAAGTGTTCGACTGAGTGGCTCAAAGTCTTGTTCGCAAAGGGTGTGAAAATGCAGACCGCTAATGCCTTTGAGATGTTCCCCAGCAAATTCACTTTTTGGAATACCTAGACGCGATCCCTCAGCGCAGGGATCGTACATCGGCACGTCCGCCTCTGAGTGCTGAGGATTGATGCGAACGCCAAACTGCAATTCTGGGCGCTGGTGTTTTGCGTCTTGAATAATTGTTTGAAATCGATGCCATTGGCTAAACGAATTGAACACAACATGGTCTGAAATCGACAGTATTTCCGGCAGCTCATCTTCTTTGTAGGCCGCGCAGAAGGTGTGCACTTGACCGCCAAATTCGGTGTAACCCAGCCGTGCTTCGAAGAGGCCGCTGGCACAGACACCGCTAAGGTAGCGATCAAACAAGGGGGCCAAACTGAACATCGAAAAAGCCTTCAGTGCAAGCAGCACTTTGGCGCCTGACTCGCGCTGTACGCGCTGTAATACTCGTAGATTTTTTTCGACGGCAACTTCGTCAATAACAAAACAGGGTGATGGCACCCGAGAGGGGTCAAACTTTTGAAATGTCTTACTTTTAATCATAGCTCTCACGCAATCTAGTGTTTTTACGCGACCGTATTTCTATTTAATCATGCATATGCTGGTCTTTTTATTGTTACCCTATTAATTTTTACTTTACTGTCAGCATTGCCGACGATTAAAGCAGATTTAATTGGGGATTTTCTACTATTTTCCATGGCAATCCGTAATCATTCATCGCCTGCATAAACGGATCTGGATTCATCTGCTCGATATTCCACACGCCAGATTTAAACCATTCTCCCTGCAACATTAATTTAGCGCTAATCATTGCAGGAACGCCAGTCGTGTAGGAAATGCCCTGCGACTGCACTTCACGGTAGCACTCTTGGTGGTCTTTGATGTTGTATAAATAGACAGTTTTCTCTCTGTCATCGCGAATACCTCGGACCACGCAGCCTATACAGGTCTTGCCGTGGGTGCGCGGCCCCAGGGTCGATGGATCGGGCAAAAGCGCCTTGAGAAATTGAATGGGAACGATTTTACGGCCTTCAAAATCGACGGGGTGAATGGCAGTCATACCGACGTTGGCCAGTACTTCTAGATGCTTTAAATAACTGTCCCCAAAACTCATCCAGAACTGTGCTTTTTTCAGGGTTGGAAAATGCTTTGTCAGTGATTCCAACTCTTCGTGGTACATGCGGTAGATATTAAAACTGCCAACATCGTCTGGACAGGTAAAGCGCTGCTGTATTGACATGGCGGGTGTTGTGACAAACTGCCCATCCTCCCAGTGACGGCACTCTGCGGTGACTTCGCGAATATTTATTTCTGGATTAAAGTTAGTGGCGAAGGGATAGCCGTGATCACCACCATTGACGTCAATAATATCCAACTGGTGGATCTCATCAAAATAGTGCTTTGCCAAATAGGCGGTAAAAACATTGGTGGCTCCCGGATCAAAACCGCAGCCCAGCAGCGCCATTAATCCAGCTTCTTGGAAGCGCTGTTGATAGGCCCACTGCCAGCTGTATTCAAATTTCGCGCTATCCAATGGCTCGTAATTAGCGGTATCTATGTAGTGGACACCCGCTGCGAGGCAGGCATCCATAATTGTTAAATCCTGGTAGGGCAGCGCGACGTTGATTACCAGAAAGGGTTTTGTACGCTTAAACAGTGCGACCAATTCAGCGACATTGTTAGCATCTACACGGGCTGTTTCTATTCGACGTCCGTAACGCTGCTGAATTTGCTGTGCAATGGTGTCGCACTTTTCCAATGTGCGACTGGCCAGCACAATGTGGCCGAAAATATCACCGAGCTGGGCACATTTGTGCGCAACCACCTGTCCCACGCCACCAGCACCAATAATGACAATCTTGTTCATAACAGTCTCCTTGATCGGACCTAATGCTCTCGTTCGTAATAGGTATAACCTTGCATGCTCGCCCTGAATGCTTTGATAATTTGCTGGCGCTCAGCGGCAGTAATGCGTCCCTCTTGCACCGCGCGTTCGGCGGTGTTGCGATAATTTAATTCTAGTCGCTTTGGGTCATACTCGACATAAGTCAGTACATCGGCAATCGTGTCGCCGTGCATCTCTTTGGCGAAGTCAAAACTGCCATCGCCGTTTAAGCGCACGCTGACCACATTGGTGTCGCCAAAAAGATTGTGCAAATCACCCAAGGTCTCCTGATAGGCGCCCACTAAAAACACCCCCAAGTAATACTCTTCAGCCACTTTTATAGGGTGCAAAGGAAGGGTCTTAGCCACTTCTCTCTGGCCAATAAAGCTGTCTATTTTGCCATCGCAATCACAGGTGATGTCCGCCAGTACCGCCTGCCTGACAGGCTCTTCATCGAGGCGATGGATAGGCATAATGGGGAACAGCTGATCAATCGCCCAAATATCCGGCAGCGATTGAAAAAGGCTGAAATTGCCGTAGTAGATATCCGCCAGTGATAGTTTTAAACCTGACATACAGGCAGGAATTTCGCTCATATCATCGAGAATATCGGCCATGCGATGCAGTGCATCAAGAAAAATATTTTCACCAACGGCGCGACTGCGCAAATCAACCTTGCCCTGTTTAAAAGCATCGCGCAGCTCGCTGCGATAGTGGTGAACTTGCTCATAACATCGCTCTACAGTCTCAGCGGAAATATTCTCTGAACAATTGCGCAGTGCGGTGAGCAGCGGATGGTCGTTTTTGTCCGGCTGCGATTGGTGGGTGGCCTCGAAGGTTGTGGTGTCAAGAATATTGAAGAGCAGCACAGAGGCATAGGCGACAACCGCACGTCCGGACTCGGTGACAATGGTTGGATGTGCGATGGCTTCGCGATCAAGGGTATCTTTCACGGTGTTGACCACCGTTGCGCAATACTCCTCAAGGGCATAATTGCGGCTCTGGTTGTCGCTGCTGTTAGCGCCAGAATAGTCAACCGCCAACCCCCCGCCAAAGTCGATATAGCTTAAGGCTGCCCCTTCTCGCGCGAGGTCGATGTAATAGCGACAGGCTTCGATCACACCGCTACGTATATCGGCAATACTGGGAATCTGCGAACCCAAATGGCAGTGCATAAGTTGCAGGCAGTCGAGCATCGAAGCTTCACGCAACCTGTCGACTACGGTGATCAATTCGTTGGCGGTCAGGCCAAATATGCTGCGATCGCCGCTGGTGGAATTCCAATGGCCGCTGACCTTCGATACCATTTTCACGCGAACACCCATTTTGGGGCGAATATTCATGCTTTTA
Source organism: SAR92 bacterium BACL16 MAG-120619-bin48 (assembly GCA_001438605.1). Classification (GTDB taxonomy): domain Bacteria; phylum Pseudomonadota; class Gammaproteobacteria; order Pseudomonadales; family Porticoccaceae; genus HTCC2207. Next base: position 2,240 of record LIDE01000014.1, on the reverse strand, counting down.
CTGCGTTCAATAATAATCGGTAGTTCTGAGGGCGTTTCAATCACAAAGAAGCAGTCATACCCAAGCTTGATCGCCTGCAAGCCGAGTTCGATAAATTTGTCGTCTTTGTAGCCATTGCAGATTAACAGACTGCCGGGCTGCGTTAGTATGGACAGCGCGATAATCATTTCCGCTTTACTGCCCACTTCGAGGCCGTGGTGGTAGCGCGCCCCGAATGCCGCAATTTCTTCAACCACCTGGGCCTGCTGATTTACCTTGATCGGATAGACGCCTCGGTAGGGCTTGGTGTAGCCCGCGTTGGCAATGGCTGCGGCAAAGGCTTCGTTGAGACGCATGATCTGCGCGTCAAGAATATTTTCAATGCGCAGCAACACTGGCATCTGTAAATCTCGCTCGATCATGCCATGAATAATATCGAGCAGTGCGACCTCTTTGGTCAACGTCTTCGCGGTGACGTTACCTTCAGGGGAAACGCCAAAGTAATCATTCCCCCACCGCTCAACACCATACAGCTCTGCAGATTGCTTGACCTGCCAAGCAAGATTGTTTTTGCCGTGCACTCCATACTCCCTGTAAAAAAATAGTACAACCTAAGAACCGTTTAAACGGCTATTTTTTTGCCGCTACAACGCCAAAGGTAGACTATAAGATGTGCCTGCGCCGCCCTTGGATATCTCTATCGCGGGTTGATCATAAATTGGGGATGCAGACGTGCTCTATCACAGGCCAATGACCGTGAAAAAAGTTCGCTATGCCATAGGACGGCGGTTAAGAGAGGCCGCAGAGAGCCTGCGGCACAAATAGATAAGATCTTACAAAGACTGGTTGATGGCTAACAATGCTTGCAGAGGGTCAGCTGCTTGCGTGATCGGACGGCCAATAACCAGGTAATCACTACCCAATCGCATGGCATCCTGAGGCGTCACAATACGACGCTGGTCGTCAGCAGCGCTGTCGGCCAAGCGGATGCCGGGGGTGATCAACTGAAAATCCGCGCCCAGTGCTGCTTTTAGTGCACTGGCTTCTTGTGCCGAGCAGACAACACCATCGAGACCGGCATTTTTGGCTAACTGAGCAAGATGCATAACATGGTCGCTGAGGCTGCGCTGAATACCGAGCTCGCGCAAATCGGACTCATCCATGCTCGTTAATACGGTTACAGCAATCAATCGCATAGCACTGCCGCGCTGCTGCAGAGCCTGTTTGGCGGCGGCCATCATGCGCGTACCGCCCGAGGCATGCACATTCGCCATCCACACACCTAAATCAGCGGCTGCACCAATGGCTTTGGCGACAGTGTTGGGGATATCGTGAAATTTTAGGTCAAGAAATACGTCAAAGCCGCGGCTGACAAGTCCAGACACCAACTCTGGCCCTACTGCGGTGTAGAGCTCTTTGCCCACCTTGAGACGACACTGACTGGGATCCAGTTTGTCGGCAAGAGCCAGTGCTGAACGCTGATTGTCATAGTCGAGAGCTACAATGACGGGAGATGAGGAAGACGCCATGAGTCAATTAGTCCTTTTTCTTGGCTGCGTGCGCCAACTTGCGGCGATAAAACATAATGAGCACCGAACCGGCCATGAGTCCCAACAAACAACCCGCAGCAAGAAACACAATCAACCACAGCCCAAGGCTGAGGCTGGGGCCCTGAAAAAGTACAAAGTTGACGGCTAATTGCTGGCCATTTTCTAGGGCGAACATCGCGCCAACGGCGCCTATAATAAGCAGCAGAAAAAATTTGATGAACATCCACAGCGCACGCATGGCGGCACACTCCACATAAAAGAATTGATACACCGGCGAGCATTGTACTCGCTGATTCACCGAGCAACAAAACTCTCTGTTAATTATTCCTTGTGGAAAAGCGGCGCCCACAAAAAATGCGCCTCAGGATAACCTAAGGCGCATCTTTGTATTCTTGTACGCTTGGCGGAAAAGCGTGTTTTACTTCTTAGCAGCACCGAAACGCTTGTTGAAGCGATCAATTCGTCCACCGGTGTCGGCGACTTTCTGCTTGCCAGTGTAGAACGGGTGGCAAGCTGAACACACGTCGAGGTAAAGATCGTCAGTGCGGGTTGAACCTACGCTGATAACATTACCGCAACTGCAGGTAGCTTTTAATTCTCTATACGCTGGGTGAATCTCGTTTTTCATCATATACTCCAATTTGCTTGCCGCCACCCTATCAGTCAGCTGGTAGAATGTTAACTAGAGCGTTAACCAGTCCAACTCCCGTA
>LIDE01000013.1 GCA_001438605.1 SAR92 bacterium BACL16 MAG-120619-bin48 | reverse complement strand
TCCAGTTATCCAATCCGTAGGATTTTAATCGTTCAGGCAGAGGATCAAGCCATTCCAGCAGGGGTTTCGCATCAGCGTCCATACAATAAAAGACAAACGGACCCCAAGTCTCACAGCGCAACTCTTTCAGGCGCACTTTGCCGCAGGGATTTCCGCCAGGAAAATCATCGGGATCTTGAACCTTTATCAAAACACCATCGGGCGAAAACTGCCAACCGTGATAGCCGCAGGTAATTCTATCGCTGCCACCAAGATCACCTAGTACCAAGCGATTGCCACGGTGCGGACAGGAGTTATAAAAAGCCTTGATGGAGTCGTCAGCTTGGCGAACCATAATCACCGACTCAGTGCCAAGATTGTGGCGCACATAGTCACCCTCTTCTTGAAGCTCTGCCATCATGCCGCCCAAGTGCCAAACATAGGGCCACAACAGCTCATTTTCGCGCGCCATAAACGCATCTGAAATATACCGGTCCGAGGTGATGATATCGCCGCGCACAGGCATATCGAATCCTTGCGCGTATCGGGAAGTCTCAGGTTTCACTGCTCTATCCTCTGCAATTGCAATCAAAAAATTGAATCTAATGGAATCTAAAAGCACCGCAGAGCGTCATTTCAAGGCACGCTCTGGGCTGTTTCATTTACTGTCTTTGGCACCCCTCGTGCGGCGCACACTTACTTCGCAATAAGACCGCCATCAACAACTAGCTCAGTACCCGTCACATAGCTTGATTCATCGGACGCAAGGAAGAGCGCGCAGTTTGCCACTTCAACAGGGTAACCCATGCGGCCAAATGGCACGGTGGCGCCCAGCTTTTCAAACTCTTCAGGATTGTCGCGACGGGAGTCATTTTGAATATTGGTGTCGATCAGACCGGGGTGGAGCGAGTTACAGCGGATACCGTGGGCAGCGTATTCAAGAGCAATCCCTTTGCACAAAATCTGCACGCCAGCTTTCGCAACACCGTAAACCGACACGCCCGGAATACCTCTCAAGGCCGCGACCGAGGACATATTGACAATGGAACCGCCACCCGCCGCAATCATTGCTGGAAGCGCTTTTTGACAACCGAGGAAGACGCTGCGAATGTTTACGTCCATCTGCAGATCGTAATCCGCCTGAGTGAACTGGCTAATCGGGCGCATCACGGCAATACCAGCATTGTTCACCAGAATATCGAGACGACCAAAACGCTCAACAGTGACGTCAACCACTTCTTGCCAGCGCTGTTCACTGACCACATTTTGCTCCATAGACAGCACCTCAGCACCCAGAGCAACAAGCTCTTTTTCGCACGCCGCGAGGCCCTTTAGATCAATATCAGTAATCACTAACTTGGCGCCTTCCTGCGCAAAGCGCACAGCAATAGCATGACCTAAACCCGGATTTGACGCAGCACCGGTAATAATCGCAACTTTGTTTGATAATCTAGACATAACAGGTTTCCTTATTTTTTTCTTATTACTATTAAAGGTTTATGACACCGACGCAGGTCACAAGATACACCCCCTAAAACTGCGTCGACACTATTCTAAAGCCAACTTATGCGCCGATCATGACGCAGAGTTAGATGGCATTCCAGCCGCCATCCACTTCCAACAAACTGCCCGTACTGAACGAAGACAAATCAGAGGCTAGGTACATAACACCATTGGCCACTTCTTCAGGCGTACCCATTCTTTTCATCGCATGTTTCGCCGACAGCACGGAGAGATCCTTGACCATACTTACCACTAGTGGTGTCGCAACGTTGCCGGGACAGATCGCATTGATACGGATATTGCGCTCCGCATAATCCACAGCCACCGTGCGCGTCAACCCAGCAACCGCAAATTTACTGGTCACATAAGGCGCAGCATTAGGGTAGGTATTGCGACTGGTCGCTGAGGCCATATTCACTATGCGCCCTTCCCCCTGCTTCAACATCTGGCGAATTTCTGCCTGCATACAGAGCCATACGCCCTTGAGATTAACCGCAATCACACGATCAAATTCCGCTTCCGTGACCTCGTGGAAGTTCGCTAAAGGCGATGCTGTGCCAGCATTGTTAACCGCGATATCGAGCTTACCGTAGCGCTCAACAATAGCGTCAACCATGGCAGACACATCACTCGATTTACTGACGTCGTTGCAAACACCAAAAACCTCGGCGCCAGCGGAACGCAGTTCTTCAACCGCCTTGTCGAGAGATTCTTGACCAATATCCGTCATCACAACGTTTGCTCCCGCATCGGTAAATGCTTTAGCGCAAGCGAAGCCCAAGCCCGCTGCTGCACCGGTGACAAGAACAACCTTACCGTGAAAATCAAATGTCATGCTATCCAGCTCCGTCGTTTTTATTGTTGTCAATCAGGTCGCGTTGCCGCCATCGACCATGTAGACGCTGCCTGTGCAATAGCTGCTGTCGTCGCTGCCCAAAAACACCATCATATTGGCAATTTCATCAGGCTGACCATAGCGGCCCAGCGGCGTAACGGCCTCAACCATCGCCTTAAAATCACCCGCGCCTGCTGCAGCAAAACCATTCTCGATGGATTCCATCATGCGTGTCTCAACCGCGCCAGGATTCACTGTATTGACGCGTATACCGTACTGCGCGCACTCAAGCGCAGCACAGCGCATCAGACCAATCACCGCATGTTTACTTGTGTTGTAAGCGGCGGTATTCGGCGAGCCCTTAACACCCGCGCCCGAGGAGGTGATCATAATGCTGCCGCCACCACCATCGCGCATCACTGGAATCACATAATGTAATCCCAACCAAACACCACGAACGTTTACCGCAAGCACCTGATCAAGATTGGCAACATCACTATCAACGATAGAGGCAATCTTTCCCTCAATACCGGCATTGGCGACAAAGACGTCAACGCCACCAAAAGCGGCAACGCAAGCATTAACCATATTCTCAACTTGATCTGCCTGAGTAACATCAACCGCAACGCACGCACATCGCTCGGCGCCAAACTCATCCACCAGTTGCTGTGTCACCGATGTGCCGATATCTGCCAGCATGACCTTTGCACCCTCGGCAATAAACTTTCTCGATGCCGCCATACCGATGCCACCACCGGCACCTGTGATCAATACCACTTTATTGTTGAGCTTCATTGTTATGCCTTTTTTCGTTAACCGATTAAATCATTACTGCGAATCCCTTAAGCGGAGATTTCGCCCGCCGCCACCATCGCGTCAAATAACTCTGTGCCGCGAGGATTGCGACGCAGACACAGGCCACCATTGACCTGAAGATTCTCGCCGGTCATAAAGCATTCATCAGAGGCAAGGAATAAAGCCGCCGCAGCAATATCGGCACTGCTGCCAATTCGACCCAGCGGATAGCAGGTTTCAAACTCTTTGAGCAGCGCAGCACTGGTGAGAGCGCCAGCGGTCATAGGCGTTTCAGTTAAACCCGGAGAGATACTGTTAGCGCGAATACCTTTGCAGCCATATTGATTCGCCACACAGCGGATAAGATGATCAGTGCCCGCTTTAGTACCCATGTAAGCGGCATGATCATCCAACATAATTTTGGCTGTTGCTGAGGAAATCTGAATAATCGAGCCGCCGGTTGCGTCCATCACCTGAACCAGCTTTTGTAACCAAACAAATGGCCCTTTAAACTGCAGGTCGATCATTTGATCGAGATCGCTTTCTGAATTGTCTGGCAGGGGAACCAGAAGGCCCCACCCCGTTGAGTTGATCGCCACATCAACGCGACCATGACGCGCAACGATGGTGTCAATCATCGCGTCAATCGACGCTTTTTTGGTAAAGTCGCAGAGTACCCAGTCACCGTTTACTTCTTCAGCGATGGCGCGCAGCGCCGCTTCGTTGCGGCCAGATACCACCACCTTTGCACCCTCTGCAGCAAAGCGTCGGGCCATTACCTGCCCCATATTATCTTTCCCTGCTGCACCGACAATAGAGACTACTTTTCCAGTAAAACGACCCATGACATTACCCCTCTTTAAGTGATTATGGCGCGCCGCATCGCAATCATGTAACTAGCTGCAGCTTTCTATAAAACAGACAAGCCTGTTTCTTTTTAAAAGATCATATTATCAAATCAAACGACCTGCAACAGCTTTGTCCCGAATAAAGTAGCGGCCAACGTATGTCGGCCAAAAATCGGCGCTAAAAGCGACACAGGCAGAGCAGAGTGCTGCGAACGGATAAGGGGCGCAAAGGAAAACGGATAGGGAACTGTGTGGGATAAGCGTGCTAAAACTACTGCGGGCGCCGGGCCCGCAGCCAGAGGGGATTTACTTCTCGATTAAATCGGCATCGTTGTAAATATTGTAAAGAATCTCAGAAAGGTACGTCATCACATGTTTAGCCCGCACTTTTTTGCGCACTGACATATGGCTCAAGGCCATACCTTTCATCAGGAATTGCACTAAATCATGGGCGGCTTCCAGCCCTGCCAAATTTTTCCAATGGGGAAATACGGCCTTGGCTGTATCTAAAAACTGTTTTTCGAAGTCTTTCTCAACTGGCTCAATAATATGCCGCAATTCCGCATCTGTCCGCGACGCCGACAGCAGCTCCTGATAAGCTAAAAACGATGGGACATTTACGTAGTGCCAGGCGGCTTCTACCGATTCATTGATGGCCTTCAGGGTTAATTTCCGATTGGGATCATCGATATCGGCCATTACTTCGCGGTATTCGCTCAGCCGCAAAACATGCAAGCAGTCTACAACCGCTTTCATCACAGACATCCGCGATGGAAAGTGGTGCATCATGGCGCCGCGCGACAAGCCCGCGTAGTTGGCAATTAAAGCGGTGGTTGTATTGGCGTAACCTAATTCCAAAAGACACTTGATGGTTGCTTCGAGGATCGCCGTGCGGGTCAATGCACTTTTTTCTGCCTGCCATCCCTTCTCATTGCGCTGCGGTCGACTGCTAGATGCTGACTTCTTACCCACTGCTTTCGTCGTTGTTCCTGAAACCACTTTCGATGCTCCATTCATTTTCTTGAGTGCTTTACCAATAAAAAACCATCATGAGATTTTTTTAACTATTTTGCACTCGCATGTTACCAGAATTTTGATTTAAAACAATTCACGTAAACCAATCAAGGCTGTTTTTAATAATAAAGGCGATAAAGGTTAGTTTGCTCGCAAATAAGTAGAGGTGGCGAATAAACTTTAGTCTATAGAAATGATTGGCTGCAACTCAATCAACCAGCAATCAATTCGACAGCCATTTTAGCAAGGGGCCTCACCAAGCCTTTCATCTGCCCCGCCTTATCGCTCGACGCATTGCCATCGAGGGCACGTCGACCAACGCCTTCAAGAATAGAAGCGAAGCGAAACATGCTGAAAATAACGTAAAAATTCCAATTTGGAATACCCTGCAAACCCATGCGTTGGCAATAGAGGGCAACGTACTCCTCCTCCGTGGGAATGGCCAACGCCTTTCGATCAACACCACCGAGTCCTGCAAGCACAGAGTCATTGGCCAGACGCAGCTGCATGCACTGATAAGCGAGATCCGCATAGGGATGACCCAGCGTCGACAGTTCCCAGTCGAGCAGCGCCATAACCTGTGGCTCCGTTGGGTGAAACATCATATTGTCGAGACGAAAATCACCGTGAGCCAACACCAGTTGGCCGTCATCGTCGGGCGTATTGTTTGGCAGCCACTCAATAAGTGTATCCATATCGGCAATCACTTCGGTCTCGGCAGCTCGGTACTGCTTGGTCCATCGATCAATCTGGCGCTGAAAGTAATGGCCCGGGCGGCCAAAATCGCGCAAACCAACAACATCGATATCAACTGAGTGCAACGCAACCATGACACGGTTCATTTCATCAAAAATAGCTGCGCGCTGAGCATTGTCGAGATCGGGCAGGGCCGGATCCCAAAATACTCTGCCCGCTTTAAATTCCATTAGATAAAACATGCTGCCAATCACCTCATCGTCCTCGCAGAGGTGATAAACCGCAGCCACCGGCACATCAGTATTGGCGAGAGCCGCGAGTACTTTAAATTCGCGATCAACGGCATGCGCGGACTTCAACAGCTCCCCCGGGGGCTTGCGACGCAGAACATATTGTCCCGTGGCTGTGGTGATTTTAAATGTCGGATTAGACTGGCCGCCGGAAAATTTTTCAGCGACTAACGGCCCTGTAAAACCAGGGACATGGCGCTCAAGATACGCGGCTAATTTTTCTGTATCAAAATCAAAGTTTGACTGCATCATGTTGTCCTAGCGGTTTTTTGAATTAGGCTTTTTCACCGGAGTAGCGTTCAATAATCTGCTTACCCAAGGCCATCTGATGAACCTGATCTGGGCCATCAGCCTGACGACACCAGCGCGCATAATTAAACGCCTCAGCCATGCAGTAGTCCTCGGTCAAACCGCCAGCACCGTGCATCTGCATGGCGCGATCGATCACGTTCTGGATCAAGAGCGGTATGGTTGTCTTGGTCGCAGCAATCATATCGACAGAAGCTGGCACGCCCTGCTGATCAATTTTATGGCAAGTCTTTAGAACAAGAAGGCGCGCCATTTCTATTTCTGAAAACATGCGCGAAATATCTTCGCGCACCGATTGATGCTTGCTCAGCTGGCGACCAAAGGTGGTGCGCGACACGGCGCGCTTGCAGGCCAACTCCAGCGCCCGCTGACCGGCGCCAATCAGACGCATGCAGTGGTGCATCCGTCCTGGGCCAAGTCGCCCCTGGGCAATCTCAAAGCCGCGGCCTTCACCGAGCAATACGTTCTCTAGGGGCACACGGCAATTTTCAAAGACCAGCTCAGCGTGACCAATAGGCGCGTCGTCATAACCCAATGTGGTCAACGGCCTGATCAATCGCAGACCCGGAGTACCTTTTGGCACCAGCACCTGTGTTTGCTGTAAGTGACGATTCGGATTACTGGGATCGGACTTGCCCATGACAATAAAAATACGGGTGCGTTCGTTCATAGCGCCGGTGATAAACCATTTCCGGCCGTTGAGCACCCACTCGTCCCCATCTCTTACAATGCTGGTTTCGACATTGGTTGCATCACTGGACGCCACTTGGGGCTCTGTCATCGCATACGACGATCGAATTTCACCGTTCAACAGTGGTTTTAGCCATTTATTCTGCTGATCCTTGGTTGCGTAATTCATAAACACTTCCATGTTGCCTGTGTCCGGCGCGTTGCAATTAAACACCTCTGGCGACCAAATCACCCGCCCCATTACCTCACACAAAGGCGCGTACTCTGCAAAGGTCAACCCGCCGTGGTCGCAGTATTCTTCATGAGAAGGCGGCACAAAAAGATTCCAAAGCCCAGCCGCTTTCGCTTTCGCCTTCAACTCCTCCATCAATGGAAGCGGGGCGAAGCGGTTTTCTGCCGCATGCAGCTGTCGGGCGTAGGCCTCTTCATTGGGGTAAATGTGTTGATCAAAAAAAGTGTTCAGCCTTTCCAGTAGCTGCTGAGATTTTTCACTGTTTTGATACATATTGATTCTCCTTTATAGCGGAACAACAAAAATATTACGCGACTCGTCAATCAACGCGACAAGATGCAACGTGCTGCACGGTGGGTTTAAATATGAACTGGCGTGGATGTCTCGGCGACGATAAGCAAGCAACTGAGCAATGGAGTGTCCGGCACGCGGTGTCAGCGGCATTATAGGGTTTTCAAGCACATCATCAACATCAATTATCCAACAGCAAGCCATAATTACACTCTATACTGCGGATAATCGCGGCCTATGTCGAAATCAATATCTCTCAAAAATGTTCTCTTGAGTGGCCCTGCTCAAGCCTATTCAGGCCCAGAAATGGATCTAAACTCCGCCAGAAAGCACGCGCTGGGATTTTTTGTGCGCTCGATCAGAAAACCTAATAATTTTCAGCAAAAGGTATTTTCCTGCACTAAAGTATTTCCGAAGTGAGGCAAAGGCGTCACTGACATCAACCCATTTATAAGGAAATACTTCATGATTAAGAAAACCCTCATCGTTGGCGCACTTAGCTCCATTGTTTCATGGTCTGCATTAGCGGCCGACAGCCCCCTTTCTTATAGCAACGCTGGTATCGGCTACATGACAGGCGATATTGCGGATGTCGATTTTAGCGGGTTTGGCGTTTATGGCAGCTATGCCTTGAACGACTCTTTTTTCGTGATTGGCGACTACACCTCTATTTCATCCGACGATAGCTTCGACTTTGGCTTTGGCGTGGATGATATCGAAGCAACTCAAATTAATGTCGGTTTTGGCTTCCATACACCGATCAGCGACGCAACAGACTTTGTCGCGACATTGTCTTATGCCGATGCTGAAGTTGAATTTTTTGACTTAACGGAAGATGGCAATGGCTACATTATGTCCGCTGGTGTGCGCGCTAAGCCAACTCAAGAAATCGAACTGCAAGCATTTTTAAACTATGCAGATATTGAAGATGGCAGCGAAACAGGCTACCTGCTCGGCGCTCGCTACTTCACCATGCCAACACTATCACTTGGCTTGAATTACGGGTCTAGCGATGATTTCGATTCGTTTTCATTCGATGTTCGCTTTGACTTCTAACCCGTCAGCTAACCCCTGATGGAAAAAATCCAGCTACAGGGACCTCTGTAGCTGGATTGCTTTCAAGATGCGCAAGTTGCTGAAACAGCTCAATCCGCCGACTCCAGTTACTCCTGACGCTGCAATGGAATAGTATTGGCGCTGCGCTCGACGCTATTATCAGGATTCAAGTAGACCAGTTTAGGCTTGTATTCAGAGGCTTCTTGCTCAGTAAAAAGGCCATAACTGGCAATAATAATTCGGTCGCCCACTTGGCACTTCCGCGCCGTCGCACCATTCATTGAAATAATTCCCGAGCCCGCCTCAGCGACAATCACATAGGTGGTGAACCGCTCACCGTTGGTCACATTGTAGATATCGATTTGTTCAAATGGCTGCATCCCCGACAGAGCTAATAAATCAGCGTCAATCGCGCAAGAACCGTCATACCAAAGTTCGGCCTGGGTGACTGCGCCCATATGCAACTTCGCTTTTAAATACATCGACACCATCGTAAACCTCCGTTCAAAAAATTTTTGGGTGATGCTATTTCAGTTTAATACTCAAATTATCGATCAACCGCGCCCCGCCGGTGTACATGGCGCCAAGGATGGTAATCTCCTTGTCGTCCTCGGCCGCTGGATTGAGGGTCTTACTGTTGCTAACGGTCAGGTAGTCGGTTTTAAAGCCAGCCTCGGTAATACGACGTTTACCTGCCGTTTCCAATTCGGAAAAATTGCGTTGCCCCGCTTTTATCTGCTCAGCCACCCACTCTAGACTCTGTTTTAACACCACAACCTTGGGCCGCTCTTCCGCGGTAATGTAACTATTGCGGGAGCTCATGGCCAACCCGTCCGGTTCACGATGAATCTCTGCAGCGGTAATTTCGACGGGCATGCACAAATCTTCCACCATACGACGAATAACCGCCAGCTGCTGGTAGTCTTTGATGCCAAATATTGCTTCGTCAGGCTGGACAATATTAAACAGCTTGGTCACCACCGTGGTGACCCCTTCAAAGTGGCCTGGGCGGCTGGCGCCACAGAGCACGTCAGTCATGGTTGGACAAATAACACGACTCTGGGTGTCGAGACCGTTGGGGTACATTTCGCGATCTTCAGGATGAAACAGATAGTCACAGCCAGCATCGCGCAGCTTGCCGCAATCAGTCTCATAAGTGCGTGGGTACTTGTCCCAATCCTCATTCAGACCAAACTGCAATGCGTTGACAAAAATTGAACAAACCACAATATCGCAGGTTTCACGAGCCTGCTTGACCAAGGCGATATGACCATCATGCAAATTACCCATGGTGGGTACGAAGCCGATTCGCAGCCCGCCACGACGATGAACAGTCAACGCATCTCGAAGACCACTAACAGTGTGAAAGATTCGCATTTTGATTACCTAATCAGGAAAAGCTAGTGGTCGGCGAAGTAATCGCCCGCTAAATTCTCAAAGCGGGTGTATTTGCCTAGGAAGG